>NZ_JAAKVF010000003.1:0-342031 GCF_049175515.1 Aeromonas sp. 600479
CCAACCAACCAACCAACCAACCAACCAACCAACCAACCAACCAACCAACCAACCAACCAACCAACCAACCAACCAACCAACTCGTCCCAGCCAATCCGCTATCGATATCCCAACCTGTGACTCTGTATTGATGGGCCACCTGTGATAACAAGAGCACGTCCCATCACCTCCTCCCCCTACCCGCAACACAATTACCCTGACGGGCAGATGTGAGCAGTCAACGCCATCTCAAGAGCTAAAGGTGTGATAAACAGAATAAGCGGAGCCTCGCTAACGCAATGCAGCAGAACTGCGACTGGCATACGTACAGGGCCAACCGACTGGCAGAGACAGAGCAATGATAATTCGCAGAGAAAGCGGGAAAGATTGTCAGTGAAGAGAGTTGTTGCGCCGATTGCTCAACCGACACATCAGTAGTTGCCACGATGCAAAGATAAAAAAATGGCAGCCATCAGGCTGCCATCGGGAGAGCACGATTCAGCGATCAGAGGGTCGCAGCGACTTCATCGGAGATGGAGCCGTTGTGATACACCTCTTGCACGTCGTCCAGATCTTCCAGCATGTCGATCAGACGCATCAGCTTGGGTGCAGTCTCTGCATCCAGCTCCGCTTCGGTGGAGGGGATCATGGTCACTTCGGCGCTCTGGGCCTTGAAGCCGGCAGCTTCCAGACCGTCCAGCACGGTACCGAAGTCGTTCGGGGTGGTGTACACCTCGATAGTGCCATCCTCTTCGGTGACCACGTCATCGGCGCCCGCTTCGAGCGCGGCATCCATCAGGGCATCTTCGTCTACGCCCACGAAAGTCAGCAGACCTTTCTTGCTGAACAGATAGGCAACGGAGCCGTCGGTACCCAGGTTGCCACCGCACTTGCTGAAGGCGTGGCGCACTTCGGCTACGGTACGGTTACGGTTGTCGGTCAGGCACTCTACCATCACGGCAGAGCCAGCCGGGCCGTAACCTTCGTATACGATGGTCTCGAGCTGTTCGCCATCGCCACCACCGGCGCCACGCTGAATGGCACGGTTGATGGTGTCGCGGGTCATGTTGTTGGTCAGGGCGGCAGTCACCGCAGCACGCAGACGCGGGTTGTTGGCGGGATCGGCATCACCCAGACGCGCGGAGGTAGTGATTTCGCGGATCAGTTTGGTGAAGATCTTGCCACGCTTGGCGTCCTGAGCGGCCTTGCGGTGTTTGATGTTGGCCCATTTACTGTGACCTGCCATAGAGACTCTCCGTTATTTTTTAAATGTCAGTAACACTGATCATGACTAACCCAAGGGAAACACAGAGGCCGCACGGCGGCGGCCTCCGGTGCCGGTATCGGCTTACTCGTCGCCCTTGACGGTGGTTGCAATCGCCAGCTCACCCAGTTGGGCGGCATTGGCAAGGCTGGGGGCGTCTGTCATCAGACAGGCGGCCGCGGTCGTTTTCGGGAAGGCGATGACGTCCCGAATGTTTTCGGTGCCGGTCAGCAGCATGCTGAGACGGTCCAGACCGAAGGCCAGACCGGCGTGCGGCGGGGTACCGTACTTCAGGGCATCCAGCAGGAAGCCGAACTTCAGGCGCTGCTCGGCCGGGGTGATACCCAGGATGTCGAACACGGTGGACTGCATCTCGCTGTTGTGGATACGGACAGAGCCACCACCCACTTCGTAGCCGTTGATCACCATGTCGTAGGCGTTGGCGTAAGCACCCACAGGGTTGGCTTTCAGCTCGGCCGGGCTCATGTTGCTCGGCGCGGTGAACGGGTGGTGCATGGCGGCCAGACCACCTTCACCATCTTCCTCGAACATCGGGAAGTCGATGACCCACAGCGGTTTCCAGCTGTTCTCCAGCAGGCCCAGATCGCGACCCACTTTCAGACGCAGGGCGCCCATGGCATCGCAAACCACTTTCTTGCTGTCAGCGCCAAAGAAGATGATGTCGCCGTCGGCTGCGCCGGTACGGGCCAGGATCTCGCGCACGATGGCGTCAGAGAGGAACTTGGCAACCGGAGACTGCACGCCTTCGATACCATTGGCCGCTTCATTGACCTTCATCCAGGCCAGGCCCTTGGCACCGTAGATGCCGACAAACTTGGTGTATTCGTCGATCTGCTTGCGAGAGAGCTCGGCACCGCCCGGGACTTTCAGGGCAGCCACACGGCCTTTCGGATCGTTGGCGGGGCCCGCGAACACGGCGAACTCGACAGTAGTCAGCAGATCAGCCACATCAACCAGCTCCATTGGCAGACGCAGGTCCGGCTTGTCGGAGCCGTAGCGACGCATGGCTTCGTCGAAGGTCATGATCGGGAAGTCGCCCAGATCCACGTTCAGGATGTGCAGCCACAGTTTGCGGATCATCTCTTCCATCACTTCACGCACCTGCGGCGCGGTCATGAAGGAGGTCTCCACGTCGATCTGGGTGAATTCCGGCTGGCGGTCGGCACGCAGGTCTTCGTCACGGAAGCACTTGACGATCTGGTAGTAGCGATCGAAGCCGGACATCATCAGCAACTGCTTGAACAGCTGGGGTGATTGCGGCAGAGCGTAGAACTTGCCCTTGTGCACGCGGCTCGGCACCAGATAGTCACGGGCACCTTCTGGGGTGGCCTTGGTCAGCATCGGGGTCTCGATATCGAGGAAGCCGTGCTCGTCCATGAAGCGGCGTACGAAGGCGCTGGCCTTGGCACGGGTCTTCAGGTACTTGGCCATCTCGGGACGACGCAAATCCAGGTAGCGATACTTGAGGCTGATCTCTTCGCTGTTGACCTGATTGAAGTCCAGCGGCAGCGGCTCGGCACGGTTGATGATGTTGAGTTCGTGGGCGAACACTTCGATGGCGCCAGTGGCCATGTCGCTGTTGCGCTGGGACTCGGGACGGGTGCGCACTACACCTGTCACCTGGATGCAGAACTCGCCGCGCAGCTCGGAGGCCAGCGCGAACGCCTCCGGCTTGTCCGGATCGAAGAACACCTGAACGATCCCTTCCCGGTCGCGCATATCGATAAAGATCAGACCGCCGAGATCACGACGACGATGAACCCAACCGCACAATGTAATGGTCTGCCCTGCATGGGCCTCATTGACCTGTCCGCAATAGATAGAGCGCATGGACTTCTTCCTTCGAAATTGTAGAGAGACGGTTAACCTTGGGCCGCCGGGCACGACTGGCAAGCACCGTCTGTCTCACAGCTGGCCAGATTCTTTTTCTTACCCGGTTTGAAATCAGTCTCGTACCATCCGGTTCCCTTGAGCCGGAAGCCTGCCGCCGATATCAGCTTGACCAGATTCGGCTTGCTACAGGCCGGACAGTCGGTCAGGGGGGCATCGGAAAGCTTTTGCAGTTTTGCCAATTCATGGCCACAGACGTCGCAACGATATTCGTAGATAGGCATGGGTCACAAGAAATTGAAAAACAAAAGGGCTGGCATTATAGAGGAAAACCCCCTTTTGGGTAAAATGGCCAGCAGCCTCCTTTCGCCAGTTTTTTGCACTCGATGGCAAAAAGCGGGCAAAAAATCGGCACGAATGCACCAAGAGCGAAGAGAATAGCCATCATGAGCCTCTATTTGGGCCTGCCGCAGTGGTCCCACCCCAGCTGGCCAGGCCAGTTGCTGGGCCTTGGCGCCAAGCCTGCCGAACACCTCGCCCACTATGCGACCGTCTTCAACTCGGTGGAGGGTAACACCACCTTCTACGCCCAGCCGACACCGAACACGGTACAGCGCTGGGCCGATGCGGTGCCCGATCACTTTCGTTTCAACTTCAAGTTTCCGCAAAACATCAGCCACCAGAGCGATTTGGTGAGCACAGACAAACAGGTTGCCGACTTTATTCGCCTGCTTGCCCCGCTGCACGACAAGCTGGGGCTGCTCACCCTGCAGTTGCCCGCCCGTTTCGGGCCACAGGGGTTGGCCAGACTGGCGGCCTTTATCGAGCGGCTGCCACGGGCGTTTCGCTACGCCCTCGAAGTGCGTCATCCCGACTTCTTCGCCAAGGGGGAGGCCGAGCGGGCATTAAACCGGCTGCTGATGGAACAGGGAGTGAACCGGGTGATGCTCGACAGCCGGCCACTCTTCTCGGTGCCAGCAACCACGCCATCCCTTGTCGATGCCCAGGGCAAGAAGCCACGCCTGCCGGTACATCTGCTGGCCACCGCCAACGCTCCCATGGTGCGCTTTATCGGCCTGCCGGATCCGGCGGCCAATCACCCCTTCCTGCCCAGTTGGCTCCCCCACTGGCGCCAGTGGCTTTCCGAAGGCAAGGATCTTTACCTCTACATCCACACGGCCGACAACACTCAAGCCCCCGAGCTGGCCCGTCAGGTGAGTCGTCTGCTGGGGCAGGAGATGGCCCCCTGGCGGGGGGAAAACGATCGCGCACGGCAGGGAGTGCTGCGCTTTTAACCAGTGGCACAAGCAACCCTCGCAGCCCCCCGAAAACGCAGTAAAAAAAGGGCGATTTTTGTGGTTTGGCAGGGCCCGGCGTCAAGACAAATGGCCGTCAATCCTCTACACTAGCGCCCCATGCAAGGAGCCCTGTCACCGTTACTGTTAATCAGTGGTAACAAATGACTCGGCTCTGGATAAGGGTCCGGAGATGACCCCTACGAACAGGACCGGTCACCAGGAGCTCATGACCGACTACCCCGTTCGTAAACAGGTGATGAGCCACCCCCAGACGGGTGCCCCCCAACGATTCAATTGAACAAAGCAGTCGGCCGATATGCCGGCTGTCAGGTTGCGCCAGCATGCAGACCAAAGACCAAATTTTTGCCGCCCCGATCGCCCGATTGGGCGACTTTTGTTTTGACGAACAGGTCGTCGACGTATTTCCCGATATGATCCAGCGCTCGGTGCCGGGTTACAGCAACATCATCTCAGCCATCGGCATGATGGCCGCCCGCTACGCTCAACCCGAGAGCCGTCTCTATGATCTCGGCTGTTCGCTCGGCGCCGCCACCCAGGCGATGCGTCGCCATATCAGCCAGCCCGGCTGCCGCATTACCGCGGTGGACCTCTCCCACCCGATGATCGAGCGCGCCCGCGCCCACCTCTCCGGTTTCAAATCCGAGGTGCCGGTGGAGCTGGTGGAGGCGGATATCTGCGACATCGAGATTGAGAACGCTTCCGTGGTGGTGCTCAACTTCACCCTGCAGTTTGTCGAGCCCGAGAAACGGGCAGCCCTGATCCAGCGCATTCACGACGGTTTGCGCCCGGGCGGGATCCTGATCCTGAGCGAGAAGTTCCGTTTCGAGGATGAGCCGGTCAACGAGCTGCTCATCGATCTGCACCTCGACTTCAAGCGGGCCAACGGCTATAGCGAGCTGGAGATCAGCCAGAAACGCACTGCCCTTGAGAACGTGATGCGCACCGACAGCCTGGAGACCCACCGCGCCCGCCTGCACGACGCCGGTTTCATCCATCAGGATCTCTGGTTCCAGTGCTTCAACTTCGGCTCCATGATTGCCATCAAATCCAGCGACGCCCAGCCATGATCGACTTTGCCAATTTCTATCAACTGATTGCCAAAAACCGGCTGAGCCACTGGCTGCATACCCTGCCCGCCCAGCTGCACGCCTGGCAACATGACAACCAGCATGGCGATCTGCCGCGCTGGAACCGCGCCCTCAACAAGCTACCGGTGGTCTCCCCCGGCAACATCGAGCTGAAAAGCCGGGTCGAGATAGGCTCGGCCGAGAGCCTGGGCGAAGGGGAGCGCAAGAAGGTCGAGAGCCTGCTGCGCCACTTTATGCCCTGGCGCAAGGGGCCGTTCACCGTGCATGGCATCCACATCGATACCGAATGGCGCTCCGACTGGAAGTGGGATCGGGTGCTGCCCCATATCAGCCCGCTCGAAGGCCGTTACGTGCTGGATGTGGGTTGCGGCAGCGGCTACCACCTCTGGCGTATGGTGGGTGAAGGAGCCAAGCTGGCGGTCGGCATCGATCCGAGTCCGCTGTTTCTCTGCCAGTTCGAGGCCATTCGCCACTTCGCGGGCAATGATCAACGCGCCCACCTGTTGCCGCTCGGCATTCAGGAGCTGCCGGAGCTGCGCGCTTTTGACACCGTCTTCTCCATGGGGGTGCTCTATCACCGCAAATCTCCCATCGAGCACATCGAGCAGCTGCGCAATCAATTGAAAGATGATGGCGAACTGGTGCTGGAGACCCTGGTGATCGACGGCGGGGTCAACGACGTGCTGATGCCCACCGACCGTTACGGCAAGATGCGCAACGTCTGGTTTATTCCCTCAAGCCGCGCCCTCAAGCTGTGGGTCGAGCGCTGCGGCTTCACCGACGTGCGGATAGTAGACGAGAATATGACCAGCACCGACGAACAGCGTCGTACCGACTGGATGATTAATGAATCCCTAAGTGACTATCTGGATCCAGACAATCCGGCACTCACGGTAGAAGGACACCCGGCGCCGAAACGTGCCGTACTGATTGCCCGCAAGGCCAAAGACTAGCCGGTGGCGCTTGTGGAAGTTACACTGACCCAATTCCAGGAAGCACAGTTAAATGAATGACATGAAAAGCAAATTAAAAGGAATGACCCTGCTCTCCCTGCTCAGTCTCGGCGGGTGTGTCAATATGGAAAAAACGCCTCAGGTTCCCGCTCTGACACTGGCCGAGCTTCGTAGCGAGCTGAGCCAGAGCGAGCAGCGCCTGCAAACATCCATGGAACAGCAACAGAAGCAGTATGTGCAGCAACAGCACCTGCTGGTTCAGCTCAACACAGATGTCACCAATATGAAAGAGTCCGTCAAGCAAGTAGACCACAAGCTCGCAGCTCTCCCCTCCGAGCCGCCCAAACCGATGGCGATCCCCACCGAGAAGTGCCCGGCCCCCAATCAGGGCCACACCATCGATGGCAAGCTGATGGTCGGTGAAGCGGAGTGGATCTGGGTTGATGCCGCCAACGACGCCTTCCAGGCCCGGGTCGATACCGGTGCGACCACCTCCTCCATCAGTGCGCAGGAGATCACCATTTTCGAGCGCAACGGCAAAAACTGGGTGCGCTTCTTCCTGAGCCATCAGGATGTGGACGACAAGATCCAGATCGAAGCGCCGCTGGTACGTCACGTGCGGGTGCGTCAGGCCTCTGCCGATGATCTGGACCGCCGTCCGGTGGTGCGTCTGGCCGTGCGCATTGGCGACATGACCGAGAAAGCCGAATTTACCCTGAAAGACCGCAGCGATATGACCTTCCCGGTGCTGCTGGGTCGCGAATTTTTGAAAGACATCGCCGTGGTTGATGTGGCCCGCGAATATATCCAACCCAAACCCAAGCTCAAGGATGTGAAATAATCCATGGTTTCCCGTAAGCCGTTCTATTTGCTGGTAGCCCTGCTGTACATTGTCGGCCTGGGGATGACGATCTATCACCATATCGCGTTGGATGTGCCGCTGACGCCCGGTGAAAAGCGCCAGATCTGGTCCATCGAAGCCAAACTGGAGTTCGAAGCTACCGGTGAGCCAGTGATCGCCTCCCTGGCTATCCCGGGCACCCAGCCCGGTTTCACCCTGATGAACGAGAACGCCGCCAGCCCCGGCTACGGCCTCTCCTTTGTCGAGAAGGATGGCGATGCCCGTGCCGAATGGTCGATCCGCAGTGCTACCGGCCGTCAGGAGCTCTACTATCGCGTCGACATGATGGCGGATGCCCACGCCAAGCCGGCCGCCAACCCGCAGCCGCCCGCTATCGAAAAGCAGATCGAGAGTGAGCCCTATGCCACTGCGATGAAGCAGATCCTGGAGCGCGCCCAGGAGCGCTCTGCTGACGGCTATACCCTGACCCGCGAGATCATCAAGGAGATCGAAAAGCAGGAGCAGAACGCCGAGCTACTGAAAAAGCACAAGAGCCGCGCCAACCTGATCGCCGAGTTGCTCAACAATGCTGATGTGCCGACCCGCGTAGTGCATGCCCTGAATCTGGAAGATGGTCGCCGTCGTCAGGAGCTGGTCGATTACCTGCAGGTGTTCAACAGCCCGACCGACTACAAGCTGTTCAACCCGCAAACCGGTGAACAGGGTCGTCCTGCCAACCTGCTGCTGTGGGAGTATAACTCCGGCGCCCTGCTGGATGTGACAGGTGGTCACAACTCCCGTGTCAGCTTCTCGATGATCGAGCAGGAGCAGCCGGTCAGCGTGGCACTGGCCCAGAAGTTTGAAAAATCAGAGATGATGAACTTCTCCATCCATAGCCTGCCGCTGGAAGAGCAGACCTTGTTCAAGGGCTTGCTGCTGATCCCCATCGGTGTGCTGATGGTGGTGTTCTTGCGCGTCATCGTCGGCATCAAGACCTCGGGTACCTTTATGCCGGTGCTGATCGCGGTCGCCTTTATCCAGACCCAGCTGATCACCGGTCTGGTAGGTTTCCTGCTGATCGTCGGCACCGGTCTGGTGATCCGCTCCTACCTGTCGCGGCTCAACCTGCTGCTGGTCGCCCGAATATCGGCCATCATCATCATGGTGATCTCGATGATCGGTATCTTCTCCGCCTTTGCCTTCAAGCTGGGGCTGACCGACGGTATGAAGATCACCTTCTTCCCGATGATCATCCTCTCCTGGACTATCGAGCGGATGTCCATCCTGTGGGAAGAAGAGGGCCCGAAAGAGGTATTCCGTCAGGGCGGTGGCTCCCTGCTGGTGGCCATCATCGCCTATCTGGCTATGGATAACGAATTGATCCGTCACCTCACATTCAACTTCCTCGGCCTGCAGCTGGTGCTGATGGCGACCGTGCTGTTGATGGGTAACTACACCGGCTACAAGCTGAGCGAACTCAAACGCTTCAAGCCGCTGGTGGACGAGATCAAGTCTGGCGCCACCCCGGGTAAGGACAAGTAACAGATGTGGTTCTGGGAAAAGTACACTACCCCGTGGAGCCTGTCGCAGGCAGGTATCCTCGGCATGAACAAGCGCAACCACTCCTATATCAGCCGCTACAATCCGCGCAGCCTCTATCCGCTGGTGGATGACAAGCTGCAAACCAAGCGTATCGCGCTGGATGCGGGCGTGACGGTGCCCGAGCTGATCGGCACCATCCGAGCCCAGCACGACGTGGGTCGTATCACCGAGCTGGTGAAGGATTGGCCTGGCTTCTGTATCAAGCCGGCTCGAGGCTCGGGCGGCAAGGGGATCCTGGTGATCCTGCGCCAGGAAGAGGGTCTCTTCTACAAGCCCAACGGCAGCGCCAGCAACGGCCAGGATCTGGAGCGCCATGTCTCCAACATTCTTGCTGGACTCTATTCGCTGGGGGGCAAGCCGGACGTAGCGCTGGTCGAAGGCCTCATCAACTTCGATGACGTGTTCGACGGCTACTCCTTTGAAGGGGTGCCCGATGCCCGGGTGATCATCTTCAAGGGGTTCCCGGTGATGGCGATGATGCGTCTCTCAACCTCTGCCTCCGACGGCAAGGCAAACCTGCACCAGGGCGCCGTGGGAGTGGGTCTGTGCCTACGTACTGGCCGCGCGCTGCGGGCGGTGCAGTTTGGCAATCCGTTGCGACACCATCCTGATACAGGTCTCGACCTCTATGAGCTCAAGGTGCCCCACTGGGATACTCTGCTCACCCTCGCTGCCTCCTGTTACGAGATGTCGGGTCTGGGCTATATCGGTACCGACATGGTGCTGGACAAGTTCCGCGGCCCCATGCTGCTGGAGCTCAACGCCCGCCCAGGTCTGGCCATTCAAATCGCCAACGGTCGTGGCCTGGTGCCCAACCTCAAGACCATCGAGAAGCTGGGCCAAGTGAAGATGAGTGTGGCGCAGCGGGTCAGCTTTGCCAAAGAACACTTCGGGATCTTTGAGGAATAATGCCTCTGCTTGTGAACTGAGCGCGCCGCCTATGGCGCGCTTTTTTTATAGCTCTTATCTGTCTGTGGGCACATCCCGTTTCCAGCCCCAGGGTCAGCATCTCATCCCTAAACGACGAGTACGTCAGCTAACGGCAGCTTGGAACAGCGAGGGGCGAAGAGGAGAAGGGGCGAAAAGAGTGTGGCCAATATGTCAGGGGATAGATAAATCGCAGGTATAAAAAAACCGGCGCAAAGACGCCGGTTTTTCAAACAGAGTGCGACGGCCATTACAGGGCGTCAGCATTCTCTGACAGGTACTTGGCAACACCGTCCGGAGAGGCTTGCATACCTTTTTTGCCTTTTTCCCACTGAGCCGGGCACACTTCGCCGTGCTCTTCATGGAATTGCAGGGCATCGACCATGCGAAGCATCTCGTCGATGTTGCGGCCCAGCGGCAGATCGTTGACCACCTGATGACGAACGACACCATTCTTGTCGATCAGGAAGGAACCACGGAACGCCACACCGGCTTCCGGATGTTCAACGTCATAGGCCTTGCAGATTTCGTGCTTGACGTCGGCGATCAGCGGGTACTTGACCTGACCGATACCACCATCTTCAACCTTGGTGTTACGCCATGCGTTGTGGGAGAACTGGGAATCGATGGAAACACCGATCACTTCCACGCCACGTTTCTGGAACTCTTCATAGCGGTGATCAAAAGCAATAAGCTCGGACGGGCAGACGAAAGTGAAATCGAGCGGATAGAAGAAGACAACAGCAGCTTTGCCTTTGATGTGGGATGACAGGTTGAATGAATCAACAATTTCGCCATTACCCAGAACGGCTGCGGCGGTAAAATCGGGTGCGGGACGGCCTACCAATACCATATTCAATTCCTCTTTAAGTGAAGTGAACAATCCAGTCAGGATTGGGCTACCAAGAGCCTAGTCCGTCTAAATCAAGCGACAAACTATAGACCCGGTGGTAGATTAGTTAAATCAAATTAAATAGATAGCATTAATCGGGTTTTCCTATGCAACGTTGGCCCAGCCTCAAACAGCTGCAATATCTGGTCGCTCTCGACGAGCACAAAAACTTCAATCGTGCCGCCAAAGCCTGTCATGTCAGCCAGTCGACCCTGAGTACCGGGATCCAGACGCTGGAAGAGATGATGAACCTGCAACTGGTGGAGCGAGATCACAAGAGCTTCATTATGACCCCGGTCGGCATGGAAATCGTCGAGCGAGCTCGCAATTTGCTCTCCGATGCGCGGGATCTGATGGAGCTAGGTCAACACCAGGGCGGTGTAATGCAGGGGACAGTGCGTCTGGGCTGTATTCCCACCATCGCCCCCTTCCTGCTCAGCAAGCTGCTGAAAGTGTGCAGCAAAACCTATCCTGACCTCGAATTGTTACTGCGGGAAGACACCACCAGCAATCTGCTCAGGCAGCTGGAACAGGGTCAGCTCGACTTGCTGATCCTCGCCCTGCCCATCGAGATAGGTGGATTTCACTGCAAGACCGTCGGCCAGGATCCGTTCCACATGGTAATGCCCGCCAGCATGGCGGCCGGTCTTCACACCCCGTTTGACTACAAGGAGCTGCCAAACCAGAGCATCTTCCTGCTGGAGCGGGAGCACTGCCTCACCGAGCACGCAGTGAGCGCTTGCCGTCTGCGGGACAAGAGCAAGATCAACCCGTTTGCCGCCACCAGCCTGCACACCTTGGTGCAGATGGTGGAAGCGGGTCTTGGCACCACCTTCCTGCCGCAAATGGCCATCGATGCCGGCATTCTTGCCAACTCCGATCTGGTGGCCATCCCGCTGCCGGGGGAAAAATCCTATCGCGAGATCGGTCTGGTCTGGCGCCCCAGCACCACCCGGGTGCAGACCTTCTACAAACTGGCCGAGCTGCTTAAACCGCTGATCAGCCACAACGAGTGACAACAAACGCCAACCCTCGGCTGGCGTTTTTCAGTGCCCCACCACATTTTTCCTCTCGGAGACTAGGTCTGGAGCCAGATCCCTGTTTATGATGGAAAAATTGTCGCGCCCCCTACCGCCAGAACGATTTGGCAGGATATGGCGCTCGATAAATGTCTCGTTTGGTAGACCCGTCCGTGGAGAGAGCCCGATGTATCGCAAGCTGCTGCTATCCCTGCTGACCCTGCTGCTGGCCGCCTGCTCCAGCACACCAGAGCCACCGCCGCCCCGCCAGCAGAGCAGTGCCTTTGACGGTTTCTACCAGCAGTGGCGTGGCGTCCCCTACCGGATGGGCGGCACCAACCGTGCCGGACTCGACTGCTCCGCATTCACACAGCTCGCATACAATCAGGTGCTGGGGGTCAATTTGCCAAGAACCACCGAATCCCAGGCCAGTATCGGTAAACCAGTCGATCGCTACCGGCTGCAACACGGGGATCTGGTCTTCTTCAAAACCGGCTGGCAGCAGTACCATGTGGGGGTCTATACCGGTGCCGGCGAGTTTATCCACGCCTCCACGAGCAAGGGAGTAATCCGTTCGAGACTCGACAACGTCTACTGGAACAGCCGCTATTGGCAAGCACGTCGGGTAACCCAGTAAAGGGGTTCAAACACCTGTCCGTTATACTGCTGGACTCCGTCAATCCCTGTCGCCAGGTCGAGATAATCCCCTGCACTGAAAACTCAATTGGCCCCAAAACCTGCCTTTCATACCATTTTGTGGTAAGGTGGTGGCCACTTTTTAGCACTTTCGCGCTTTTCTCATACGCTATCTGTCCTGATTGACAATAAGCGAAGCGGCGAAAGTGGCTGTGACAACACTGCCGGACGAGTGGCCCACAGCAGCAATATCAAGGGCTAAATAGATAAGGAGATCGTGCAATGAAACAGTATCAAAACTGGCTGGGACAATACCTGATGAGTCGCCGTGACGGCGACCATGCCATGGCGTGCGAGATGGCGAGTTCCATCTGCGAGTTCTGGCAGCAACAGGGAGATGAAACCGAACTGGACAAGTGGCAACAGATTTACCAGAACCATCTGGAAAAGACCACCTGATCCCGACCGTCACCTTGCTGCCAGCCATCTGTTGGCAGCAAGGCCGCCCCCCTATTGCTTCGCGCATAGCCAGCTCCCGCATAACGCCCTTTTGCATCCCCCCTCGACCATTTCTTGAGTCCATGACACAGCTCATCCAGAACCAAGTGTCGAGCTCGTCGATGCAATCGGACACAACAGGGTTACCTACCCTGTTTCCCCGAGTTTCATCCAAACCAAGCGTGCCCTCACGGCGAGTTTTCTGTTGTGGGAACAAGGGGATGGAGCCGCTCCATTACAATCCGTGGCGACAATTTCCCCAAGTTGGTCAGTTTGTGCTAAAATGGCGCTCATTTTTTGACATCTCGCGTCATGTTCGCCGCCAGATTGCCCATCAGGCTCTCTGCCCGGGTCGTGACTTTGCACCATCATGCCTGAGGATGTTCCCCCCAAGATGAGCCGTCAGGCTCCCGTCAAGGTGGGCCCCCTCAAGGGCACATGAGATAAGGAGATCGGGTAATGAAACAATATCAAAGCTGGCTGGGAGATTATCTGATGAGTCGACGTGACGGAGATCACGCGATGGCTTCGGAACTTGCCAACACCATCTGCGCCTTCTGGAAGGCCCGGGGTGATGAAGCAGAAACCAGCAAATGGCAGCAACGCTATCAGCAACACGTAGAGCAGGCGCAATAAGCCCCTGCACTCTTTCGCGATAAAAAAACCGGCGCACATGGCGCCGGTTTTGCGTTTCTGGCAAGCAGCAGATTACATCTGGTCGATCATGTCCTGAGCAAACTGGGAGCAGGAACGCAGGGTGGCCCCTTCCATCAGACGCTCGAAGTCATAGGTGACGGTCTTGTTGCGGATCGCAGCTTCCATCCCCTTGATGATGAGATCGGCCGCTTCAACCCAGCCCATGTGGCGCAGCATCATCTCGGCGGAGAGGATCAGGGAGCCCGGGTTGACCTTGTCCTGACCGGCATATTTCGGTGCAGTACCGTGAGTTGCCTCGAACAGGGCCACGCCGTCGCCGATGTTGGCACCCGGTGCGATGCCGATACCGCCTACCTGAGCAGCCAGCGCATCGGAGATGTAGTCACCGTTGAGGTTCATACAGGCGATGACGTCATACTCGGCCGGACGCAGCAGGATCTGCTGCAGGAAGGCGTCGGCGATGACATCCTTGATGACGATGGTTTTGCCGGTTTTCGGGTTCTTGAAGGAGCACCAGGGGCCGCCGTCGATCAGCTGGGCACCGTACTCGTTCTGGGCCAGAGCATAGCCCCAATCCTTGAAGGCACCTTCGGTGAACTTCATGATGTTGCCCTTGTGCACCAGGGTCACTGAGTCGCGATCGTTATCGATGGCATACTCGATAGCGGCACGTACCAGACGCTCGGTACCGGCTTTGGACATCGGCTTGATGCCGATCCCGCAGGACTCCGGGAAGCGAATTTTCTTCACGCCCATCTCGTTTTGCAGAAAGGCGATCACCTTGTTCGCTTCGGCGCTGTCAGCCTTCCACTCGATACCGGCGTAGATGTCTTCGGCGTTTTCGCGGAAGATCACCATGTCAGTCAGATCAGGACGCTTCACCGGACTCGGGGTGCCATCGTAGTAACGTACCGGGCGCAGGCAGATGTAGAGATCCAGCTCCTGACGCAGGGCCACGTTGAGAGAGCGGATACCGCCGCCGACCGGCGTGGTCAGCGGGCCCTTGATGGCCACGCAGTATTCGCGAATGAAATCCAGGGTTTCGGCCGGCAGCCAGGCACCTTCACCATAAACATGAGTCGATTTCTCGCCGGTGTAGATCTCCATCCAGGCGATCTTGCGCTCGCCCTTGTAGGCTTTCTCGACCGCAGCATTCACCACATTCAACATGGCTGGGGTCACGTCAACACCGATGCCATCCCCTTCGATAAACGGAATGATCGGATGGTTGGGAACCTGCAGCTTGCCGTTAGCATCGACTGTGATTTTCTGGCCCTGGGTCGGGATAACTACTTTGCTTTCCATCGGCATCTCCTAACTTCCGTTTGTTATCAACTTGTTTGTTGCGCGCGGCCATCTTAGCCCATTCATTTTCATAATAAAACGACAAGAAAGCATGTCAGACCAAAGAGGTAGCCACCCGCCAGTGCGCCGTCACAACGCCTTGCCGACCCCGCCCCGTTATGCCTCCAGCTCGCTGGCCGTCGCCTGCGGCTGACTCAGGGAACGGTACTGGGAAGGGGTCAAGCCGGTCTTCTGTTTGAACACACGGCAGAAGTAGTTCACGTCGGTAAACCCGCAGCGATTGGCGACCTCTTCGAGACGGAAGCGATACTTTTTCAGCATGAACTTGGCCCGCTCCAGCCGCACCCAGCTGATGTAGTCCGCCAGCCGCATGTGCCCCTGCTGGCGGAACAGACGTGAGAGGTGGCTGGGGGAGAGATTGAAGCGGGCGGCGATGCATTCGCGACTGATGGGGCGGTGGAAATTTTCCTGAATGTAGATGCAGATGCCGTGAAAAAGATCGGAGCCACGAGGACGACCGCTCTCCGACTCCACCAGCAACTGCCGTGAATAACTTAGCAGCGCCTGCAGCAGGTGATTGTCCATCGGTGCCCTTATCGGCTCCTGCGCAAGGGTGTTGAGGGAGAGCAGGATATGATCGAGCGCCCGTCCGGCACCGGCCTGAATACTGTGCTTCTGCACATCGAAGAAGCCGGTGTCTCCCTTGTGCTTGCTCACCAGACTGAACCCTATCTGACGCTTGCCGAACAACAGGCTGAGCACGGAACAGTCATTGTCCCAATCCGGCTTGTTCCAGCCGTTGGGGGGAATGTACATCGCCTCCCGCGGCCCCATCTGTACCGACTGCACATCCCCTTCCGGGGACCAGATCTGGTTGAGATAGTGGCCACTGAATACCAGCTCGAGACGCGGAAAATTGACCTGATAACTGAAGCAGGGAGGCACCCCTTTGTCAGAGGCAAACAACACCTTCTCAAAGCCTCCCCCCTCACTTAGAAAGCCGTCCAACAGCTGGGTAAAGATGATACTCATGAATGATCCTGATCAAGATGCAGAGAGCAACCGATTGCGGTGCGCTGCCCCTGCCATGCTATAGTCCGCGCCAGACTGAAATTCCCAAAAAATCGTTCTGATACAAGGAGCCATCCATGAGCTACCCGCCGTTTTTTCTAATGTGCAACCCGATCCAGGATTATGTCTGGGGCAGTCGTGACTCCCTGACCACGCTGTTTGGCATCAAAAATCCCGAAGGCAAACCACAAGCTGAACTGTGGATGGGCGCTCACCCCAATGGCTGCTCCGAAGTGACCCTGGCAGGCGAGAGCGTGAAGCTATCCAGCCTGATTGACGCCAACCCCGTCGCCATGCTGGGCGAAGCTACCCAGGCTCGTTTCGGCTCACTCCCCTTCCTGTTCAAGGTGCTCTGCGCCGAGCAAGCCCTCTCCATTCAGGTACATCCGAGCAAGGCACAGGCCGAAGCCGGTTTTGCCAGAGAAGAGGCCGCAGGCATCGATATCAAGGCGAGCAACCGCAACTACAAGGATCCGAACCACAAGCCGGAGCTGGTCTTTGCCCTCACCCGCTATCAGGCGATGAACGGCTTTCGCGCCATCCCGGCCATCCTGGCCCTGTTCGATCGCATGGCGCTGCCCGCCCTGGTCGACCTGACCGCGGCGCTTCGCCAGTCACAGGATGAAGCTGGCCTGCAGCACTTCTTCCACCAGTTGCTGATCCTCAGCGGTGATCGCAAGGACGAGGCGCTGGCTGGCCTGCTGGCCTATGCCGCCGCCCATCAGGATGAAGAGACTTTCGCCACCATCAGCAAGCTGGCCAACCAGTACCCGGGTGATGTGGGGCTCTTCTCGCCGTTGCTGCTCAACGTGGTAACACTTGAGCCGGGTCAGGCGATGTTCCTCGATGCCCAGACCCCCCACGCCTACATCCACGGCACTGGCCTCGAGATCATGGCCAACTCGGACAACGTGCTGCGTGCCGGTCTGACCCCCAAATACATGGATGTGCCGGAGCTGCTGGCCTGCACCCGCTGTGTCGCCAAACCGGACGACCAGATCCTGCTCACCCCTCGCATGGAAGGCACAGTACAGCACTTCGACGTGCCGGTACCGGACTTCACCTTCAGCGTGTATGGCGCAGGCGAACATGCCCTCACCACCGGCAATGCCGAGATCCTGTTCGCCATCGATGGGCCCATCACCCTCATTGGCCAGGATGGCGAGCGTCTGACACTGACCATAGGGCAATCTGCATTTGTACCCGCCAGCACCGGCGATTATCGCGTGACGGCTGAAGGGCGTTTTGCCCGCGCCAGCAACCGCTGATCCTGGTGGGCCATCGGCTCATCACCCTCTGTTCAAAGGGCCCTGCAGGGCCCTTTTTTTCAGCTCATCTGACCATGTGGAGCCCGGTACGACTCACAAAATCGGTCATTTAACTCAACGTCGAAGAATAACACGCTGACTTATAATGATTAATATCATTTAGCCTCCGTGGTCACGCCACCCTGCGGTTATGCGAGCCAGCTCACACCCTTCCCCACACGTCATAAAAATCCAGTTAATGCCATTTTTTTCCTCTGTCCCAGGATATTAATCAACGAAATAATAGAAACCGTTAATTTACAGGCAGCAGGAAAAACATTTAAGAGCATTTATATATTCCAGATGTAACACAGCTCAGCCACTTATTTCATAAGTGTAAGGGGCGATTTTTTAAATCAGGCTATGGATGCCTGTTATTTCCCTGCGTTTTTATTTTTTCGCCTGTATAGCCAGATTGTTTTCACTATCCATTTTATCTGGCTGATATTCCCCCCGTCACCCTCTATATCCAGTGACAGTCGGGGTAATACATGCAGATGGCTCTCTCATCCGGCAGATATTCATTGGCTGGCCCGGCGTTCTGCATTATCTGTTTTTATACGTTCGATACCCTACTTTCATTAACCTGTGGCGACAAATATGAAACTGAAACGTTCCCTGCTCGCGTGTGCCGTACTGGCTGGCCTGGTTGGTATATCCGGTTGTCAAAATGACTCGGATACCGCTGTCGATAACAATAAAGAGACCAGCGTCTCCCGTTACGTCAATCCGTTCATCGGCACAGGTAATTTGGGCAACACCTATCCTGGTGCCACTACCCCGCATGGCATGGTGCAACTGTCGCCCAATAATGGGGCCAATGGCTGGGAATATATCTCCGGTTATTACTACCACGACAACCGCCTCGCCGGGTTTTCCCACACTCACCTCTCGGGGGCCGGAGCTGGAGATCTCAACGATATTCTGGTGATGCCGATCAACTCACGCTCCAATTTCATGCTGAACGAGGGGTCGGCCTCACTGAATCTGGAGGCCTCCCGCTACAGCCACAAGGATGAAGAGGCAACGGCGGGCTACTACAAGGTCAATCTGAAGGATTACGGGATCAAGGCCGAGCTGACCGCCTCGGATCGAGTGGGAGTCCATCGCTACACCTTCCCGCAAGATCAAAAATCGGAAATCGTGGTCAACCTCGGCTTCAAGGTCAACTGGGACTACACCTCCGACTCCTATCTGAAATGGGACAAAACCCACAACCGGATCGAGGGCCATCGCTTCTCTGACGGCTGGGCCCCCAGCCAGAAAGAGTTCTTCGTGATGGAGTTCGACCAGCCCATCAAAAACATCCGCTTCGCCTACTTTGACAAAGACCAAAACCGCTATCTGGACCTGCCGGAAGGCACCACCGAGATCGGCAATGAGACACGTGGCAAATATCAGTACGCGCGTGCCTATGTTGAATTCGATACCGCGCAAGCCGGTTTGACCGTTGAGGCAAAAGTCGCGCTATCCAACGTCGAGATCGGCCGGGATGGCAACGCTGGCGCCTCACTCAACATGACCGAAGTGGCCAATATGTCATTTGACGATGTCCGTCAGGCTGCGACCCAAAAATGGGAAAAGGAGCTGGGCAAGATCCGGGTCAGTGGGGATGAGGAGTACAAACAGACCTTCTATACCGCGCTCTACCACACCTATCTGGGCCAGACCATTCACTCTGATCTGGACGGGCGTTACCGTCAGGTGCATCAGGGGCGCAACGCCTATCCGGATGGCAACACACCGTGGGGCGAGCAGATCGATACCCTCAAGGAGTCGGTTCGCACCGCCGATGCCAACCGGGATGGCAAAGCGGACTTTACCCGTTACGACACCTTCTCCCTGTGGGACACCTACCGCGCAGTACAACCCCTCTCGTCACTACTGGAGCCGGATCGCCTCGCCGATGTGGTGCTCTCCATGCTCTCCTACGCCGAGGAGGAGTGGATGGACGATCTGGGCAACCTGCGCAAGGGCAGATTGCCGGAGTGGACCTTCAAGGGTAACGAGACCGGCATGATGATGGGGATGCACTCCACGCCGGTGATCCACGACGTGCTCTCCAAAGGCTCGCTGGACAGACGGATGATCGCGCTGGGCTTCAGCGATGCGGAACGTCAGGAGATCAAGGAGCGACTGGTGACCGCCATGATCACCGACGCCCGCGCTGCCACCAGCCAGGGGGTCGCCTGGATCAAGGAGTACGAGCAGCAAGGCTATGTACCTGCCCAGTTGCATGACACACCGCCGGGCAATGACTGGGAATCTCACTCCCCCTTCAAGGATGCCTGGACCTCATCCTACTCGCTGGAGTACTCCATGAATGACTGGGCGATCGCCCAATCGATCAAGGCAGTATTTGGCGAAAGTGACCCCCGCTATCAGGAGTTTGCCGATCGATCCAAGAACTGGCAGGCGCAGTTTGACTTTGGCGGCAAGCAGTACAAGGGGTGGTTCAAGGCCCGCGACTACGCTGGCAACTTCATTGATGCCGGTTGGGTAGACCCGAAAACCGGCCGGGCAGTGGGCAAGGATTGGCGCCCCGACATGTTCAACTGGTCATTCGCCGAGTCCAACGGCTGGCAATACGCCTTCAGCGTTCAACATGACATTCATGGCCTGGTCGATCTGATGACCCGCTTCGACCAGACCCGGAATCCTCAGGCCAAACGGGGCGAACTGTTTGCCAAACGGCTGGACGAGTATTGGAGTACCTATCCGGATCGCAACGCTGGCGACAACCAGTTCCCGGTATTCAACACCGGCAACGTGGGACAGCATGTGCAGGGCAACGAGCCCGATATCCATGTGCCCTACCTCTACAACTACGTAGGACAGCCCTGGAAGGGACAGGCCGCCATCGTGGCAGCCACCAACGTCTGCTACAAGAACACCCCTGACGGCATCTGTGGCAACGATGACTTTGGCACCCTCTCTGCCTGGTTCGTGTTCCGGGCGCTGGGCTTCTTCCCGGTCAATGCCTCCTCCGGCATCTACGAGATTGGCACCCCCATGTTCGAAACCGCCTCGCTCGATGTGGGTGCGGGCAAGCAGTTCACCGTCACGGCGCAGAATGTCAGCCGCGACAACATCTACATCCAGTCTGCTCGCCTCAATGGCAGCGAGTTCAATCGCAGCTACCTCACCCATGAGGAAATCCTCAGTGGCGGCACGCTTGAATTCGTGATGGGCGATAGCCCCAACCAGAATTGGGGCAGCCAGCCGGAAGATCTGCCGCCCGCGCAAGGTATCGGCACCTTCCTGCACGAAGGCAACCTGCCTGCAGGTTCCCGTTAATCACCCGTTCGGGGGAGGGTTCCCTCCCCCATCACCACTCAAAAATGGAATGACCATGTTCAAGTGCAATCTTCTTTCTCTTGCGGTGATTGCCGCGCTGACCGGTGGCATCGCCGGTTGCAACAGTGAGAGCGAGTCTACCGCTATCGAGAAACCGGTAACTCCGGTTGTCGATCTGTCGGTACTGAAATACGTTGACCCCATGATAGGCACCGCCGCATCAGGCCACACTTTCCCCGGTGCCACCCGCCCTGCCGGCATGGTGCAGCTCTCGCCGGATACCTTTATTGGATCCAACACCGATCACGAGAGCGGACTCAACCCCTGGCACTCAGCCTCCGGCTACTGGGACTCTTCCAATTACCTCACGGGCGAGATCGTCGCAACCGATGTTCCGCTCTACGGCTTCTCCCATACCCATCTCTCCGGCACCGGCGCCACCGATCTGGGCGACATTCTGGTACTGCCCTACGCCGAGATGGCCGACGCCCAGATAAACGCCTTTGACAAAACCAATGAGCACGCCAGCGCCGGTTATTACAAAACCAGACTGAGCAAGGGGGAGATTGAGGTTGAGCTGACCACCACCAAACGGGTCGGTTTGCACCGTTACACCTTCGCCAAAGGATCGGATCGGAATGTGAAATTCGATCTGGGTCATACCCTGCTCAACAACAACGGCCAATCGCTGAAAAACAAAGTCGAAGTGGTGGATGAGTACACCCTGCGTGGCCGCAAAACCTCCACTGGCTGGTTCCAGGGACAGAACCATCAGGGCCAGAACATCTTCTTCTACGCCAAATTCAACCAACCTGTGGCCAGGGCCATGCTGGGCGAGCAGGACAAGATGCCCACCCGGGAGATGCGCCCCAACAGCGTCTATCAAGGGGATGACCTGACCGCCTACCTCAATTTTGGCCAGGGTGACCAACCGATCGAGATCCGGGTCGGTATCTCGGCGGTGAGCTGGCAAGGAGCACAGAAGAATCTGGAGGCGGAAGCCCCCACCTTTGATTTCGCCAAGGTGAAGTCAGACGCCGAATACGCGTGGGCCGAAAAGCTGGCAACACTCAAAACCGAAGGGGGGACGGAAACCGAGAAGACCAATTTCTACACCGCCCTCTACCACATGATGATCGCCCCTATCGAGCTCTACGATGTGGATGGCAAGTATCTTGATATGCAAGGCACCCTGCGCACCCTGCAACCTGGCGATACCCCCAACTACTCCATCTACTCGACCTGGGATACCTTCCGCGCCGTTCACCCCATGTGGACCATCATGGACCCGCCACAGGCGACTCTCTACGCCAAGGATCTGATCCGCAAATCCAACGTGGAGTTCGGCCTGCTGCCCAAATGGGAAGGCCACGGCTCGGAAACCGGCACCATGATTGGCTACCCCTCGGCGGCCATCCTTGCCGATGCGGTGACCAAGGGGCTAATCGATGCGCAAGAGGCACTGGAAGCCTCGGTCAAATCGGCCCACTACCGGCCTGCCGATTACCCGCAGATCCATGACGACATCCTGAGCTCGCTGATGGCCGGTCAGCTCAGCTATCACGAGAAAGAGCAGTGCGTCCGTTATCCCAACTGGAACTCGGTCTCCTACTCGCTGGAGTTCTCTTTCTACGACTGGACCATCGCCGAGATGGCGAAAGCCGCGGGCGACATGACTACCTATCAGGAGTTCAAGGCACGATCCTACAACTCGCTCAAACATTGGGATCCCCAGGCTGGCAATGCCGATGGCAAAGGCTTCTTCGTACCGACCGAGCTGAAAAACGGTGACCCGTGCGCCCTGAAATACGCGGCGGCCGATTTCGATCCCTACAAGTCGGATGCCTTCTACTACACCGAGGGCAATGCCTGGCAGTGGCAGTGGTCCTTCATGCAGGATCTCGACAAGCTGACCGAGATCATGGGTGGCCAGCAGGGACTGAACGACAAGCTCGACAACCTGTTCAACGCCGACCCCAACGGGGGCGAAGCACATCAGGACATGACCGGTTACATCGGGCAGTACATTCATGGCAACGAGCCCTCACACCACGTCATCTATCTCTACAATCGCACCGCCCAGCCCTGGAAAGCGCAGGAGTACCTCGACCGGGTCTATAAGGAGTTCTACAAAACCACCCCGGATGGCCTGATCGGCAATGAAGACGTCGGCCAGATGTCGGCCTGGTACATCATGAGTGCCATGGGCTTCTATCAAATCTCCCCGGGCGACCCGACCTACACCATCGGTCGTCCCATCTTTGACAAGGTCACCATCAACCTGCCCGACGGTCAGTTCAACGTGGTAGCGCAGAACAACAGCCCGGACAACCTCTATGTCAAAGAGGTCACCATCAATGGCAAGCCACTCAACCAGTACAACACCTTCGCCCACAGCGAGATCCGTCCCGGTGGTGAGCTGCGTTTTGTGATGACCAACCAGCAACCGACCCCGTAACTCTACAAGCGGCAAGCCACCCGGCTTGCCGCTTTTTCATCTCCGGAATTTGAGGAACAACAATGTTCAAACCCCACAAGCTGGCCATCATGGTGACAGCCCTGCTTGGCCTCTATGGCTGCAACACAAATGATGAGACTACTGACAATGGCCGTCCCGATAATGCCCTGCAGGTGCTGCAATATGTCGATCCGCTGATCGGCACCGATGGGCTGGGCAATGTCAATCCGGCCCCGGTCATGCCGGAAGGGATGATCCAGCCGGGCCCGGACAACTGGAATCCGGCCAACTGGAATGGCAAGGGATCCCCTTCCGACTATCACCACCATCTGGCCAAGCTTTCCGGCTTCAGCAGCACCCATATCTCGGGGGCAGGCAAGGGGGATCTCAATGATTTCGCCTTCTTGCCCTTCATCGGCAGCAATACCGACCCGGTCACCATCAACAAGACGAGCGAACAGTCGGAAGTAGGCTATTACAAAGCGGATCTGGTGGAGACCGGCATCAAGGCCGAACTCACTGCCACCCAGCGGGTCGCCTTCCACCGTTACAGCTATCCGGCGGGTGAAGATCGCAAAGTCCAGCTTGATCTGCAGCACGAGCTGCTGGAGCAGTACGGTAACCACTCCCGCAATATTTACTTCAAGCGGGTGAGCGACAACGCCATTGCCGGAGCCAGAACCAGCAACGAGTGGGGGCAGTGGCAGACGGTCTTTTTCTACGCCGAGTTTTCCGAGCCGTTTGTGGATCAGATCCTCTATGTCGATGGCAAATTGAGCAACGACACCGAGGTGGGGTTGGCCGATTACATCGGGTATGGCGAAACCAGACCCCGGGTACGGGATGTGGTGACCCAGCTCAACTTTGCCAAAGGGGAACGGCCCATCACCATGAAGATGGCCATCTCGGGCACCGGCATTGAGGGGGCCATGGCCAACCTGCGCGCCGATGAACATGACTACCGCTTCGATCAGGTGGTGCAGGAGAACAAGCAGGCATGGGCGAAAGTGCTCAATAAGTTCACCCTGGAGGGTGGCAGCGATGCCGACAAGACGATGTTTTATACCTCGCTCTATCGCACCTACATCGCCCCCTTCGTCTATCAGGATGTGGATGGTCAATATCGCGGAATGGATGGCAAGGTGCATCAGGCCAAGCCGGGCTTTACCAACTATTCGGTCTACTCCATGTGGGACACCTTCCGCGCCGCCCACCCATTGAAGACCATCATCGAAAAAGAGCGATCCATCGACTATGTGCACGATCTGCTCAACAAATATAAAACCGGCGGCATCATGCCCAAATGGGAGCTGCACTCCGACTATACCGGCGAGATGGTCGGCTACCCGGCGGTCTCCATCATCGCCGACGTCATCGTCAAATACCCGGATGCATTCACACAGGAAGAGATAAAGCTGGCGCTGCAGGCGGCCAATGTCTCCGCCAACTTTGACCTCGCGCTGACCAAAAGCTGGGTGCCCTATCAGGATCCCTGGAACGGCGACAAGCGCTTCACCGTGATGACCCGTCACGGCCAGTATGCCGAGCAGCACGGCTATGTCCCCGCCAACGTCAAACTCAAGCCGGAAGAGGGCGGCATGGCGCAGGACAAGTACGATGAACTGGTCAACGAGTCCGTCTCGTACGGTGTCGAGAATGCCTACTATGACTGGTGTATCGCCCAGCTGGCCCGACTGGCTGGCGACAAATCTGCCGAGAACCGCTATCTGGCCCGGGCGACTACCTGGCGCGCCTATTTTGACTACAACCCGGCGCAATATGGCAAATATGGCGCGACCGGCTTTATGCGCCCCAAAAATTACGATGGCAGCTGGGTCAACAATTACCCCTCCTGCGCCATCGATGAAAACGGCAATCCCGTTACACCACCACAAAACTGTGACACCAACGACAGCAGCCGTTATGACATCTTCTGGCCCTATCGGGCCGAGCACAGGGGGCAGGACTTTACCGAAGGCAACACCTGGCAGTGGAGCTGGTTTGTTCCCCACGATATCGAGGGGCTCAAAGAGGTGATGGGGGGCGAGGAGGGATTCCGGAAGAATCTGGATGCCCTCTTCACCGCCAACTCCAACGCCGATACCTCGCAAGGGGATATGACCGGCTATATCGGCCAGTTCGTGATGGGTAACGAGCCGGATCACCATGTCCCCTACCTCTATAACTGGACCAGAGAGCCGTGGAAAACCCAGGAGTATGTGGATCAGGCGGTACGCAGCTTCTTCCACCCGACCACCACAGGGCTGATTGGCAATGAGGATGTGGGGCAAATGTCCGCTTGGTACATCATGAGTGCGCTGGGCTTCTATCAGGTCACGCCGGGGCTCCCGGTCTACACCATAGGTCGGCCACTGTTTGACAAGGTGACCATGGATATCGATGGCGGAAAATTCACCGTGATCGCCGAAAACAATGGTCCCCAAAATATCTATGTGGAATCGGTCACCATCAATGGCAAACCGTTGGGGGAAAACCTGACGTTCAGCCACAGCGATATTCGGGCTGGTGGTGAACTGAAATTTATCATGACGGCGCAAAAACCGATCCGCTCAGATAATAAATAACCATCATGCATTATCAATATATGTTCAGGCCCAAAGCTTCCTTTGGGCCTCTTTTTTTTGTCGACTCACCAAGCACCTCAAAAAATATGAGATGTTGCATCAGATGATGCGCAGATCACAAACAGACTGCCTTGCCACAAAAATCTAGTGAATGACACTTTTTTACTCTGTCGATGAAACAGATGGCATGGGAATAATAGTGCTCGCCGGGATCAATGCCATCGAGCACCAATATTGCTCAGGGATCGCTCCGGTCTCATAAAAATAGATCATGACTGCTCACCCTCTACCCGATGGAGCCGCTCAATATGTTCAAGAAAAATATTCTGGCCATTGCCCTGACCAGCACAGTAGCCATGTTATCCGGCTGCGATTCAGATAACAGCAGCGACAATAACGACGATCAAAAGCCAACGCCAACCAATGTGTTGCAATATGTGAACCCATTCGTTGGCACTGGCTTTAACGGTCACACCTTTCCCGGCCCTGTGGTACCGGAGGGCATGGTGCAACTCTCGCCGGATACCGAGTTGATAGGCTGGCACTCCTCCTCCGGCTATCACTTTGACAAAGATACCCTGTTCGGATTTTCCCACACCCACCTCTCAGGCACCGGCATGGGGGGGCTGGGGGATATTCTGTTCCTGCCCTTTACCGAAGATAAATCCAAATACATCGAGCAAAGCGATGATTACCGCAAAGCCATCTCGGTCAAAATGGACAAAAAATCCGAGCAGGCCGAGCCTGGCTACTATGCGGTGCGCATCGCCGAGAATGGCATCAAGGCCGAGCTGACCGCCTCCGAGCGGGTGGGCTTTCACCGCTACACCTATCCGCAGGGGCAACCCCAACGGCTGAAGATCGATTTGAACTCGATCCTCAACAGCGACTGGGGAGCGAGTTCGCTGCGCAACAAACTCACCGTCAGCGAAGATGGCTACACCATCACAGGCGAGCGAGATGCGACTCACTTCTCCGGCTGGGCGAAAAACCAGAAGATCTTCTTCCATGCGACCTTCGACAAGAAGATCAAAGGGGTCTACATCCTCGCTGGTGGTGTGCCGGTAGAGGGCTTGAGCGCCGAGCATAAGGCCAAATCCAAAGCGGATGTCACCGCTTACGTCGAATTTGAAGAGGGCGGCTCAGCCCAACTGAACGCCAAAGTTGCCCTATCGGCGGTCGATGCCACCGGCGCATGGAACAACTACCAGGCCGAAGGGGATGTTTCGTTTGACGAGGCCCGCGCCAACGCCCGCGAGAAGTGGGCCAACGCCCTCAATTTCACCATCGAGGGGGGCAGCAAGGAGCAAAACGAGATCTTCTACACCGCCCTCTACCACACCAAGATCGCCCCCATCGTCCATCAGGATGTGGATGGCAACTACCGCGGCATGGGCAAAGGGGCGCAGGCCAAGGGGGAAGGCAGCTACTCCATCCACTATGGCCAGGCAAGCGAAGATCAGCCCAACTTCTCGGTCTACTCACTGTGGGACACCCAGCGAGCGCTGCACCCGCTTAAAACCATCACCGAACCCACCCGCGCCGTGCAGTATGCCAAGAACCTGCTCCAGAAGTATCTGGAGAGCGGCCTGCTGCCCAAGTGGGAGCATCTGGGGGATGAGACAGGCACCATGGTGGGCTATCCGGCGGTGGTGGTGATTGCCGACGCCATCACCAAATACCCCGATGCCTTCACTGCGCAGGAGAAAAATCTGGCGCTCACGGCCGCCATCGACTCCTCCACCTATACCAACTACCCCATGCTGGCGACCGAGTGGGACAAGGCAGTGCTGGACAAGACCCTGACCAACCACATCGATTACATCGAAAAGAACGGCTTTGCCCCGGCAGTGCAGCGGATCGACGGTCAGCCCGTCTTCGCTGACTACACCCTCGAGTCGGTCTCCTACGGTCTGGAGAACGCCTTCTATGACTGGGCCATCGCCCGGATCGCCAAGGCGGCCGGCAACCCGGCGGCCGAAGCGCGCTATCTGGCCCGTTCTAACGGCTATCAGCGCTACTTCGACCACAATGCGGCCGAATACGCCCAGTACGGGGTGACCGGTTTCATGCGTCCGGTGATGATCGATGGCGCCTTCATGACGCCGTTTGATCCCTATGGCACCGAACATGAGACCGGCAACTATACCGAGGGCAACGCCTGGCAGTGGACCTGGTTTGTGCCCCATGACATCAAGGGTCTGAAAACCGCGATGGGCGGAGAAGAGGCCTTCAAGCAGAATCTGGACGCCACCTTTGCTGCCGAGAGTCAGGGGTCGGAGACCGCTGACATGACCGGGATGATGGGTCAGGTGGCCTTCGGCAATGAACCCTCCCACCATATTCCCTACCTCTACAACTGGACATCGGAGCCCTGGAAAACTCAGGAGACGGTCGACTACATCCTCGACACCATGTACTCGAACACCCCGGCAGGCATCATAGGCAACGAGGATGTGGGCTCCATGTCTGCCTGGTATGTGATGTCAGCACTTGGCTTCTATCAGGTGAATGCGGCAGACCCCGTTTACACTATTGGCCGCCCGCTATTTGCCAAAGCGACCATCCCGGTCAAGGGGGGAACCTTCACCATCATCGCCGATAACAACAGCGCCAAGAACCGCTATGTCCAGTCGGTCACCATCAATGGCAAACCGCTCAAGGATGGTCTCTTCTTCGAGCACAAGGAGTTTGTACCGGGGGGCAACCTCCACTTCGTGATGGGCGATACCCCGCCACAAAAGTAACGATCGATAGCATTGAAGTGACATTCAGCACGCAATCCGAAAATGTCACTTTGTGATACCCGACGGCCCACGCCAGATGGATTGATAAAATCCAATCAGCGCTGGGCCATTTTATTTTCCAGTGGGAAACCCAGGTTCAGCCATTAACCCGTTTTTCTCAAATATGCCTTAAATCGGGCAATAAACCGCAAAAAATGGCTGTAAATCCCATTACAAGGGTTTTTCTGTCATACCTTGACCGCTGTCACATCCTGCCATTAATTAAACAAAAACCACTATTGAGTTAAAGATCAACACTTTGCGAGCTGGATCACACCAGCAAAACCATGCAACAAAAATCCAGTTATTGCTACATTCATCGCCTGTCCAACCCTACCCGTGAGGGCAATAATGAGCCCAATTCGCAACGCATGACTTAGCCCTTACAGGGAAGGAGAGTGAGATGTTACCCACCATGACCAACGGCAGACTCATCTGCCTGGAGTTGAAGGCCACCAGCAAGGAGGCTCTGTTCGACGAGATGGCACAGATGCTGGCGCGCGATGGCGCCGTGTCTGATCAACAGCAATTCGTCAAGGATATCTGGGCCCGCGAGCAGCTGGACTGCACCGGCTTCGAGCAGGGTGTCGCCCTGCCCCACGCCAAGAGCAAGGCGGTCAGCCGTCCGGCCATTGCCATCGGTGTCAGCCGTCAGGGTATCGAGTACGGCGCCGAAGATGGCAAGCCAACTCAACTGATCTTCATGATCGCCTCCCCGGATGGTGGTGCCAATCACCACATCGAAGTGCTGGCGGAGCTCTCTACCCGTCTGCTGGAGCCGGGTTTTATCGAGCAGATGAAGGCGGCCACCACTGTCGAGCAAGCCCTGACTCTGCTCAAGCAAGGCCCGAAAGCGGAAAAACCGGCGCCTGCCGCCAAACCGGCTGCCACTGCACCGGCTGAGCCCGAAGAGCGCACCTTCAAGGATCGCCTCAACACCATGAAGCAGCACCTGCTGTTTGGTACTTCCCACATGATCCCCTTCATCGTGGCCGGTGGTGTGCTGCTCTCCCTGTCGGTGATGATGAGCGGCAAGGGCGCCGTGCCGGAAGCGGGCTTCCTCAAAGACATGGCCACCATGGGTATCGCCGGTCTGACCCTGTTTACCGCCGTACTGGGTGGCTACATCGCCTACTCGCTGGCTGACAAGCCGGGCCTGGCTCCGGGCATGATCGGCTCCTGGATTGCCGTTCAGCACTATCAAACCGGTTTCCTTGGCGCCATTCTGGTGGGCTTTATCGCCGGTTTCGTGGTCAATCAGCTCAAACGGATCAAGCTGCCTGACTCCATGACCTCCCTTGGTTCCATCTTCATCTATCCGCTGATCGGTACCTTCCTGGTGTGTGGCATCGTGATGTGGGGCATCGGTGCCCCGATCGCCGCAATGATGGAAGGGATGAACCACTGGCTCTCCAGCATGGCGGGCTCCGGTAAAGTGATGCTGGGTGCCATTCTGGGTGGTATGACCGCCTTCGATATGGGCGGCCCGGTCAACAAGGTTGCTACCCTGTTTGCCCAGACTCAGGTCAACACCCAGCCCTGGCTGATGGGCGGCGTCGGCATCGCCATCTGTGTACCGCCGCTGGGTATGGCACTGGCTACCCTGATGTCTCCGAAGCGTTACAAGAAAGAGGAGCGTGAATCCGGTAAAGCGGCCGCCATCATGGGCATGATCGGTATCAGTGAAGGTGCTATCCCGTTTGCTGCCGCTGACCCCATGCGTGTTATCCCGGCCATCGTCGCAGGCGGCATCGTCGGCAACATCACCGGCTTCATGATGCACAGCATCAACCACGCCCCCTGGGGTGGCTGGATTGTCCTGCCGGTTGTTGAAGGCAAGATGGGCTACATCCTGGGTACCATCCTCGGCGCCCTGACCACCGCCATCATCGTCAACCTGCTGAAGAAGCCGGTGAGCGAAGAAGATGATGTAACCACCACCCAAACCAGCTTCGAAGTCATTGAAGCGGAAGGGGAAGCAGACGTACTGGCCATCACTGCCTGCCCGTCTGGCGTGGCCCACACCTTCCTGGCCGCCAAGAGCCTGCAGAAAGCCGCCGCCAAGCAGGGGATCAAGATCAAGGTCGAGACCCAGGGCGCCAACGGCATCATCAACCGCATCACCGCCAAGGATGTCGCCAACGCCCGCTACGTCATCTTCGCCCACGATGTGGCCATCAAATACCGTGAACGCTTCACCGATATCGAAGTCATCGATGTGAAGACCAAGGAGGCGATTCACAATCCGGAAGGTCTGCTGGCCCGCACGCTGGGCAACAAGGAAAACGCCGCCTGATAGCCGTCAGACTCCACCTATCACAAGGGGCCCTTCACGGGCCCCTTTTCGTTGCCTGCCGAGCAATCGCACATCATCCCACCGACCAAGCCACTGATTTAAAACATATTAACCAGTCACATCACGGATCTTGGCGAGCCGTCACAGAACGGTGACGTGTAAAAAAACAGCAATTGAAGCGCTGGTCAGATCTCATGTCAAATGGCTCCGCCTACTAAACTGGAGCATCACAAAAATGATAAAAATCAATAAATTGGTTCTGGCTGTTACCCTCACCCTCACTGCCACCCCCTTGCTGGCCGCCCACTGGGAATGCGGCCAGCACGTGCGCTTTGGCCTCCCCTCCGAATCGGATCAGAAGCTCTGCCGTGAAGGGTATGCCGTCGGCTACAACTACGACTACAAGGTGGCGGACTGGGTCTCCTACCGAATGACCGCCCAGAGCGCACAGGGCACAGTGCCCCGCAAGGATGCCTTCGCCGAGGACAGGGAGATCCCGGTCGCCTACCGCGCCACCCTCTCCGACTACAAGGGCTCGGGCTACGACCGTGGCCATCAGGCCCCGGCGGGGGACATGAAATCGAACAAGAACACCATGAAAGAGAGCTTCCTGCTGAGCAACATGACACCGCAGATCGGGGTGCTCAACCAGAAGGCGTGGCGCGTGCTGGAGGACAAGGTGAACAAGTGGGCGGTCTCCCGCAAGGATGTGCAGGTGATCACCGGCCCCATCTTTACCGGCTCTGAAGAGTCCATCGGTCAGGGTGTGGCGATCCCGAGCGCCTACTACAAGATCGTGATGGACCCGGCCAGACTGCAGGCCATCGCCTTTATCATGCCGCAGGAAGAGGTGCCCATCAGCCAGATCGCCGACTACCGGGTCTCGGTACGTGAGGTGGAGGAGCAAACCCGGCTCAACTTCTTCAGCGATATGCCCGAAGAGCAGCAAGAGACGCTGGAAGCCCGCGTCTCCCAGATGTGGAACTGACCGCGAATACTTATCAGCAGATAGATTGACACTCCATCTCTCTTGAATCGCGATAGAGGGAGGGGCCCGCGCCCCTCCCAGCAGGGGGAGTCACGCCCCCCCTGCCCTTTTCAGATGGCAGCTGACCCTTTGCGGCCATTTTTGCGGCCACAGGTGTGGCATCCCCCGACGACCCGCCCCGACTCACAGTTTGCCGCACCGTTAGCTGCTATATTGCCCTCTCTTTGGCACTAACAGACTGAATTGACGCACATTTGCCTTATCCCATCGGCCCGCAAACCGGAGCCCACGGCGCGATTCAGCCCGACAGAGGACCTTTTGATGAAACAGACCCTTCTTGCCCTCACCCTCGGCGGCCTGTTGGCGCTCTCGCCCCTCGCCCTGCAAGCGGCCGAGAGCTCGATGCAAATGGAGCACGACCTCAATACCCTGGTCAGCAAACGCCAGGCGGTGGACATGTTGCTCGGCGAAGCGCTGCAGATCTACAAGTCGCCAGCCAAAATCTCCCACGCCGGTTTTACCGCCAAAATGCCGAGCAATATGGAGCTGGTGACCGAGCGGCTGCTGGCCGCCTACCAGCTTGAGCCCTACCGCACCGACCTGCTCATCTCGGCGGCCAACGCACAGATCTACAACGGCAACCTGAGCCGCGCCATCACCTTGCTGGAGCAGGCGCAGGCCGTCGCCCCCGATGATCTCGACATCAACAGCTATCTCGCCATCTGGCAGCTGGTGAAGGGTAACAAGGAGGCTTCCCGCAGCTATCTGGCGAAAGTGGCGGATCGCAACAGTGGCCGCGCTGCCGATCTGGAGGAGATCATCGCTCGGGTGCAGCGGATCACCGCCGCCCCGCTGCAGACCGAACTAACCGAGGATCAGGTCAAGGCCAGCAGGGAGGGCAAACGCGCCATCGTCACCCTGGGCTACGCCCTCAATCCCGACGGCAGCATGGACAAGATCCTGCTGGGCCGCCTGCAAACCACCCTTGAGCTGGCCAAGGCCGACCCGGAAGCGCTGATCATCCTGACCGGCGGCGTGCCCCAGAACCGCCAGACCGAGGGCAAGCTGATGGCCGACTGGCTGGCCAACCACGGCATCGATCGCAGCCGCCTGATTGAAGAGAACTACGCCACCAGCACGGTGGATAACGCCCTCTACAGCGCCTATGCCCTCGCCCGCCACCAGATTGACTATGCGGTGCTGGTGAGCTCAGCCAGCCATGTGCGCCGCGGTCAGACGGTGCTGGAAATCGCCTGCGACCAGATTGGCCCAGCCAACATCAAGGTGGCGAGCGTCAGCTACCCTGACAAGCCCCTCGAGGAGCTGGCCACCCCGAGCGAGAGCGAGCTGCTCGGCATCTACCGCGACGCCCTGCGCACCTACGGCATGTGGAGCTACCGCTCCGCCCCGCTGATTGAGCGTTGATCGGCCATCAAAACGAAAAAGAGAGGGAGGCGTGATGCCTCCCTCTCTTTTTATTGACCGATGATTGGCCAAGCCGCGCCCGTTAGCTGACGATAAAACCCTGCGAGGGGGCCGCTTTGGGATCATCACCGAAGCGGTTTGGTCCCTGCTGACCGTTGCAAACCATAAAGTAGATAAGCACCAGAGTACCGATAATGGGGATAAGCCCGAGCAGCAGCCACCAAGCGCTGCGGTCGGTATCGTGCAGGCGACGGGCCGCCACCGCCAGCGAGGGCAGCAGCACAGCCAGCGAATAGATGGAGCTGATCAGCTCCTTGTCGCCGCCAATCAGCTTGTCCACCATGCCGAGCAACAGCATGACGATGACGTTGCACAGCACAAACATCCAGTATTCGGTGCGACGGGCCCGTCCGCTGAATACCGCATATTGCTTGAGGACCGAGAGATACCAGTTCATTGCGCCTCCAGACTGTTTTCAAAAACAAGTAGTTGCAGATCCGAACCGAGCTTAGCGCGATCAGTGTCCGGCGTCGATCACCAGCAGCTCCAGATCCTGGCGACTGACCCGTTTGCTGTCCACCTTCACATAGAGCGAACGTTCCTTCCGTGCCAGCAGTACATCGTTCACCCCATCGCAGGCACGGAGTTTCTGCTCCAGTGCAGGGCTCGCCTCCACCCCTTCCGGTAACAGGATGCGCAGACTGCTCACATAGGGGGGCTCCTGCATGGTGAGGCTGACCCCGAGCCAGACAAGGGCCAGCGCAGAGCAGCCGCCAAACACCAGGGCGCCACCACCCAGACTGTAGAGCAGGCCCCCCAGGCTGCCACCGATAGCCACTCCGATAAACTGGCTGGTGGAGTAGATCCCCATGGCCGTCCCCTTGTAACCCGGTGGCGACTCCTTGCTGATCAGGGATGGCAACAGCGCTTCCATCACGTTGAAACCGATGAAGAAGAGCTGCAGGCCGGCGAGCAGGCCCCACAACTGCAGGCCAGCCTGCCACAGCACCACTTCGGCGCTGAGCATCACCAGCACGCAGATCTGGAACACCAACTTCATCTTTCTGCGCGTCTCGGCATAGATGATGAAGGGCACAACGCTGACGAAGGCGATCAGCATGGTGACCAGATAAGCCTGCCACTGGCTGTCCCGAGGCAGACCCGCTTGCTCCAGCAGCGGCGGCAACGCCACGAAGCTCGACATCAACAGGGTATGCACGCACAAAATGCCGAGATTGAGTTTGAGCAGGCGCGGATTGGTCAGCACAGTGCGCATCCCGCCCCTGACCATGCCGGACTCTCGATTGAGCAGATGAGTTGTCGGTGTCGGCACCAGCCAGAGGGTGACGGCGATGCCCCCCAGCGCCAGCAGGGCGATGAGCCAGAACAGGCCGGAGAGTCCCAGCGCATGAGTAATCAGGGGGCCAGTCACCATGGCAATGGCGAAGGTGATACCAAAGCTCACCCCGATAAAAGCCATCGCCTTGGTGCGGTTCTGTTCGCGGGTGAGATCCGACAAGAGCGCCATCACGGCCGCCGAGATAGCGCCGCTCCCCTGCAGGGCGCGGCCGAGGATCACGCCCCAGATAGAGTGAGTCAGCGCAGCGATCACACTGCCAAGAGCAAACACCAGCAGACCGCCGATGATGAGTGGCTTGCGGCCCACCTTGTCGGAAAGCAAACCGAACGGGATCTGGAACAAAGCCTGGGTCATGCCGTAGATGCCGATGGCCAGGCCAATCAGCGCCTCGGAGGCACCGGCCAGCGACATGCCATAGGTAGTCAACACCGGCAGCACCATAAACATGCCAAGCATGCGCAGAGAGAAGACGGAGCCGAGCGCCCAGGTGGCACGGCGCTCGCCCCTCGTCATGGTGAAATCATTCATGATGGCCTCGATAGTTCAGGGAACAAGGAAGAGTCAAGGGGTGGCCGACACGCACCATGCCACACCCTACACAGGGGAAAAGTACCCGATGGGCGGCCCCATAATAACAGAGCCGGGAAGGTTCCCGGCTCTGGATCTCGTGCAATCGGAAGCAACGCACACTATCGGAGCAACATGCTCACCAGCGCCACAGGCTCGGCCTCTGGCTGGAAGTCTACCGACATCATGACACTCAGACAGGTAATGGTGACGATGGAAAACATAAACAGCTTGCGCGCCCAGAGAGCATCATCAACCAGCTGTTTGTAACCCGACAGCGCCATCCCCAGCCACCAGACACTCACCGCAGTGGCCACCACCAGATACTTGTAGCCGGCGTAACCGCCGAGGAACAGCATCAGGGTCGGCACCATAAAGGCCAGGATGTAGAGGGTAATGTGGTGCTTGGCCACCGAAATTCCCTTCACCACCGGCAACACCGGAATGTTGGCCGCCTGATAATCCTTGAAGCGGAAAATGGCGATCGCATAGGAGTGCGGCATCTGCCACAGGCTGAAGATCGCCAGCAGGATCAAGGCCCCCGAGTCGAACTGACCGCTCACCGCACAGTAGCCGATGACCGGCGGCGCGGCGCCGGAGAGGCTGCCCACCAGGGTGCCGTAGACCGAGTGACGCTTCATGTAGAGGCTGTAGACCCCCACATAGACAATGAAGCCCAGCACCGCCAGCAGAGCGGCCAACGGATTGGCCGCCCAATAGAGCAGTGCAATGCCCGCCATGCCAAGCGCGGTGGCGTACCAGAGCGATACGCCGGGGGCGATCAGCCCCTTCACCAGAGCACGGTTCTTGGTGCGCTCCATGATGCAGTCGATGTCCCGGTCGATGTAGTTGTTGAACACGCAACCGGAGGCCACCACCAGCGAAACACCCACCATGGTCAGAATGAACAGGGGCAGGTCCAGGCTTCCTTTTGAAGCCAGCAGAAATCCCCCGATCACCGAGATGAGGTTGCCGAAGATGATGCCCGGCTTGGTCACTTGCAGGTATTGCTTCATCATTGCCAGCCTGCTCAGTGGACCATCATGTTGATGTTGAGGTTGTACATGATCCACAGGGAACCCACGACCACGATGGCAATGATGAGCACGGTAAAGACCAGTGCCACCAGGTTCCAGCGCTCTTCAGACGAGGTATTCATATGCAGGAAGTAGATCAGATGCACGAAGATCTGCACCACCGCCATGCCAACCACGGTGGCCAGCACGGTGGTGTGGGAGGCGGAGCCATCTATCACCATCCAGAACGGTACGGCAGTCAGGATCAGTGACAGCACGAAGCCGATCAGGTAGCTCTTGGCGCTGCCGTGGCTGGCGCCGTGAGAATCAACGGAATGACTCATTTACATTGCTCCCATCAGATAGACCACGGTAAAGACGCAGATCCACACAACGTCGAGGAAGTGCCAGAACAGGCTCAGGCACATCAGGCGGGAGCGGTTGCGATCGGTCAGCCCCTTCTTGGCCACCTGCACCATCATCACGATGATCCAGATCAGGCCACTGGTCACGTGGATACCGTGAGTACCAACCAGGGTAAAGAAGGCTGAGAGGAAGGCACTGCGATCCGGGCCGTAACCTTCTGCGATCAGGTGATGGAACTCGTAGATCTCCATCGCGATAAAACCGGCACCCAGCACAAAGGTCACCAGCAACCAGCCATTGACGGTAGACACCCGGTTCTTGTTCATCGCCAACATGGCAAAACCGAAGGTGATGGAGCTCAACAGCAGCAGCATGGTTTCGGCAAATACGAACGGCAGTTCGAAGATATCCTTGCCGCTCGGACCGCCGGCAGTGCCGTTGACCAGAACCGCATAGGTTGCAAACAGACATGCAAACAGAATGCAGTCACTCATCAGGTAGATCCAGAAACCAAACACCTTGTTGGCACCGGCATCATGGTGCCCATGGTCATAGGCACTCTCGTGAGTGTGATGTAGAACGTCGGTCGCCATAGCGTCACGCCCCCTTGTTAATGTTGGCAAAATGCTGATCTTCGATGCGCGTGATCTCGTCAACCTGGACGTAGTAGTCCACGTCATCGTTGAAGCTGTGGATGATCCAGCTGCCAATCATGGCGGCAAAGGCAAGGATGGCCATCCACCAGATATGCCAGATCATGGCAAAGCCAAAGACGGCGCTGAAGCCCGCGATGATCACCCCTGCCCCGGTGTTCTTGGGCATGTGGATCGGTGCATACTGCTTGGGCTGCTGATAGGCTGAACCGTTTTGCTTGGCCTCCCAGAAGGCATCCAGACCGGTGATCTTCGGCTCGATGGCGAAGTTGTAGAAGGGCGGCGGTGAAGAGGTCGCCCACTCCAGCGTCCGGCCACCCCAGGGGTCACCACTCACATCACGGTTCTGCTCGCGGTCACGGATGCTGACCACCAGCTGGATCACCTGGCACAAGACACCAAGGGCAATCAGGCCGGCACCACAGGCGGCTACCACCAGCCAGGGGTGGAAGGCCGGATCCAGCTGTTGACTGATGCGGCGGGTCATCCCCATGAAGCCCAGTACGTAAAGCGGCATGAAGGCAACAAAGAAGCCGATAATCCAGCACCAGAAAGCACGCTTGCCCCAGGTTTCATTCAGGGTGAAGCCGAACGCCTTGGGGAACCAGTAGGTGATTCCTGCAAAGCAGCCAAATACCACGGCACCAATGATGACGTTGTGGAAGTGAGCGATGAGGAACAGGCTGTTGTGCAACACGAAGTTGGCCGCCGGCACCGAGAGCAGTACCCCTGTCATGCCACCTATGGTGAAGGTGATGATGAAACCGACGGTCCACAACATGGGTGAGGTGAACTCGATGCGACCACGGTACATGGTGAACAACCAGTTGAAGATCTTCACCCCGGTCGGGATGGAGATGATCATGGTGGTGATGCCGAAGAAGGCATTCACGTTTGCGCCCGAGCCCATGGTGAAGAAGTGGTGCAACCAGACAATGAAGGAGAGCACGGTAATGGCAATGGTCGCCCATACCAGCGAGGTGTAGCCGAACAGCTTCTTCTTGCTGAAGGTGGCCACCACTTCGGAGAAGATCCCGAATACCGGCAACACCAGGATATAAACCTCGGGGTGGCCCCAGGCCCAGATCAGGTTGATGTACATCATCATGTTGCCACCCATGTCATTGGTAAAGAAATGGGTACCCAGATAGCGGTCTGCGGTGAGCAGGGCGATGGTAACGGTCAGGATCGGGAAGGAGGCGATGATCAGTACGTTGGAGCACAAAGCCGTCCAGGTGAACACCGGCAGACGCATCATGGTCATGCCAGGAGCGCGCATCTTGATGATGGTGGCGAAGAAGTTGACGCCAGTCAGCAAGGTACCCAGACCCGAGATCTGCAGACTCCAGATCCAGTAATCAACCCCGACCCCCGGGCTGTACTCCAGCCCGGAGAGGGGCGGATAGGCCAGCCAGCCGGTCTGGGCGAATTCACCGACCCCGAGGGAGACGTTGATCAGCACTACGGCGGCGGCGGTGAACCAGAAGCTGATGTTGTTGAGGAAGGGAAAAGCCACATCACGGGCACCGATCTGGAGCGGCACGACGATATTCATCAGACCGATCACCAGTGGCATGGCCACGAAGAAGATCATGATGACCCCGTGGGCGGTGAAGATCTGGTCGTAGTGATGCGGCGGTAAAATGCCGTCACCACCAGCCGAAGCCATCACCTGCTGGGTACGCATCATCACCGCATCGGCGAAGCCGCGCAGCATCATGACCATACCCAGGATCAGATACATGACCCCAAGACGCTTGTGGTCGACCGAGGTAAGCCACTCTTTCCACAGATATTGCCACTTGCCGAAATAGGTGATCAGGCCGGCAACGGCCAGCCCCCCCAAAATGATACCGGCTACCGTCACCATGATGATGGGTTCATGGAACGGAATGGCATCGAGTGTTAATTTTCCAAACATCGGTTATTCCTCGGATCCTGCTTGCACAGCCTTGTTATCTAACGGCGCGTTCATATGTCCGGCATGCTCCTTCTGCCCGTCATGCGCCATAGCGGCATGGTCCATCTGCATATGTGCCATGTCATCGTGATTCATGGCGGCGCCATGCTCTGAGGGGGCTTTATGGGTCATCCCCTTGTGCTCGCCATGCCCCATGTCACCCATAAACTTGTTGATCAGCTTGACGAAAAGGGCCGGATCGGCACTTGAGAAATACTCCACCGGGTGGTTTTCGCTCTTCTTGGCCAGCGCATTGAACTCATCCATGGTGGTCAGCATCTTGGGAGAGGCCTTGACTTTGGCAACCCAGGCATCAAAACCGGCCTGATCCTGCGTGGCAATCGCCTTGAACTTCATGCCCGAGAAACCGGCTCCGCTATAACTGCTGGAGATACCGTCATACGCGCCTGCTTCATTGGCAATGAGATGCAACTTGGTCTGCATACCTGCCATGGCATAAATTTGCCCGCCCAGCTTGGGAATGAAGAAAGAGTTCATGACTGTGTCTGAAGTCACTCGGAAATTGACGGGGGTATTGACCGGGAATGCTAATTCATTGACCGAGGCAATCCCTAATTCTGGGTAGACAAACAGCCATTTCCAGTCGAGGGAAATAACATCAATCTGGATCGGCTTCACCGTAGAATCCAACGGTTTGTAAGGATCCAGTTCGTGGGACGTTTTCCAGGTAATGGTTGCCAGGATGACGATGATAATAATTGGCACGGTCCACACAACCGCTTCAATTTTATTGGAGTGAGACCAATCCGGAGTATATTTAGCGTTGGTATTTGATGCCCTGTATTTGCGGGCAAAGACCACAGCCATAATAATTACAGGGATCACCACAATTAACATCAGCCCCAAGGCGGTTAATATCAGTGATTTCTGCTCCAGACCAATCTGCCCTTTGGGGTTCATCAAGGCCATGTCGCAGCCGGTCAGCAAGCTGGCCGATGCGAGCAACAGCAAAGCACCCAAGCCCCTCTTTAATTCAAAAGGTCTCATGCAGTGTCCTTATGGTCGCAGGCTAAAGTTGTAAAAACGGGCAACATTGTGATCAGAACCAGAACATGTAAACAACATGAAAAATTAATCCCGAGATTGTGCAAAACTTGGCGAACGCATGTGAAAATTGTTAATCAACCATCCAAGTCACTATAAATAGTGCTTTTCCCTATAATTAATCAACAGAACTGCCATCTCAAATTACAGTTGAACTCTGCACACTAAACTACCAACAAACCCCACATAGTATATGGATATATGAGGCTAAAATTTCGCCCTCCAGCATGAATAATAAACAGCTGCTGGCTACGATGATAAATGACCAATTAAATACATCTGCATTTACATAGTTAAATGCACCCACAGATAGCTGCCCTATATTTATGCTGCATTTATTTTTAAAATCGGCTAACCAGAACAAGTCTGTCACTTGGCCCCTTGTTTGAATAATTTGTTTAATAAGTTATTATCAAACTATATAGACGCCATGCGAATATGGCGGTAGGTTGCGTCCTCTTGCTGCTGGTCAGCTACCCATTCCACTCTGTGCTTTTCCATTTTTCATACAGCAGGTATTGCCATGAGTATTACACGCAGAGATTTTCTCAACGGCGTTGCCATCACCATTGCGGCAGGCGTCGCCCCCATCAATCTGCTCAAGGCTGCCGAAGGCGGCAGCACGCTGGCGGATAAAACCCTGGCCTACCCGCCCGCCCTCACCGGCCTGCGCGGCAACCACCCGGGCTCTTTCGAACCGGCCCACAGCATCGCCCGTGACGGCAAGCAGTATGATTTTGCCAATATTCCCCTTGAGGGGGAGTACGATCTGGTGATCGTCGGCGCCGGGATCAGCGGTCTGGCCGCCGCCTGCTTCTATCAGCAACTGCTCGGCGCGGATAAAAAGATCCTGCTACTCGACAACCACGACGACTTCGGCGGCCACGCCAAGCGCAACGAGTTCACCACCCCCGATGGCCTGCGTCTGGGTTACGGCGGCAGTGAGTCCCTGCAATCACCGCGTTCGGTCTACAGCCCGGTGGCACTCGGTCTGCTCAAGGCGCTGGAGGTCAACATCGACGAGCTGGCCGCCGGTTTCCAGCAGACCTTCTATCCGGATCTGGGGCTCAGCCGCGGCGTCTATTTCGACGAGAAGCACTTTGGCGTCAACAAGATAGTGAACGGGGATCCGGGCCACAACGTGGCGGACGATATCCCGCGCGATCGCCTGAACGGCCGGCCGCTGGCAGAATTTATCGGTGACTTCCCCCTCGATGATGCCGACAAGGCCGCCCTGTTGGCCCTGCACGAATCGAAGATCGACTACCTGAGCGGCATGACCCGCGAGCAGCAGGACGAGTGGGTGACTCGCAACAGCTACACCACCTTCCTGCGCGATAAAGTGGGTCTCAGCGAGCGGGCAATCACCTACTTCCAGCAGCGCACCAACGATTTCCAGGCGGTCGGCATCGACGCCACCGCCTGCGCCGATGCGCGTCTGTGCGCCTTGCCGGGTTTCGACGGCCTCAATCTGACGCCGCTTGATGCCGAGGAGCAGGCGGAGCTGGACGATCCCTACATCTTCCACTTCCCCGATGGCAACGCCGGTCTCACCCGCCTGATGGTACGCAAGCTCATTCCGCAGGTGGCGCCGGGTCACACCATGCAGGATGTGGTACTGGCCAAGTTTGACTACAGCAAACTCGACCTGCCCGAGCACAAGGTACGGTTGCGTCTTGGCAGCACGGCGCTACAGGCTAAAAACGTGCGCCTCGCCGATGGCAAGCTGGCGGTGGATGTCACCTACATCAAAGAGGGCAAGCTGCATCGGGTACGGGCCAAGCAGTCGATCATGGCGGGCTACAACATGATGATCCCCTATATGGTGCCCGAGATGCCGGAGCCCCAGAAGGAGGCTCTGCGCCAGAACGTCAAGGCGCCGCTGGTCTACACCAAGGTGGTGATCAAGAACTGGCAAGCATTCGTCAAGCTGGGGGTGCACGAGGTCTACTCCCCCGCAGCCCCCTACAGTCGGGTCAAACTCGACTATCCGGTCAACCTCGGTGGTTATGAGCATCCCAAAAACCCGGATCAGCCCATGTGCCTGCACATGGTCTATGTACCGACCCTGCCGGGCAGCGGCCTGTCGGCACGCGAGCAGTCCCGCAAGGGGCGCGCCATGATCCTCGGCATGCCATTCGAGCAGCACGAGCAGATGATCCGCGAGCAACTGCAGGGAATGCTCGGCAGCGCCGGTTTCAACCATGAGCAGGATATCCTCGCCATCACGGTCAACCGCTGGTCTCACGGCTACTCCTATATCACCAACACCCTGTTTGATGACGAGGAGCAGTGCGAGAAGTGGATCGAGCTGGGTCGCCAACCGATCGGCAACATCACCATCGCCAACTCGGATGCAGGCTGGAGCCCCTACGCCCACGCCGCCATCGACGAAGCGTGGCGCGCCGTCAACGAGCTGGTTGCCATGAGCAAGGGAGGTGCCCAATGAGCCGCGCCCTGTCACTGACTGCCAGCGCCCTGCTGCTGGCGCTGCCCGCCCTTGCCGCCCACGCAGCCCCCGCCATGTCGGCAGGGGAATACGTGGCCAAGCTGGGCGATTGCGCCGCCTGTCACACCAGCGAAACCAGCAAGCCGCTGGCAGGCGGCAAAGGATTCCCGACCCCTATCGGCACCGTATTTGCCACCAACATCACCCCCGACAAGACCCACGGTATCGGCAACTACAGCCTGCCGGAGTTCATCAAGGTGATGCGTGAAGGGGTGGCCCGCGACGGCCATCACCTCTATCCGGCCATGCCCTACACCGCCTACGCCAAGATGAGCGATAAGGATCTCGAAGATCTCTATCACTACCTGATGAAGGAGGTGCAACCGCTGGCCATCGCCAACAAAGAGAGCGACATCCCCTGGCCGCTCAACATGCGCTGGCCGCTGATGGGATGGAACTGGATCTACCACGACGACAGCCGCTTCACCCCGGTGGCGGGCAAGAGCGAAGAGTGGAACCGTGGCGCCTATCTGGTGCAGGGTGCCGGTCACTGCGGCAGTTGCCACACTCCGCGCGGGCTTGGCATGCAGGAGAAAGCGCTGACTGAGGCGGACCCTGTCTACCTAAGCGGGGCGGCGCTGGATGGCTGGTATGCCCCCGACATTCGCGGCAGCCGTTACAGCAAGCAGGCGCTGATCGATCTGCTGAAAACCGGCCGCAGCCAGCATGAAGCGGTCGCGGGCCCCATGGGGGAAGTGATCACTCACAGCAGCCAGTATTTCAGCGACGCCGATCTGGCCAGCATCGCCACCTATCTCACCGATCTGAAAGATGAGCCGGTCGCGGAGAAAGGGGCCCGTGCCTATGCCAGTGCCAGCGGCAAGGCGGACTACGCCATGTATTGCTCCACCTGTCACGGGGTCAACGGCCAGGGCAATGACCACGTCATTCCCTCGCTGGTGAACAACCGCACCGTGCTGGCGGGCGATCCGTCGAGCCTGATCAACGTGCTGCTACACGGTGCCGAGACGCCCATTACGCAGGGGCATATCGGCTACCATATGCCGGGTTATGGCTGGGCTCTCAACGACGAACAGGTGGCCGAGCTGGTCAACACCCTGCGCGCTTCCTGGGGCAATCAAGGCACCGCCGTCAAGGCAGCGGCGGTCAAGGCCCAGCGCGAGCTGCACGGCAAGGAGTAAGGGCTGTCAGCCCTCTCTTGGCCAAGTGCCATAAAAAACGGGCCTCCACTGGAGGCCCGTTTGCTATTGATTAACCACGTTCCGGTGCTTATCCCTTGCGGGATTTTGGCCCCGGCAGTGGCGCCGTTGGCTGGCGGTAATCGCCATAGGGGAAGATATTGCGAAACCGCTGGGCCACCGGCTCGGGGATAGAGCGGGAGAAGATCAACTTCACACCATCGCCATCGCGCTGCCCCACAATGCGACCGCGTACCGTATCGTGGCGCAGGATCTGTTTGGCATGGTCAATAAAAGCGGGTGAGACCTTGCCCTGCTTGACCACCACCTTGCCGGGAGCAAGGCGGATCTCGAACAGGGCGCCACGCCCCAGCTTCATCAACCACCAGATCAGCGCAATCGCTACGATCAAGGAAATCCAGGCCATCTTCATCCCTCCCAAAGTCTTGATATCAGGCAGTATAAGCGGCCATGCGCCCCGATTGTTTGGCGCCGATCACAGCCCCCGCCTCAGCGCTATAGCGCCCCTTTGCTCAGCAATCCTTGCCCCAACCCACCAGCGTCTCGCGATAGAGAGCGAGCAGCGCCTCATCACGCACCGCCACCCCGACCTGCTGCGGACGATAGGCTGCCCAGTCATCGTGGGAGTGGCGCTTGCCATCGAACTTTTGCAGGGTGTGGCCGATGGCCGGACCGCTGGTGATAACCCGTACCGGCCCCTCGCGCAGGGTAAAGAGGGTCGGATCAATCACATAGGCGATGGCGGACGGATCGTGGACGTGGCAACCGGAGAGCCCCAGTTTCTCGGAGTAGAAGCGCAGATAGAAGCGGCTCACATCCCACAGGAAACGGCCCGGCTCTCCCGCCTTGTCCTTGAGCTCATCAAGATAGGCGCTGCTGAAGAAGCTCTGCTGGGTCACGTCCAGCCCGATGATCACCACAGGCCAATCGGCGGTAAAGACCCGGTCGGCGGCATCGGGATCATCGTGAATATTGGCCTCGGCATAGGGGGTCACGTTGCCACGATGGCCGTTGACGCCAAAGGCGCCGCCCATCACTACCACCTGTTTCACCAGCGAGACGATCTCGGGCGCCTGTTGTAGCGCCAGCGCCAGATTGGTCAGCGGGCCGATAGTGACTATGGTGATCTCCCCCGGCGCGGCTTTCACCGCCTCGACAATATATTGCCAAGCGGGGCGAGGATCCGGAGCGATAGTCACCTCCCCCGCCTCCATATCGCCAAAGCCGCTCGGGCCGTGGACTATGGTGGTGGGGCCAACCGGCTCGCGCAGCAACGGGGCGGCAGCACCTTTGGCCACATCCGCCTTCATGCCGTACTTCTGCTTGAGCCAGAGGGCGTTGCGGGTGCCATTGTCGATGGTGGCGTTACCAAAAACAGTGGTGATGGCGAGCAGCTCGATGGCGGGGTGGGCCTCGGCAAACAGGATGGCCATGGCATCGTCGATACCCGGGTCGGTATCCAGAATGATTTTATGGGTCATGAGAAATTCCTACGGTGACAAACCCTGCGACAAAAGGGAGAGTCTACCCGGCTGACGGCCCCATATCCCGGCATGGGATCACAGAGCGGGCCTTTGCTCCCGGCAGCGGGGGCGCTGCTGGCGACAATTAGCATAAAAAACGCGGCCCTGTTGCCAGCGCCGCGCCCTTTATCGTTGTTCGTTATCTGCTATCTGGCAGTGATCTGCCTGACCGGATCCTCAGTGCTTGCGGTGCCAACGCGGTGAGGTCGCCTTCTCCCCCCAGGGGGTGACGCAGGGGAGCAGAGCCCCTTCAATCACCATCTCGCTGCCCGCCAGCGCTTCGGCGATCTTCTGGTGCAGCACCCGCAGTACCTTGCCCTCGTGCTCGGCCAGAGAGTGGCCCGCGGCAAAGAATTCCGGCTGATATTGCAGTGCCAGCTTCTGGGCGAATTCGTAGGTGTTGAAGCAATCCGGCATCCGCTCAACCACATCTTCAAGCCGGGCCAACAAGCTGTTCAGTTCCCTGGTCATAGTGCTCTCTCCGTGTAGGTTAATAGCCAAAAACTACCCCTTATTAGATAAGTCACCAACGAGCAAACCACAAAAGTGTGGGGAGACACACAGTTCTCTCTTGCGTCCGGCTCATGGTGAACGGCAGACAGCTTGCCAGCTTTACATTCCGGTAACAAACAGCTAGATTTAGACCGACTAATCAGTCGGTCATTTTTCATGCGGAGAACAACATGGGTGCGGCGCAGCTTCAACACACTCCTGAGGATATCCTCGCCATCAAGATGTCCCTGCCGGATCAGCTGGCGCGGCTCAAGCGGGCGAGTCTGGCTCACCCCATGCCTACCCTGGCCGAGCGCCGGGCGCAGCTGACCAAACTCAAACAGGCGTTGCTCGCCCACAAGGGACAGCTGTGCAAGGCGCTGGCGGCAGATTATGGTCAGCGCAGCCACTACGACAGCCTGATCGCCGATGTGCTGCCCTGCATCATGCAGATCAACTACACCCAGAAGCGGCTCAAACGCTGGATGCAGCCCCACCGCCGTCACACCGGCCTGCTGCTGGCCCCCGCCAAAGTGGAGGTGCACTTCCAGCCGCTCGGGGTGGTCGGCATTATCGTGCCGTGGAACTTTCCGGTGATGCTGAGCCTTGGCCCCCTCATCACCGCCATCGCGGCGGGCAACCGGGCGATGCTGAAACTCTCCGAGTTCACCCCTCATACCAACGCCGTGCTGCGCACCATGCTCACCAGCGTGTTTGACGAAAACGAGATCGCCATCATCGAGGGAGATGCCCAGATGGCGGCAGCGTTCAGCTCACTGCCGTTCGATCACCTGCTCTTTACCGGCTCCACCATGGTGGGCAAGCTGGTGATGGCCGCCGCCGCGCCCCAGCTCACCCCCCTCACCCTTGAGCTGGGTGGCAAGAGCCCCTGTCTCATCGCCCCCGACATGCCGGTCGCCACCGCGGTCGAGCGGATGATCTTCGGCAAGAGCCTCAACGCCGGGCAGATCTGCGTCGCCCCCGACTATGTGCTGCTGCCCCGCAGCGAGGTGGATAACTTTATCGCCGCCTATCGCCGCCACTTCAGCAAGCTCTACCCGCAGGGGCTCAATAGCGCCGACTACGGCGCCATCATCAACGACCGCCAGTATCAACGTCTCGTCAGCTGGCTCGATGAAGCCGAACAGGCGGGTGCCCAGCTCCATCCCTGTGGCAGCCCGGCCCGCGACGACCAGCGTCGCCTGCTGGTGCCCCATCTGCTGACCGGGGTGCCGGGTCAGTGTCAGGTAATGCAGCAGGAGATCTTCGGGCCGCTGCTGCCGCTCATCCCCTACGACACCCTGGAGGAGGCGCTCGCCTATGTGGCCGAGCGGCCCCGCCCGCTGGCCCTCTATCTGATGAGCTTCGATCCCGAGTTGCAGGCGCGAGTGACCCGGGAGACCCACTCCGGCGGCATGGCGATCAACGAGAGCCTGTTTCAGGTGGCTGCCGACGATGTGCCGTTTGGCGGCATCGGCGCCTCCGGCATGGGCCACTACCACGGCCACGAGGGGTTTCTTACCTTCTCCAAGGCAAAAACCGTGCTGACCCGCGGCAAGTTCACCACCGGCTCCCTGATCCATCCCCCCTACCACAGCTGGATCCAGAAGCTGATGATGGCCTTCTTCCTGCGCTGATGGAGATGACAATGAAGCAGGCTATCCCGCAGCCACAAACCATGACCGACAAGCGCCGCCAGATCCTGGATGCCGCCCTCGCCCTCTGCGCCGAAGATGGCCTGCAGGGGGCCGCCACCGCCCGTATCGCCAAGGCGGCCGGGGTGGCCAACGGCACTCTGTTCCACCACTTTCCGAGCAAGGAGGCGCTGATCCTCGCCCTCTATCAGGATGTAAAGACCCGGATGGGGAGCGCCATCCATGAAGCAGATCCCACCCTGCCGCTGTACGACCAGACCCGCCACTACTGGCAGTTGGCGATGGGGTGGATGCTCGCGCATCCCAATGAGCTCAAATTCGTGCTGGGCTTCTTTCACTCTCCGCTGCTGGCCAGACCGGCCCGCAGCCAGATCCTGAACGATGCCCTGCGCTTTCTGCCTGCTCTGCTGGCAAAGGGACAGGCCAGCGGCGAGCTGATGCAGGCTCCCGCACCACTGTTGCTGGAGGTGTGTCAAGGCCAGTTCCTCGCCTGCGCATCACTGTTTGTCGATCAACCGGAGCTGGGAGAGGACGACTACTGGCAAGCCAGTGCGTTCGCCCTCTTCTGGTCAGCCATCTCAGGAGCCAATCCCCATGCAAACACGGATGTTTGAACCTGCGGCCGCCCTTGGCCGCCGCCTCTGGATCACCACTCTGCTCTGGGTGGTGGGTCGTACCCTCTGCCGCGCCGCCCGCACCGATGAGGCGGTACGCCGCGAATTGGCGCCGTTGCCGGACGGGCTGGCTATTCGCCTCGAAGTAGGCGGCATCGGCTACGCCATGAACATGCACAAGCAGGGTGGCCGCTGGTATCCCGGTGCGCCTGTCGCCCCCCATGCCACCATCCATCCGCTACGGGTGCGCTTCAAACACCCCAATATCGCCTTTCGCGCCCTGAGCTTTCGGCTCGGGGTCAATCAGGCATTTGGCGAAAACCGGCTGCTGGTGGAGGGGGATCTGACCGTCGCCATGCATCTGGTGCGGGGGCTTGAGCAGTTGCAGTCCCTGATCCTGCCCGCCTTTATCGCGCGGCCGCTGCTGCGCCACTATCCCGCCCCGACCAACAAGATCGGCCGGGCCTGCAACATCTATCTGGGTCTGGTGACCGGCTAACGCGCAAGGAGCCTTGAAATGAGCCGCTATTACGATTTCTTCTGCCCGGTCAAACTGCTGGCCGGTGAACAGGCGCTGGAGCAACTGGCCAGCGAGCTGGCCAGCCTCGGGGCCTGTCGCCCGCTGCTGCTGACCGACAAGGGGGTCAATGCCACCGGCCTTGCCACCCTGCTGGCCAATGTGCTGGCCGAAGGGGAGCTGCCGGTCGCCGCCATCTGGGACGAGATCCCGGCCGACTCTTCCACCGCCGTGGTGGAGCGGATCGCCAAACGCTATCGCGAGCTCGACTGCGACAGTCTGGTGGCGCTGGGGGGCGGCTCGGTCATCGACACCGCCAAGGCGGTCAACATTCTCACTTCCATGGGGGGGGATCATCTGCTCGACTACTCGGGCGCCGGTTGCCTGACCCGTCCCCTCAAGCCGCTGGCGGTGGTGCCCACCACGGCGGGCACAGGATCAGAGGTGACGCTGGTTGCGGTGATAAAGGATGAGGCGAGCGGGCGCAAGGTGCCCTTCACCTCCCCCTTCCTGCTGCCCCAGCTGGCGGTGCTCGACCCGCGCCTGACCCAGGGACTGCCCCTCAATATCACCGCCGCTACCGCCATGGACGCCATGACCCACGCCATCGAGGCCTTTATCGGCACAGCGAAAAACCCAGTGAGCGATGCGCTGGCCCTGATGGCGGTGGAGAAGATCGCCAGCGCCCTGCCGCAAATCATCCACGACCCGCAAAACAAACAGCTGCGGCTGCAACTGGCGGAAGGCTCCACGCTGGCTGGCATGGCTTTTTCCAACTCCATGGTGGGGCTGGTGCACGCCCTCGGCCACAGTCTGGGAGCCCGCTGCCATCTGCCCCACGGGCTATGCATGAATCTCTTTTTGCCGACCGTGCTCGACTACAACCGCCCCGAGGTGGATAGCGAGTTGGCCCGGCTGCTGTTGCCGCTGGTGGGGGCAGAGCGCTTTGCTGCCACCCCGGCCCATCAGCGGGCGGAGGCGACCATCACAGCTATTCGCACCCTGCGCGACACCTTGTGGCAAGCGGTCAAGCTGCCGCGCACCATGAGCGAGGCAGGGGTAAGCGATCGCTCACTACTGACCGAGATCCGCGATCTGGCGGTCAACGACGGTGCCCTGCTGTTCAATCGCAAGGACGCCGACCGTGAGCAGTTACTCACCCTGCTGGAGCGAGCCTGGGTCTGATCCCTCCCCTTTGCCAATAATCTTGTGCTGACACTAACGCGGTGCCCGACTCACCATCGGGCACCTTGATCTACATCGCGATATCGATGCGCCCTCTGTCAAAGGGGGATGATATTGACCACGGGCTCTCATTATCTGTTCTATACCTTGGCTAACCGCTATCTTGTGCCAACAACACCATCTTGATGCCAGAGGTGCCCACCATGAGCGAGATTATTCATCAGGCCAACCAGCAACAGTTTATCTGTATGGTTGAGGGGAAAGAGTCGAGACTGCGCTACCGGCGCCTCGATGCCAAGACCATCGACGCCTACAGTACTTTCGTCCCCCCCGAGCTGCGGGTGCAGGGGATTGCCGATCAGCTGGCGCGCGCCTTCTTCAACTGGACTCAGGCGGAGGGGCTCACTATAGTGCCGAGCTGTCGCTACATTGATGTCTGGTTACGCCGCAATGCCAACAACTGAACCTCTGAACACCGTCCTCGAACAGCAATTCCAAGCCAAAACAGAAGCCCTGCTGCGGGCCGATCCGCAGCGGATGGCCTGCCTGCAAGCCGCGGCCGAGCTCAATCTGCCCGACTGGGCGCTGGGGGCCGGTTTTATCCGCAACCTCATCTGGGATCACCTTCACCACAAGGCGGTGCCCACCCCGCTCAACGATATCGACCTTATCTATCTCGATAAAACCGATCCGCAAGGGCTGGCCGAAGCGGAGCACGAAGCTTGGCTCGCCAAACGCCTGCCCGGCCAGCAGTGGGAGGTGCGCAATCAGGCCCGCATGCATACTCGCCAGCTGGTAGCGCCGTTTGCCAGCAGCCTTGAGGCGCTCAGCCATTGGGTCGAGGTGCCCACCTGCATCGGCGTACGCCTCACCCGGGATGGCGAGTTCGAGTGGCTTGCCCCCTACGGCTTTGCCATCAACTGGTCGCTGCAAGTGAGTGCCAACCCCAAATGTCGCCAGGACAAACAGATTTTTACCCAGCGCATCAAGGAGAAACGCTGGCAGGCTATCTGGCCTGACCTTCAGGTAAACTGGCCATAACCTGATTGCAATCTTTCGATAACCTTGGGCACACTAGGGGAAAAGCTGGTTGTAACTCAATGGGTTAAATAATGCGCGACTTCTTCTCTCTCGAACGCTGGCTACCGGGCCTCGCCGCCCTGCTGCATTACCAGCGCGCCTGGTTGATGCCAGATCTTCGCGCCGGACTCTCGGTGGCGGCAGTGGCGCTGCCCGTCGCCATCGCCTATGCCGAGCTTGCCGGGGTGGGTGCCATCGTCGGCCTCTACTCCTGCATCCTGCCCATGCTGGTCTATGCCCTGTTTGGCACCTCCCGCCAGCTGATCGTCGGCCCTGATGCCGCCACCTGTGCGGTCATCGCCGCCGTGGTAACGCCGCTGGCCGCAGGCGACCCCACCCGTCACTGGCAACTGGTGATGACCATGACCGCCATGACCGGCTTCTGGTGCCTGATTGCCAGCCGCTTCAAGCTGGGGGTGCTGGCGGACTTTCTCTCCCGCCCGATCCTGATGGGGCTGCTCAATGGTGTGGCCATCACCATCATGGTGGGCCAGCTCTCCAAGATCTTCGGTTTCACTTTCAGCGAACGTTACCTCATCGAGCGGATCGCCAGCGGCGCCACCTATATCACCCAGACCCATCTGCCGACCCTGGCCATGAGTCTGGTAGCCCTGCTCACCCTGCTGCTGGCCAAGCGCTACAAACCGGCATGGCCCTCCTCCATGGTGGCCATGGTGGTGACCGCTGCGCTGGTGTGGGGCTTTAATCTCGGCCAGTTTGATATCGCCACCCTGGGGGCGGTGGGTTCCGGCCTGCCCGCGTTCCAGATGCCGGAATTTCCCCCCGGCCTGATGCGGGAGCTGGTACTGCCCGCCCTTAACCTGGCCATGGTGAGCTTCGTCTCCATGATGCTGACCGCTCGCAGCTTTGCAGCCAAAAACGGTTACGAAATCGACGCAGACAAAGAGTTTCGAGCCCTCGGTATGGCGAACCTCGCCTCCGCGGTCTCACAGGGTTTTGCCATCAGCGGGGCGGATTCACGCACCGCGGTCAACGACGCCAACGGCGGCAAGAGCCAGCTGGTCTCTATCATCGCCGCGGCGGTGATCGCCCTCATCACCTTCTATCTGACGGCGCCGCTCAAATACATCCCGACCGCCGCCCTCGGGGTGGTACTGGTGATGGCCTCCCTGTCGCTCACTGATTTTCGTGGCCTCTGGGCCCTTCGTCACTCCGATCGCTCCGCCTTCTGGCTGGCGCTGGTCACCTTTATCAGCGTGCTTACCATGGGGGTAATCCCCGGGATCACCCTCGCCGTGTTGCTGGGCTTATTCCAGTTCCTGCGTAATGTGATGCGCCCCACCGACCAGCTGCTTGGCATGGATGACGAGGGGGTAGTACGTACCCTGGGGGACAACGAACAGGCCAAGGCGATCCCGGGTATTCTGGTCTATCGCTTCAACTCACCGCTCACCTACTTCAATGCACCCTATTTCAAGCGGCGGGTGCTGGCCCTGCTGGTGCAGGATCCCCGAGCCCCCAAGTGTCTGGTGATCGATGCTGTCGCCTGCTTCACCCATCAGGACATCAGCGTGATGAGCATGGTGGGAGAGCTGCACAAAGAGCTGAAACGGCGCGGCATCCATATGGTGATGGCGGGTCGCCACGGCCAGATGACCCACTGGCTAAAGCAGGCAGGCGTGCGGGTGGGCGATGAGGGGATCATCCTCTGCCCCGATATGTATCAGGCGCTACGCCTGACTCGCTGCTACCGCGAGCCGGTGTTCAAGGATGATGCGGTGGTGGAGAGCACCACTGATGCCATCCGCTCCAACTGGCCGCAGGATGATGCCCTGCCCGACTCGGCTCGCCTCACCCTGCCAAGCGAACAGGAGGCGGGCGCCACGCCTGCCTGATCCCTTGGCCTGCTCCCCTGGCCGGTGCAATCCTGCACAAGGATTGCACCGGCCTTGGCCTTGGTGTTAAATGCGCCCCCAGAGGGCACTCCCCCGTGCACTCCCAGCTGTTGGACATGCCATGCAATCTCAATCCCATGCAGGCCCGGGCACGCTATTTGCGCTGACCTGGCCGCTCTTTATCGATCTCGCCCTGCACTTTCTGACCGGTGCCCTCAACACCTTCATGGTGGGTCACGTCTCCTATCAGGGAGTGGCCGCGCTGGCGGTCGGCAATCAGGTGTTCGATCTCGCCATCACATTGTTCAGCTTCGTCAGCATCGGTACCAGTGTGGTGATCACCCAGTATCTGGGGGCGGGCGATCGAGAGAAGAGTCGGGTGGTGATCCACACCGCCATCGGCTTCAACCTGCTGATCGGTCTGGTAGCCGCCATCGGCGTGATGGCAGGAGCAAGCACCATGCTGGCGCTGATGAACCTGCCTGCCAACCTGATGAGCGACGGGACGCTTTACTTGCAGATCATCGGTCTCTGCCTGTTACCGGAAGCAGCAGCCCTCTGTCTGGCAGCCACCCTGCGCGCTCACGGCCACACCCGTCAGGCGATGTATGTGACCCTCATCGTCAACCTCATCACCTTCGTCGGCAACCTGCTGCTGCTCTACGGCTGGTTCGGCCTGCCCCAGCTGGGGGTCGCCGGTGTCGCCATCAGCACGGTCGCGGGCCGACTGGTCGGCGTGGTGCTGCTGGTGTGGCTGGTAGCCCGCAAGACCGGCATTCGACTGGTGGTGCGCGATATCGTCCACCCCAGCCGGGAGATGCTCGGCAAGGTACTCCATATCGGCCTGCCGGCGGCAGGAGAGAACCTCTCCTGGATGCTGCAGTTTATGGTGGTGACAGCCTTTGTCGGGCTGCTGGGGGACAAGGCGCTGGCGACCCAATCCTACTTCTTCCAGATCTGCCTGTTTATCCTGCTGTTTGGCCTCTCCATCGGCCTTGGCAACGAGATCATCATCGGCCATCTGGCGGGGGCCAGACAGTTCGATCGCGCCTATCAGCAGCTGCTCAAAAGCCTCAAGCTGGGGCTGGCGGTCACCTGCGTCATCGCCGTGGCGGCGGCCCTCAACGGCCGCACCATCATCAGCCTTTTTACCGATGATGCCGACATCATCACCCAGGTGGCGCAACTGTTTCTTATCAGCCTTATCCTCGAGCCCGGCCGCACCTTCAATCTGGTGGTGATCAACGCCCTGCGGGCCACCGGGGATGCCCGTTTCCCCCTCTACATGGCGTTGCTCTCCATGTGGGGAATTGCCGTGCCACTCTCCTATTTCCTCGGTATCATGCAGGGTTATGGACTGGTCGGTATCTGGCTGGCGCTGGCCTGCGACGAGTGGGTGCGCGGTCTGGCCATGTTCTGGCGCTGGCGCAGTCGTCGCTGGCAAAACAAAATTCTTGTTGAAACAAAAGCGGAATCACAATGAAGAAGATAGGACTCTTGCTGGCTGCCATCCTGCTCAGCCCCCTGGCCATGGCGCAAACTGCCCCTGCCGCTCCCAAGGCTCAAGCCACCCAGACCTGGTATGTGGCCCCCATCGCCATCGATGAAACCAGCGACGCCCAGAAGGCGCTGACCAAGGACTTCATGGCCCAGATGATCAAGACCATCAAGATCAACGAGTACCAGACCGGCAAGGCGGTGGGCAACACCAAAAAGCCCAAGTGGCTGATCCGCACCAAGCTGATCCCGGCCAGCAACGAACCACTGGTCGGCAAGAAGCACCCGCAGGGTCTCACCTACGGCAAGGGCAACCCGACCCAGGAGATTGTTGGCGAGCTGCTGATGAATGGCACCCTGGTGGCTCACATCGGCCAGGGCTGGCGCGAGCCCATTGTCCCGGGCACGCCGGTGGCAGACAAGCTCTCCATCGCCAACTATCGATACGCCATCGGGGATCAGGCCAAGTCGGCGGATCTGGAGGAGCTTGCCGCCCAGATTGGCTTTGAAGCGGGCAAGGTGATCCACCGCGACGGCAAGCCGCTGCCCGAGAAGAAAAAGAAAAAAGAGTAAATGCCATACCGGTTATATGAAGGGGCGCTATGCCCCTTTTTTGCTGCCGTTTACCGGCTCGCGACCATCATCCCGCCGTCACAACTGTGATCAGGATTCCAGTTTATCCCTCTCCCTCTGACTAATGAATATCTGATCTGCTTTTGATTCAACAAGTTAAAAACCACATTCTTTATGCAGCAAACCATTGTTGCCGAATTGGATCCGGATCACATTTATCTGGGGGGGTAAGGGGTAGTTTGGTCTCTAAGGCACAATCAAACGAAACCAAGGAGGCTCCATTACATGTTCCCAGAGTACAGAGAACTTATCTCGAAACTGAAGAGCAGTGATGTCCATTTCCAGAAGAAGTTTGACTTGCACAACGACCTGGATGCGGAGATTAGAAAGCTGGAAAAACATCACGCCAGCGACTATAGCGCCGAGGTGAGGGATCTGAAAAAACAGAAACTCAAACTGAAAGAGGAGATATACGACATCCTCAAACAACATCCACAATAGATGCCTCGAAGGTAATCCGGATAAGCAATTTATCCCTCAGCCCGGCCCAAGCGCCGGGCTTTTTATTGTTTTAGTCAATTAGTTGATCCGCCACACTACCGACAGTAGCGGTTGTTTGTTACATTTTTCATTTTGGATTCAAGGCACAGATGTGATGGTAACATGACCATAAATCGCGTTTTTTATCATCTTTTACTGCTTTGCATCTTATCTGGCCTCCAGCCACTGCGAGCCCAGGAGCCAGTGCTGGAGTTGTGGCACTCCCAGCAGGCCGGATATGTGATCGACGACGTGATCACGCGATTCAATCAGGAAGGCAATCACAAGGTTCACGTCACCCAGATCGAGCCCGGCAAGATCAAGGCAGACATCCTGCTGGCTGCGCAAGCCAGGGGGCTGCCCGACTTGATGCTGATCCCGTCCGACTTTATCGGCCTCTACCGACAGATGTCCCTCGCCCCCCTGCCAACCGGATGGTTCTCATCTGCACTGATGAGCAGTGCTCTGCAATATGTCACCCTGGATCAGCAACGCTGGGGCATGCCCATGATGCAGGGCAACCATCTGATGCTGTTTTACAATAAGGCGCTGGTCTCAACACCGGTGACCCAATGGCAGCAACTGGCAGCCATCACTCCGGCCCTCAAGGCCAAGGGGATCCAGCCCGTCAGCTGGCCCTACCACGACATGTACTACTTTGCAGCATTTCTGCTCACTTTTGGTGGCTCGCCAGTGACCGAAGGGCGCATCACACTCGACACGCCGGCCATGATTCAGGCACTGGAAGCGTACCGTACGGTCGCCAGAGAGAAGTGGGGCGATCCCGAGTGCGACTATGATACCGCTCTCGCCAATTTCAACGACGGCAAGAGTGCCTATCTTGTCAACGGGGACTGGGCCTTCAATGACCTGGTGAAAAACATGGGAGAACAGCTTGGGGTTGCCATGCTGCCTCACTGGGAAGATCGCCCGATGCACTCCATGAGCGGCGCCTACGTCCTGAGTGTATCTCGTTGGGCAATGGCAGATGAAGAACGTCAGACCGTCATCAAAGCCCTGATGGCCTTTATCCAGCGGGACGATATTCAGCAATTGATCTATCGACAGGGTTCGCTGTTACCAATCAACCAGCGGGCTTTTTCCGCCATCAACCAATACCCCGCCCTGCACGAAAAGGTGCTGCTGGAACAGTTCACCCTCAGTACACCCATGCCTTCAGAGAGCGCCATGTCCATTGCCTGGCAGGCGATGGACAAGGGGTTCGAGCGTTTCAAGGAGGGAAGCAGTGCCGCTGAAGCAGCTCGCTATATGCAGCAACTGGCCGATCAGCAATACCAGCAGGTCAAGTCAAAATGAGCCACCGCACCTTTCGTCTCGGTCCTACGCTCATCGTCATACTGTTCACCGCAGCCCTGCTGCCAGCGCTGCTGGTAAGCGGCATATTGCTGGCTCGTCAACACCAGATCATTGCCCAGAGCGAACAATCCCAACTGGAGCGAGCCCTCACCAGCATGACCCGTGAGGCACGCTTTCGCAGCGAATTGATCGGAACCCAGCTTCAACAACTCAGCAACGATCGGGTGCTTAATCAGGCACTCGAGAATTTTCTCTTCTCCAGTCATGCCCGCCTGGCGCTGGCGGCCTTTATCAAGTCCAACAGTCTGCTGACCTCAGCCTACCTGATCGATGATCAGGGTCGGGTAGTAGAGTACATCAACGGCCGAGCCTCTTACCTTGAATCGAGTAACCTGATGCCACAGCTGATGGCATGGAGCGAGACGCGGGAAGCCAAACAGGGCAAGCATTTGCTGATGCCTGTGGATGATCCCTTGCTGATCGGCGATATGGAACAGGATCGCAGTGGCGGGTTGGCGCTGGTGGCCCCCATCTATCGCAATCATCAGCGGGCTGGGGTGATGCAGACCCCAGCGGGCTTTGTGATGGCCATCCTCCCCTGGAGGCAGATGGCCCAACTGCTGGAACCCTATCTGAAGGGGAGCGAGTATCTGGTGATTTCACAAGGAGATACCCGTCTCTACGAAGGCTCACACAACAACACCAAAGATATGAACGACCGGGTACCCAGCCAGATGGCACAGCTCTTGACCATCGGCTGGCCACAACTGGAAGAGACCATCACCCCAACCATCACCCTCTACAGCTACAGCGATGACAGGGTGAGCGAGCTAAACAAATCTCAGCAGTTGTTGACCGTCAGCATCGCCGTCATGTTGCTGCTGGTGGCCATCGGCTGTATCTGGCTTACCCGCTGGCTCACCCGACCGCTGCGCTCGCTGGCAGCCCTGGTGCGCAGTTACGGCAAGGGCAACTACCAGCAACAGCAAGCACCGCTGCGCTTTGTGGAATACGATGAGGTGCGTCGGCTGCTGCAGGAGATGGCCTATACCATCTCTGCCCAGGTAAGAGCGCTCTATCAACAGAATGAACAGCTGCAGCAGGCCAACAGCGAGAAAGAGGCCTTCAATCAGCGGCTGCTCGGCTTCAACGATGAACTGGAGCAAGAGGTCGCCTCGCAAACGACCGCCCTGCGCTCGGCCCTGAGCCGGGAGGAGCGCAGCCGCCATATCCTGCAATCATGGTTGCAGTTCGGTCTGCACCAGCAGCTGGATATCGATATTGCCGAGCTGGCCAGCTCCGCCCTGTTGCAGCTCTCCCAGCTCTATCCCGGCCACCGCTGGGGGCTGGTGATCCGCCGCGATGGCGAGCCCCACTACTCCCTGACCCAGGGGGTCGATGCCCCCTTGCGTGATCCCCTGCTGGAGAAACTGACCCAACTGATGGATGAGGAGGTCAAACACTCCGAATGCCAGTGGGATAATGCCTCCTGGAAGATCATGACCCTACCCGGCAGCCAGAGTGGTGTGCTGTTTGGTTATCTCATGGTGAGCGCCGAGGGGCTGGAGTCCGAAGACAGGGCCATCTTGCGGTTGTTTGCCAAACAGCTGGCGGTAGGCATCGAGGGGCGCCTCTTCACCGACGAGCTGGCGCGGGTCGCTCGCACTGATAACCTCACCGGCCTCCCCAACCGACAGGCGTTCGAAGAGGCGTTTCATCACTATCAGACGGTGCTGGCGCGCCATCCGGAACGTCACCTCGCGCTCTTCATGCTCGACCTTAACGGCCTCAAACGCACCAACGACCAGTATGGGCACGAGGCGGGCGACGCCCTGCTGATCCAGATGGCACGACTACTGCGCACGCTGTGCCGACAGAATGAGAGCATATTCAGAATGGGAGGAGACGAATTCGTGCTACTGGCGGAGGCGGATCACCTTGCCTGCCAACAGCTGGCAGGCAGACTGGAGGCAAGCCAGCAGCACGCCATCGTGCAACATGGGGAGCACAGATTCCCGCTGCGTTTCGCCATCGGCTGGAGCAGTAGCGACCAGACCCCGTTGGCAGAGCTGAGCCGGGTGGCGGACGACGCCATGTATGCCGACAAAGCCCGCTTCTATCAGGGGCAACGCTAAAAGCGGTGACCTCCGGCGTTGGCGAGCCTTTCGCCAACCCCCTGATTAGCTCGCAAAAATGGTGCGCAACGCTAGACGCGGCGCAGACCATGACTAAGATAGGGGGCTCTTGATATCGCGATTTGCTAGGGAGTAGGAAATGGAGTTAGTACTTGGACCGCTGGAGGCCCGTGTCATCGGGTGTCTGATTGAAAAAGAGATCTGCACCCCGGATCAATATCCCCTCTCCCTTAATGCACTGGTCAATGCTTGCAACCAGAAGAGTAACCGTGAGCCGGTACTGGATCTGGCCGAACTCGATATCCGCGCCGTGGTGGACGAGCTGATCCGCCGACGCCTGGTAGTCAACACGGCAGGTTTCAATGCCCGGGTACCCCGCTACCAGCACAGATTCTGCAACACCGAGTTTGGTGAACTGAAATTCGATGCGCAGGAACTCGGCATCATCTGCGAGTTGCTGCTGCGCGGCCCGCAAACCCCGGGGGAGCTGCGTTCTCGCACCAATCGCCTCTGCAGTTTTGATGACGTGACCGAGGTAGATGCCGTACTCAATCGCCTCATCGAACGTGGCCCTTACGTGGTCAAACTGCCACGTGAGCCGGGCAAGCGCGAATCCCGCTACGCCCACCTGTTCAGCGGTGAGGTGGATATCCAGGCGATGATGGATGCCACCCCTGCGGCTGCCTATGCCTCCCCGGCCGCCGACCGCCTGAGCGAGCTGGAGCAGGAAGTAAGCGAGCTCAAGAGCCGTCTCGCCGCCATAGAAGCACGACTGGCTGCACTGGATGGTCAGGGCTGATCGCCCTTACCATCGCCCATCTCTATCAGGGAGCCGGGGTTGATGTCACCGGCTCCCTGCGTTTTTTATCGTGAGGAAGTGCCCGTGATCACCCTGATTAAAGAGTCTGACCACCAGAAGATGCCCTGGAAGAACCAGCAGGGCACCACCAGCCAGATCCTCATCTCCCCCAAGGGGAGCAGCCTTGCCAAACTCGACTTTGACTATCGGCTGAGCTCGGCCCCCATCAAGAGTGCGGGCCCCTTCTCCCCCTTTCCCGGCTATCAACGCATTTTGCTGCCGGTAAGCGGGGCTGGCTTTGTGCTCAACGGCCACCCCTACGCCACCTTCGAGGCGGCGCACTTTAGCGGCGACGAGGAGACCCACTGCGAGTTGCTGAAAAAAGAGGTGACCGATCTGGGGCTTATCTACCATCCGGATCGCATCAGCGCCAACGTGCGGGTGCTGAACCTCCCCTTCCCGCTGACCCTGACCCTCGAGCCAGGGAAGACCTACCTCTGTCACCTGCTGAGCGGCCAGCTGACCGTGCAGGGCAAAGAGGTGGCCATCAACGAGACGCTGGTGGTGACCGGTGAAGAGAGCATTCACTTCGAATGCCAGAAGAAGAGCTCCATCGCCTTCTTTACCCTGCAGGCCAAATAGCGCGAAAGTCGGCTGTGCGCAGTCATGCCACGCCACAACAAGCGACAGATATGAAAAAGCCGGGAAATCCCGGCTTTTTCTATTGAGGCGACCGGCTCGATGCCGGTCAGCACCTTAGTTGACCTTGAATGAGCCCTTCATCATGGCGAAGTGGCCGGGGAAGGAGCAGAAGAAGGTGAGATCCTTGCCCGCCAGACCGTCGGTCTTGAAGGTGACGCTGCTGCTCTCGCCACCGCCGATCAGCTTGGTATGCGCCAGCACGCGGGGATCATCCTTGGGCAGATAGCCGTTCTCGGCCCCGGCGCTCATCCCCGCCGTCGCCACAGTCTGATAGTCTGCGGTGCTGGCCAGCACCCAGTTATGGCCCATGGCGGTCACAGGCAGCTTCCCGGTATGGTTCAGAGTAACCGTCACCTCCTTGCAGGTGGCCGGAACGCTCATCTCTTTGAGGTTGTACTGCATGGCATCATTGCCTTCGATGACCAGTGCGCACTCATCGGCCAGAACCGGGGCAGCCAGAGTACTCAGAAACAGCAGGGTAATCGCCTTTTTCATCATCTTCTCCTTTGATTGGCAATGGATGGCAACAGCGTGGCGTATATGCTTCGCAAAGATGCCGTCTAAATCGACCTTCATTTTACTCAATTGTTTTCAATCGGCGATGGGTTTTGGCCAAAGCTGCGGGCCAGGTCACCAGACGGTGCTGTACTCGCCACTATCTCCCATCACGGATGGACGATACGACCCGCTACAGCAACAGGTTCAAAACTGTTTAATTTTTTCTGCTCTTTTCCCCCCGATTGCCCCTATCAGGGCTCGCCCGGCGAGCGCCCCTTGGCTAAGCTAGCGCCCCGATATGAACCTTCTCCAGATGAGAGCGCCGGATGATTGCGATGACCCCCGTGGCGGCCCTGCGCGGCCTGCTGCTAACCCTGCTGCTGGCGCTGACCGGCTGCCAGCCGACCCCGCCAGCCCAGACCCGTATTCAGGGCAAGACCATGGGCACCTACTATGTGGTGACCCTGAGCGATAGCTACCCCGGTGGGGAGCCCTCCCTCAAAAGCGATGTAGAGAGTCTGCTGGCCCGGATGAACAAGGAGATCTCCACCTACGATCCCGACTCCCTCATCTCCCGATTCAATCAGGGGCCCGCCAATACCCCGTTTGCCATCCCGCCCGCCATGGCCATCATAGTCCAGCAGGGGATTGATGCCGGTAAGCTGACCGATGGCAAGCTGGATGTGACCGTGGGGCCGCTGGTCAATCTGTGGGGATTTGGCCCGGACAAACGCCCGGTCAAGCGACCCGATGAGGCGGCCATCGCCGCCGCCCGCCACAAGGTGGGCATCGACAAGCTGACCCTGACCCCGCAAGGGGATCACTTCCTGCTCGAAAAAACGATCCCGGATCTCTATCTCGACCTCTCCACCCTGGGCGAAGGGGCTGCATCGGATGAAATCGCCGCCCTGCTCGAGGGCAAGGGGGTACACAACTACCTGATCGAAGTGGCCGGTGCGGTGCGCAGCAAGGGCAACAACAGCAAGGGTTCACCGTGGAGAGTGGCCATCGTCGAACCTTCCGATCAGCCGGGAGCGTTTTCCGATATCGTCATCCCCAACGGTATGGCGCTCAGCACCGCAGGCAGCTATCGCAACTACTACGAGATAGATGGACAGCGTTACTCCCATATCATCGACCCCGCCACCGGCCAGCCGGTCACCCACAAGCTGGTCTCCGCCAGCGTGATCACCCCGACCGCGCTTGAGGCTGACGCCCTCGATACCGCGCTGATGGTGATGGGGCCCGAAGCGGGTATGGCATTTGCCAAACAGCACAAGCTGGCGGTCTATCTCATCATCAAGACCGAACAGGGGTTCAAGGCCAAGTACACGCCCCAATTCGCCCACTATCTGGCGAAGCAACCGACAGAAAAGCACTGATAAACAGAAGGCCCCGATAACGGGGCCTTCTCATTACGGTTGATGATGAACTTGTCACGGGCTATTCGATGGTCACCCGGTGAGGGGCTGGCGTTTCCACCTGCTTGGGCAGTTGCAACGTGAGGATACCGTTCTCGAACCTGGCGCTGACCTTGTCCAGCGCCACCTCGACCGGCAACTCCAGAGTGCGTGAAACACTGCCAAAATAGCGTTCACTGCGCAGTGTTCGCTCATCCTTGTTCTGGCTGTCAAACTGGCGGATCTCCGCTTTCAGCGTCACCTGTTTACCATGGATATCCACATGGATGTCCTCTTTGGCAACCCCCGGCAACTCGGCTTGCAGCACATAGTTGCCATCACTCTCCTTCAAATCCAGCCTGATCTGGCTCGGCAAGGGGTCCCCGTGCAAGGGGCGAATATAGAAGCCGGACGCCATATCGCGAAACAGGTCATCGAACAGACTGGTACGGCTTGGTAGCAAACTCATCTCTGATCCCTCCGTGATTCATGGACTAACAGAGGCAGGCCCTGATACCTGCCTGATGGGGCCTATATGTGACCGGGGCTTGTCGTTGCCCCCTCTATCAGTCTAAAAAGTGTGCCGCGTGCTGCCACCCCATCTGAGCTTTATTTGATATGGATCAACCACATCGCCCTGGCCACCAGGCACAGAGCGTGACATGGAAACTGAAAGTTGCGTGACAAAAGCACATTGATTGCCACTTGACACGCTTTGGTGGCACACTTTCTCCCACCAACCCGTAGCGCCTCGACCCAGAACAATGCAGACACCGGAAAACGCGTCAGAAAAGAAGAGCCCTGCCAAGCCACAACGCATTCTGATGGTCAATGAGCAGCGCTCGTTTCAGGTGATGATGAAGGCGATGCTGCTCAATCTGGGTATCAGCAACATCACCTACTCCAATACCGCCGAGGATGCGCGACGCCGCTGCCAGAAGGGCAGCTTCGATATCTATCTCATTGATTACGATCTGGGGATTGGCGAGAACGGGCGGCAGCTGCTGGAGAGCCTGCGGGATCAGAAGCTCATTCCGCCCCAGAGCGTGGTGATCATGGTGAGTGGCGACAGCTCTCGCGCCATGGTGCTGAGCGCGCTGGAAGCCGAGCCCGACGAATACCTGATGAAGCCCTTCTCCCAGGAGCAGTTCTCGTTTCGCCTCAAGCGGGCCCTCGCCCGGCGCAACGCCCTGGCCAGCGTCTTTACTGCGCTGGCTGATAACAATCTGGCGACCCTCATTACCGCCTGTGCCGAGCGGGCTGATGCTGTCCCCCGTTTTGCCAACTACTGCCGCTGCCTGCAAGCTGATACCCACCTCAAGCTGGGTCAGGCACAAGAAGCACGCGCCCTGATGCGCCAGCTGCTGGCCGGGCAGGAGAACAGCTGGGCCCGCCTGACGCTGGGCAAGGCGTGCAATACTCTGGGACTTCATGAAGAAGCGGTCAGCCATCTGCAGGCGACCCTCAAAAATACCCCGCTGATGGTGGAAGCACACCTCTGGCTGGCGGAATCCCAACTCGCCCTCGGCAACGATGAACTGGCACAACAAGAACTTAGACGAGCGGTGGATATCTCCCCCCAGTCGGTGCAGCTCTCCCGTCGGCTGGCGGAAGTGTGCCTGCTACGCCACGACTACGCTCAGGCCAAGGATGTGCTGCTGTCGCTGATCGATCTGTCGCGTAACTCGATCCACCGAACCCCCCACTATCTGGGTGCCTATATCCAGACCCTGACCCTCTACGCCCTCAACAGCAACGACAGCTATCATATCGCCAACCTGCAAAAGCAGGTCAACTCGGCCCTGTCGCGCATCCGCGATTCGCTGATGATGTCGGAGTTCAACTACCCGGTATTCGAGCAAATCTGTCAGGCCCGAGTGCAAATTGCGCTGGGGGAGCTGCTCAAGGGCAAGAAGATGCTCTATCGCGCCAACCAGAACTGGCTTGATGAACCGGCCACCATGCCCCCTGCCCTGCTTGGCGAAACCATCCTCGCCCTCTATCAGCTCGGCGAGTTCGAATATGCCGAGAGCCTGCAGGGACTGCTGGCAAAGGATGAAGACCGGCTGCTTACTACCTGCATTCAGGCAACCCGTGATGATAAAACGGTGCTGGAGCGGCGTCAGCGCTACCAGCAGCTCAACGATCTGGGGATCAAGGCCTATCAGAGCGGCGAGCTGGAACAGGCGCTCGGTCACTTTCGCGAGGCGCTGCGCCGGGCCCCCGCCAATACCGGTGCCGCCCTCAACAAGATCCAGGTGTTGCTGCAACTGATGCAGAAAAACCGCAAAAGCCCGGAGTTTGGTATCGAGTGCAAAGACACCCTGGACGTGCTCGACGGCATCCCCCTCAACCCGGCTCAGCAGGAGCGTTTTCGCAAGCTGCGTCAGGAGTTTAACCAGTTCAACTAAGACGCCGTCACGCCCCCTTTTCCCGCCTATGCTGAAACCAGTACGGTAATGCGAGGGAAGCGAAGATGGCGATGTGTCGTTATCTGGTGGCCGATGGCCGCCACTGCAGTGAAGAAGCTGGCGAGCACGATCTTTGCAAGTGGCATGATCCCCATGGACCTCATCAGGAAGCCCGCACCGCCGAGGCGCTCGAACAATACGTTCGCGCTGGCGGTCTATGTCACGGCCTGCAGCTGTCACGGGCCAATCTGGCTGGCCTCAATCTGGTCAACAAGGAGTCCGATCAGGGATTCTTGCTAGAGCAGTGCAACCTCTATCGCGCCAACCTGCGCGGGGGTCACCTCTACGGCCTGCGCATGAAAGGGGGCAGCCTGATGAAGGCCGATCTCAGTGATGCCAACCTCCAGTGCGCCACCCTCGATGACGTCAATCTGCTCGGCATCCGCTGGCACAACACCCGGCTCGACAACATGCAGACCGGCAAACGGGTGATGCAGGATCGCAAGGGGCGCCGTGAACGGGATCCCAAACAGGCGCGCATCTGGTTCAAGGAGGCGGAAGAGACCTACCGGGATCTACGCAAAGCCTCCGAGGCGCAGGGGATCTTCACCATGTCCGGCAACTATATCCAGCAAGAGCTCACCATGCGCCGCCTGCAACTGCCGTTCTGGTCGACCCAGCGCTTCACCTCCTGGGTGGTCGATCTCTTCTGTGGCTATGGCGAGGCTCCGATGCGGGTGGTGCTCTTCTCGTTGCTGCTCATCTTCATCTGCAGCATTTTTTACTTCTTCTGCGGCCTTAACTTCGCGGGCAATCATCTTATATACCGACCAGAAGCCTCTCTTGAAGAGAACGCCATCTTCCTGCTGGAGTGCCTCTACTACAGCGTGGTCACCTTCACCACCCTGGGTTATGGCGACTTCACTCCGGTCGGGCTTTCCAGGATCTTTGCCGCCTTTGAAGCCTTTACCGGCAGCTTCACACTGGCGCTGTTTGTGGTGGTATTCGTCAAAAAGATGACCCGCTGACACCTCTGCCCACCCCGCGGTGCCTGCCACTGATGCAGGCCCGCGGCCAAACTTGCATCCACCGCCGATTCCTAGTCCAATAGCGACTTATAAAAATGACATGAGCATCCCGGACATGAAGATCATCTCTTTCAATATCAACGGCCTGCGCGCCCGTCTGCACCAGTTGCAAGCCATCATCGACAAGCACCAGCCCGATGTGATCGGCCTGCAGGAAATCAAGGTCCATGACGAGGCCTTCCCGCTGGCCGATGTGGAGGCCATGGGCTATCACGTAGCGTTTCACGGCCAGAAGGCTCACTACGGGGTCGCCATCATGAGCAAGCAGAAACCGGTCAAGGTGGAGAAAGGCTTCCCCACCGATGACGAAGAGGCCCAGCGCCGGATGATCATGGCCACCTTCGAGCGCGAAGACGGCTCTCTCATCAAGGTAATGAACGGCTACTTCCCGCAGGGTGAAAGCCAGGATCACGAGACCAAGTTCCCGGCCAAGCAGAAGTTCTACGAGGATCTGCAGCACTATCTCGAGACCAACCACACCCCGGACGACCAGCTGGTGCTGATCGGAGATATGAATATCTCCCCCACCGATCTCGACATCGGTATCGGCGAAGCGAACCGCAAGCGCTGGCTGCGGGATGGCAAGTGCTCCTTCCTGCCCATCGAGCGGGAGTGGATGGAACGGCTGAAAGGGTTCGGTCTCACCGACACCTTCCGCGCCGCCAACCCCACCGAGTGCGAGCGATTCTCCTGGTTTGACTACCGCTCCAAGGGCTTTGACGAGAACCGTGGCCTGCGCATCGACCTCATCATGGCCTCCGATGCTCTCAAGGACAGCGTGACCGAGACCGGCATCGATTATGAGCTGCGCGGCATCGAGAAACCCTCAGATCACGCCCCCATCTGGGCCTGCTTTGCCTGACAGACCTGATAGTGGGGGCATTTGACGCCCCCACTGTGACCCAGCCCCCACTTCCCTCGCTTTTTCCTTCTTATAATTCCTTTGGGCCCCGCATCCAGCCATGACAACGCCGAAAGATACCTGCTGGCCTGTTATCGCCTGTCGCTGCCCCGTCTACAACCTGCCGTCATGTTCTGACAACTTTCACTGTCGAGCAGCTTGGGTTCAATATTCGTGCTCTATCATTAAAAACTATCAGTAATCCAATAAGTTAAATTTGTAACCATGCAGTTAACCATGTTCATGAAGAGAAAGGGTGGGCGCGGCAATCGTGCACCATCCCACAGGAGTATGATGATGAAGGTGCAATCCGTCAGGGAAGAGATGTTAAAACGCGGCTGGATCGCTCTGGCTCTAGCCAGTGCCCTGACCGCCTGTGGTGATAAACCAACTGCCGGAGCTCAGGCGCTGCCGCCGGTCCCCGTAGTGGTGGCAGAGGTCAAGCTGACCGATGTGCCGCTCACCACCGAGATGGTGGGTGAAACCGCCGGTTTTCGCGAGATCGATGTGCGATCACGAGTCAGTGGCATCCTGCTCAAGCGCACCTACATCGAAGGTCAGCCGGTTACCGCCGGCCAGGAGCTGTTTCTGATCGACCCCGAGCCCTACAAGGTGGCGCTGGAGCAGGCCAAAGGGACCCTGGCTCAGGAGCAGGCTCGCCTCAACAAGGCCCGCGCCGATCGGGATCGCATCATCCCGCTGTTCAAACGCCAAGTAGTGAGTCGCAAGGACTATGACGATACTATTGCCAACTACGAGGCTGCCATCGCCAGTCACCAGGCCGCCCAGGCCAAGGTGAAGGAGGCCGAGCTGAATCTCAGCTATACCAAGGTCACCGCCCCCATCAACGGCATGGCGAGCAAGAGCTCCCAGTCCGAGGGGAGCCTTATCTCCACCAGCGGCGACAACGGCCTGCTCACTACCATCACCCAGTTTGATCCGCTCTATGTCAACTTCTCCTACTCGGAGCAGGATCGCCTCAACTTCGAAAACTCGGTAAAGAAAGGGGTGATTGAGGCGAAGGATGCCACCACCTGGCGCACCCATATTCGTCTGGCCGATGGCTCTGTCTACCCTGAAGCGGGCAAGCTCAACTTCTCCGACAACCGGGTCGATCCCCAGACCGGCACCATCCGGGCCCGTGCCATCTTCGACAACAAGGATGGCGTGCTGCTGCCCGGCCAGTTTGTCCGCATGACCATCGATCTTGGCCTGCGCAAAAACGCCATCGTGGTACCGCCCCGTGCCATCATCCAGTCTCAGGCTGACCGCATGGTGATGGTGGTGGATGCAGAGAACAAGGTGATGCCCCGCCCGGTCAAGCTGGGCCCGGTGGTCGCCGAGGGGGTACTGATCGACAGTGGCCTCAATGCCGGTGATCGTTACATCGTCGAAGGGTTGATGAAGGCCCGCCCCGGTGCCGTGGTGAAACCTGTCTCTGCCGACGAGATGAAAGCCATCACCGCCAAGATGGTCAGCCACTCAGCGGCCAAGTAAGGAGCTCGTATGTTTTCCAGGTTTTTTATCGAGCGTCCCATCTTCGCCAGCGTGATTTCCATCATTATCGTGCTGGGTGGATTGGCGGCAATGCGATCGCTCCCCATTGAGCAGTACCCCCAGATCACCCCGCCGGTGGTCTCGGTGACAGCCTTCTATCCGGGCGCCACCCCCGAGGTGATCTCCCAGACTGTCGCCGCACCGCTGGAGCAGCAGATCAACGGCGTCGAGCGGATGATCTATATGCAGTCGGGATCGGCCTCCAACGGCCAGATGAACCTCAACGTCTACTTCGAGATCGGCACCGATCCGGATCAGGCCACTATCAACGTCAACAACCGGGTCTCGGCCGCCATGGCCCAGTTGCCGGAAGAGGTGAAAAAGCAGGGGGTCACAGTCAAGAAGAAATCGACCTCCATCCTGCAGGTGGTCACCCTCCAGTCGCCGAACGGCTCGTTTGATACCACCTATCTGTCGAACTATGCCCTGCTCAACATCATCGACGAGCTCAAGCGGATTCCCGGCATCGGTGATACCACCTTGTTTGGCGGTACCGACTATGCCATGCGTATCTGGCTGCGGCCGGATCGGCTGGCACAGCTCGAACTCACCCCGAGCGATGTGATTAGCGCCATCCGCGAGCAGAACACCCAGTTTGCGGCAGGCAAGATCGGCGCTCAGCCCACCTCGACCCCCATCGACTTCACCTACACGGTGCAGACCAAGGGTCGCCTTGAAGATGTGAAAGAGTTCCAGAACATCATCGTCCGCTCCATGCCCGATGGCTCCAAGATCCGGGTCCGCGATGTCGCCCGGGTCGAGCTGGGGGGCAAGGATTATGATCTGGTGGCCCGCGCCAACGGCAAACCGGCCATCGGTATCGCTACCTATCTGCAGCCCGGTGCCAACGCCGTAGCAGTCGCCGATGCGGTGCACACCACCATGGAGCGGCTCAAGGAGCGCTTTCCGCAGGATATCGAGTACCAGATCCCTTACGACACCACAGAGTTTGTGAAGATCTCCATCGAAGAGGTGGTACACACCCTGTTCGAGGCGATCGTGCTGGTGTTCGTGGTAGTCTACCTGTTCCTGCAGAACTTCCGCGCCACCCTGATCCCCTGTATCGCGGTGCCAGTGTCGCTCATCGGCACCTTCGCCGGCATGCTGCTGCTCGGCTTCTCCATCAACCTGCTGACCCTGTTCGGCATGGTGCTCGCCATCGGTATTGTGGTGGATGACGCCATCGTGGTGCTCGAGAACGTCGAGCGGATCATGAGCGAGAAGAAGTGCTCCGCCAAGGAAGCGGCCATCCTCGCCATGCAGGAGGTCTCCGGCCCGGTGGTCGCCATCGTGCTGGTGCTCTGCGCCGTGTTTCTGCCGGTCGCCTTTATGGGTGGTATGACGGGTGTGATGTACAAGCAGTTCGCCATCACGGTTGCGGTCTCGGTAGCTATCTCGGGTCTGGTGGCACTGACCCTGTCGCCGGCCCTGTGCGCCGTGTTGCTGAAAGAAGGACACCACAAACCGGCCCGTTTCTTCGTCTGGTTCAACGAAAAATTTGACCAGCTGACTCGCGGCTATGTACGGGGTGTTGCCTTCCTGAACCGCCGGGTGGGGGTCGCCTTTGCCATCATCGCCGTGCTGATCCTCTCCATCTACGGTCTCTTCCTGAAAGTGCCGGGCGAGCTGGTACCAAACGAAGATCAGGGCTACCTCATCTCCGCTGTCATGCTGCCGGATGCCGCCGCCATGAGCCGGACTCAGGCGGTGGCGGATCAGTTCGACAAGATCGCCATGGCCAATCCCAATGTGAAGGATGTCATCACCTTCTCGGGCTTCGACATCCTCTCCAATGCCATCATCAGCAACAGTGGCCTCACCTTCATTACCCTGAAGGACTGGAGCGAGCGCAAGGGGTCTGGTCAGGACTCTTTCGAACTGGCCAAAACCTTGCAGGGGATGAGCCTGATGGGGCTGGCTGACGGCTTCGTTGCCTCCTTCAACCCGCCCCCGATCCAGGGGATGTCCACCACCGGCGGACTGGAAGGCTACCTGCAAAACCGGGGTTCCGGCAGTGCCCAGGAGTTTTCGGGCGAAGTACAGCGCTTCCTCGCCGCCGCCAAGGAGCGCCCCGAGTTTGCCAGTGTCACATCCACATTCCGTGCCAATGTGCCGCAGGTCTATCTCGACCTGGATCGCGAGAAAGCCAAGGCGCTGGGGCTGCCGATCAATGCGGTGTTCGACACCATGCAGGCCACCTTCGGTCAGGTCTATGTCAACGACTTCAACCAGTTTGGCCGAACCTACCGGGTACAGTTGCAGTCCGAAGCGGACTACCGCGCCAAGAAGAGCGATATCCGCAACGTCTACGTGCGCTCCAACACCGGCGAGATGATCCCGCTCAGCAGCCTAGTGACGGTCCGTGATGCCACTGGCCCCGAGCTGGTAGAGCGTTTAAACATCTTCCAGGCAGCCAAGATCATGGCACAGCCGGCACCCGGCTACAGTTCGGGTCAGGCGATCGCCGCACTGGAAGAGGTGGCCAACAGCACCCTTGGCAACGATGCCAAGCTGGAGTGGACCGGTTCCGCCTATCAGGAGAAGGCCTCTGCCGGTAACGCAGGCATGGCGTTCGGCTTCGGTATTGTGATGATCTTCCTCATCCTGGCAGCCCAGTACGAACGCTGGAGCCTGCCGTTTGCGGTGATCACAGCCGTACCGTTCGCCCTGTTCGGCGCCCTGCTGGCCACCTGGCTGGTAGGACTCACCAACAACGTCTACTTCCAGATCGGGCTGGTGACCCTGGTGGGCCTTGCCGCCAAGAACGCCATACTGATTGTGGAATTCGCGGTGATGAAGCACGAGGAGGGGATGAGCCTCATCGAGTCGGCACTGGAGGCGGCGCGCCTGCGTTTTCGCCCCATCGTGATGACCTCGCTGGCCTTCATCCTCGGCTGTGTGCCGCTGGTCACCTCCAGCGGCGCCGGTGCCGCAAGCCGTCACGCTCTCGGCTGGCCGGTCATCGGCGGCATGCTGGCGGCCACCTTTATCGCCATCTTCTTTATCCCGCTCTTCTTCCGCCTCATCATGAAAGGGTCGGAAAAACGCGCCAAGCCGTAACGCTCTCCACGGGCGTGCCACCGATAACAAACTACCCCCGCCCGTGCGGGGGTATTTTTTTGTCTGCGGTGTGCTTCAATGACACACATCGAGACTTTTTTGCACAGGATCCGGATATGCTGGCTCAGCTCTGGCTCGCGACGACCTTGACGACCACTACCCTCTCCGCCTGTGGTCATCACGATTATCCCCCCTGGAACTGGCTGAGCGATGGCAAGATCATCGGCGTTTGTGCCGAAGTAGTCAGTACCCTCTATCAACGGTTGGGTTTCAATGTGGATCTCTCCTATGTGGGCCCCTGGGCCCGCTGTCAGCAGAAAGTGGCGAAAGGAGAGGTAGACATCAATATCTGTGCGCTGCGCAACGAAGAGAGAGCACACTACTCCCGCTTTACCCGAACGCCCATGGCCATCAATGACATGGCGGTGTTCGTGCGCCAACCCGGCAGCCGCTTGCTGCAGCGACGGGAGGATCTGACCGGACTGCGGGGAGCCATGATGATAGGCGTCAGCCTTGGCAGCGAAATGGATGATTTTTTGCAAGCAAATACCCGCATCTACAGGGTCAACTCCCTCAAGCAGGTATTTGGCCTGCTGGCCAGTGACCGGGTCGACTTCGTTCCCTATGGCCGCTCTTCCGGCCGCCTGTTTTTGAGCGAAAATTACCCGAGCAGCGGAATGACTGATCTGCAGTGGCCACTGCAGCGCGGTGAGCTCTATATTTCTGTTTCACTACAATCTCCCCATCTTGGCACCCTCGAACAGCTGGAACCCATGCTGCAAGCACCGGGCATGAGGCAGTGGATAGATCAGCTGCTGGAGAAATACAGCGACATCTATCTGCAACAACAGCGCCAGCCCTCGCCTTGACCTTCTCCTAGAAGCAAGGTTTAGAGTCTGGATACCAGATCCTGAAGGATGACCGGATTGTCACTCACCCAGCTTGCGACAAGATTGCCCTCTGCCCTGCTAGCCCGGCTATTGCTGGCGCTGCTGCTCGTGTGCAATCTGACCCTCTGCATCAGCTGGCATGGTTCTCCCCTCTCCTCCGAAACGAGCCCAAACAGGGCCCTGCCAATGGTGATGTTCGATTCATCGATGGTGATGGCGGATGACGAGATCTCTCATGCGATGCCCGCCATGGATCACCCAGGCGATGGCATGACCTTCTCCTGCCATCAGGGAAAAGATGGGTCAGTCATGGGTGATGAGTGCCAGATGCAAACTGGCGTCAATGCCCTCTCCTTCGGCGCGATGGCTCTGCTGGGGGTACTGGTCGCCCTGCTGATCTTCCCCCTGCTGCTTGGCAACAACTTCTCAGCGTCACTGCTTGATAACTGGTTGCGGGATCCCTTCCTGCGCTCCCGTGGTACCCATCCCCCCTCCTGGCCACGCCGACACCTGATGCTGTCGGTGCTGCGCCACTAGAAAGCGCTTCTCTTGCGGCAGTGGCAAGCCTCGGCTTGCCCGTTTCCTGCCGCCTTGCCTGACCCTGTGCCCCGGCCAAACCGGCCCGCTCACAGGGAGCCGTGCGCGCTGATACAGCTGCGCCCCGTTTGCCGCCAATACCTCGGGTGATGCCTTGTCCATCTCCCATCAGGCGGCCTGCACAAGAGAAGAGATATGATGTCACTTGTCCCTGTTACCGGCCTTATCGCCGCCAAAAACCTTGCCCCCCAGCCATTAAGTGGAGGTGTGCGATGAGCCAGAAACTGCTGGTATCGGCCCTGCTGCTCGCCCTCAGCGCCGGTGGCGGCTACTGGGCCGCCAAACAGACCACAACTGGCACTGCAGCCAAGGAGAAGACGCCGCTCTACTGGGTCAACCCCATGGATCCGCGCGACAAGCGAGATGCCCCAGCCAAGGACAACATGGGGATGGACTTTATCCCCGTCTATGAGGAAAAACAGGGCGGCTCACCGGGCACAGTCACCATCAGCCCCGAGATCCAGCAGAACCTGGGGGTACGGCTCGCCAAGGTGGAGAAGCTCCCCATCCACCAGCAGATCGAGACGGTGGGCTACGTCGGCTATGACGAGGACAGGCTGGAGGCGGTCAACGCCCGCATGGCAGGCTGGATCCGCACCCTCGCTATCAAGAGCGAGGGGCAGCAGGTGAGCAAGGGGAGCCTGATTTACGAGCTCTACGCCCCGGATCTGGTCAACGCCCAGCACGAGTACCTGCTGGCACTCAACACCGCCAACCCGCTGCTGCTGCGCGCCGCCGAGGGCAAGCTCAAGTCCCTGCAGGTGCCGGCGGATCAGATTGCGGCCCTCAAGCGCACCCGTCAGGTGCAGGAGACGGTGCGTATCTATGCCCCCAGCAGCGGCTATGTCTCCGAGCTGAAGGTGCGCGAAGGCCAGTATGTTGAGCCCGCTGCGGCGCTCTTTAACATCAGCACCCTCAAACAGGTGTGGGTGAGTGCAGAGGTGTTCGAGCGCCAGGCGGCCCAGCTGAAGGTGGGCGATCTGGTCACCATGACCCTCGACTATGCCCCCGGTCGCAGTTGGCAAGGTAAGGTGGATTACCTCTACCCGACTCTGGATGCTGCCACCCGCACTCTCAAGGTGCGGCTGCGCTTCGCCAACCCGGACGAGTTTCTGAAACCCAACATGTTCGCCAAGGTGACGATTCAGGCGGGCAAGGGAGAGCCGCAACTGGTGGTACCGAGCGAAGCGGTGATCCGCACCGGCAGTCAGGATCGGCTGGTGCTGGCGCTGGGGGATGGCAGCTTCAAGTCGGTGGCCGTCACTCTCGGCCCCCAGTTTGGCGACAAGGTCGCCATCAAGGCGGGGGTGGAAGCGGGTGACAGCATAGTCAGCTCGGCCCAGTTCCTGCTCGACTCGGAATCGGCCATCGATTCGGACTTCCAGCGTATGACGGCGGTACGCCCCGCTCAGGTGTGGACCCAGGGCGAGGTTGAAAGCATCGATCTGGCCAAACGTACCCTGATGGTCTCCCACCAGCCCATCCCCGAGTGGCAGTGGCCCGCCATGGAGATGGAATTCACCGTCGCCGAAGGAGTCGACATCAGCAAGCTGGTCGAGGGACAGCCCCTCCATCTGCAGGTGATGCGGGAGGGGGATGAGTACCGCATCACCACCATCCATCAGCAGCAAACGCCGGCAAGCGGTGACACCGCCAAGCCTGCGGCAGATGAGATGGAGAAGATGGAAGACATGGACCATAGCCAGCATCAGATGGCGATGCCCGAGGTGGAGAAGAAATCATGATCCCTGCCATCATTCGCTGCCTGACAGGCAACCGCTCTCCGCTCTCTGCACCCAATGAGCAAGGAGCCCAACCATGATCCCCTCGATTATTCGCTGGTCCGTGGGCAACCGCTTTCTGGTGCTGCTATTGACCCTCATGCTCACCGCCTGGGGGCTCTGGTCGGTCAAGCAAACCCCGGTGGACGCCCTGCCGGATCTCTCCGACGTGCAGGTGATCATCAAGACCTCCTATCCAGGCCAGGCGCCCCAGGTGGTGGAGGATCAGGTGACCTACCCGCTCACCACCGCCATGCTGGCGGTGCCGGGGGCCACCACGGTGCGCGGCTACTCCTTCTTCGGCGACTCCTTCGTCTATGTGCTGTTTGACGACAACACCGACCTCTACTGGGCTCGCGCCCGGGTGCTGGAGTATTTGAGCCAGGTTGCGCCCAACCTGCCCGCCTCCGCCCGCCCCCAACTCGGCCCCGATGCCACCGGGGTGGGCTGGGTCTACCAGTACGCGCTGGTGGACAAAACCGGCAAGCATGACCTCAGCCAGCTCACCTCTCTGCAAAACTGGTTCCTCAAGTACGAGCTGCAGACGGTGGAAGGGGTCTCAGAGGTCGCCACCGTCGGCGGCATGGTGCGCCAGTATCAGGTGCGGGTCGATCCGGACAAGCTGCGCGCCTACGGCATCCCGCTCTCCCTTATCGAGACCGCCATCAAGCAGGGCAATCAGGAGACCGGCGCCTCCGTCATCGAGATGGCGGAAGCGGAGTACATGGTGCGCTCCAATGGCTATCTGAAAAGCGTCGAGGATCTGAAGCAGATCCCGCTCGGTACCAATGTGCGCGGTGCCCCGCTGCTGCTGGGGGATGTGGCAGATGTGCTCACCGGCCCCCAGATGCGGCGCGGCATCGCCGAGCTCAACGGTGAAGGGGAAGTGGTCGGTGGCATCATCGTCATGCGCTACGGCGAGAATGCCCAGCACACCATCGACGGGGTCAAGGCACGGCTGGCGGAGCTAAAAAGCAGCCTGCCAGAGGGGGTGGAGATCGTCACCGTCTACGATCGCTCCGACCTTATCCAGCGCGCCATCGACAACCTCTCCGGCAAGCTGGTGGAGGAGTTCGCGGTGGTGGTGCTGGTCTGCCTCGCCTTCCTGTTCCACCTGCGCTCGTCCCTGGTGGTGGTCATCACCCTGCCCATCGCCATTCTGGTGGCCTTTATCGTGATGCATCTGCAGGGGATCAACGCCAACATCATGTCGTTGGGGGGCATCGCCATTGCCATCGGCGCCATGGTGGATGGCGCCATCGTGATGATCGAGAACGTCCACAAACATATGGAGCGGGAGGCGCTCACCGACAAGAACCGCTGGCGCATCATCACCGAGGCGAGCATCGAGGTGGGGCCTGCCATCTTCTTCTCCCTGCTGATCATCACCATCAGCTTCCTGCCGGTGTTTGCGCTGGAGGCGCAGGAGGGGCGGATGTTCCACCCCCTCGCCTTCACCAAGACCTACGCCATGGCCGCCGCTGCCGCGCTCGCCATCACGCTGGTGCCGGTGATCATGGGTTACTTTATCCGTGGCAAGGTGCTGGCGGAGCAGGCCAACCCGCTGAACCGTGGCTTAAGCCAGGCATATGTGCCGCTGCTCAAAGCCGTGCTGGCCCGTCCGAAAACCACCCTGGCTGTCGCCGCCGTAGTGACGGTGGCGGGCTTCTGGCCGCTCAAGTACCTCGGCTCCGAGTTCATTCCGCCGCTCGATGAGGGGGACATCATGTATATGCCCACCACAGCGGCCAATATCTCGGTGGGCAAGGCGCGAGAGATTTTGCAGCAGACCGACAAGCTGATTCGTACCGTGCCCGAGGTGCAGAACGTGTTCGGCAAGGCGGGACGCGCCGAATCGGCCACCGACCCTGCCGATCTGGTGATGATGGAGACCAGCATCCAGCTCAAGCCCCGCGATCAGTGGCGCCCCGGTATGACCCCGGAGAAGCTCAAAGAGGAGCTCGACGCCCTAATCCGCTTCCCCGGCCTCACCAACGCCTGGGTGCCCCCCATCAAGACCCGCATCGACATGCTGGCCACCGGTATCAAGACCCCGGTCGGCATCAAGATAGCGGGGCCGGATCTCAAGGTGATCCAGCAACTCGGCCAACAGCTTGAGCAGATCGTTGGCAAGGTGGAGGGGGCCTCATCGGTCTACGCCGAGCGGGTGGCGGGTGGCCGCTACATCAAGGTGGACATCGACCGGCTCAAGGCGGCCCGCTACGGCCTCAACATCGCCGACGTGCAGGCGGTGCTCGCCACCGCGGTGGGCGGCATGGAGGTGGGCCAGACCATCGAGGGGCGCGAGCGCTATCCCATCAACCTGCGCTATCCCCAGAGCTATCGCAACTCGGTGGCCAGTCTGGAGCTGCTGCCGGTGGTCACTCCAAGTGGCGCACGCATCGCGCTGGCGGATGTAGCCCGGGTCTATATCAGCGACGAGGCCCCCATGCTGCGCAGTGAAAACGCGCGCCTCAACGGCTGGGTCTACATTGACATTCGCGGCCGCGACATTGGCTCCTTCGTCGATGAGGCCAAAGCCGAGGTGGGCAAGCAGTTGGTGCTGCCGGCAGGCTACGCCCTCACCTGGTCTGGCCAATACGAGTACATGGAGCGGGCCAAGGCGCGCCTCGCCTACGTGGTGCCATTAACCGTCGCCATTATCGTGCTGCTGCTCTATCTGGCTTTTCGCCGCGTTCAGGAGGTACTGCTCATTCTCACCACCTTGCCGCTGGCGGTGGTGGGGGGGATCTGGACCCTCTGGCTGCTCGACTTCAACCTCTCGGTGGCGGTCGGGGTGGGCTTTATTGCCCTGGCTGGGGTGGCGGTGGAGACCGGCGTCTTGATGCTGGTCTACCTCAACCATGCCTGGGATGACCTCGTGACCAGCGGCAAGCCGGACAAGGCGGGGCTGCACCGGGCGGTGATCCACGGCGCCGCCCTGCGCCTGCGCCCCAAGATGATGACGGTGGTGACCATTATCGCCGGCCTGTTGCCCATCATGTGGAGCCAGGGCACCGGCTCCGAGGTGATGCAGCGCATCGCCGCCCCCATGATCGGCGGCATGGTGAGCGCGCTGGTGCTGACCCTACTGGTGCTGCCCGCCGCCTACTACCTGTGGCGCAGTCGCAGCCTTGGCAAGAGCGCGTACCCGCAATCCGAGTAACCCGATTTCACGATCCATATTGACTGAACGATAAGGAAACCATCATGAACTACAAAACGCTGACCCTGACCCTGCTGCTTGGCCTTGCCACCCAGACCAACCTGCAAGCCGAAGAGATGATGCACCATGAAGGGCACGATATGAGTCAGACGGGTGAGATGAGCGAACAGGCCGCAATGGTGATGACCAAGGGGGTCATTACCCGCCTCGATGAGGGGCGCGGCAAAGTCGGCATCAAGCACGAGGCGATCGACAACCTCAAGATGCCGGCGATGACCATGGTCTTTCGGGTGGCCGATCCGGCCCTGCTCAAGGATCTGAAGGTGGGGGATGCGGTGCGCTTTCACGCCGAGAACCCGGACGGCAAGCTAACCGTAACCACTATCCAGAAACAGTAATCAGAGTCATTTCAAAAAAAAACGGCGGGATCATCCCGCCGTTTTCTGTTATTGCACCATCCGCCGAGCGGCCTCCTCAGCCGTTCGGATAGGCTTGGGCTATGTTGGCCTGCGCCACCCCCATCAACTGAACCGAGATATCCTGCAGCACATAGAGGTCGCGGCGACGGGTCCAGGGTTGATCGGATTGCTCGTCGTACCAGACGGGCAGTTCGATCCCCTCCGGGGCATGGCTCGCCACCTTGCGGGCACGGCAGGTGATGATGCAGCGCTTGACGTGGTCGCGGTGACCGATAACGGCCGCCGTGCCAAGGGCGGCGGCATCTCCGCCGGCATAATCCCTGACGATGGCCTCCACCACGCCGTCCGTGCTGAGGTAGACCAGCTTGCCTTCATTATCCCAGTAAGGCTCGATGGAGATGACATCCCGGGCTGGAATGTCCGAATAGCGGGCCGAGTCGAGGAAGCGGGCAATCTCCCATTGCACGTACATGGGCACCGGCTTTTGCCGATAGAGGGCCGCACAGCAGGCAGCCAGAGCCTCGTTCATGGGGCCGGGCTCGGCCAGTTCATCCGGGTTGCCCGAGGCGTTGGGGCGGTTGCCGAAGGCAAAGGCGATGACGCAGTGGGCCTGGTCGATGGCGACCCGGAACGGGGTCATGTTGAAGCAGGCCTCCTCGATGAAGGGGGCCAGCTGGCGGGCCGTCTGCTCGTCGTGCAGCTCGGCGCTCAGCCGGTCGGTCAGGGTGGTGCGAAAATCCGCCGCACTCCCCTGGCTGTCATTGCCGCTGTTGCAGCCGGTGAGGGTGGCGACCAGGGGGGTACTCAACAGCCCCAGGGTGACTCTACGTCGACTCTCGTTCATTTAGATTCCTCTTTGGTAGCAAGCACTTAACGGGAACAAGCAGCAATTAACCCTTGACCCAATAAACGCTCATACCATACGGAAAAACGGGGGCGACAAAAGCCATACCGCGAGGCTCGTACCCAGAACGTGCAGCAATTCACACATTAATCAATAAACGAAAGCACTCTTTTGCGAATGAGCCAATAAAAGAAATTAACATCCACATTAATGAACCACTGATAGATAGATACTCTATCTGTGGTTCATTCGCACAGATTTCATCCCTCAGATAACGCGCTCGTTCAGCTGCGGGTTGCCAGCAACCGCTCCACATCCTCGATCACCTTGAGAGCCGCCTGTGGGCCGCCGCTCGAAGTCCAGAGCGACCCGTCCACAGCGCCAAAGCGCTTGGCCTTGATCACCGGCAACTGCTGGAACGCCGGAGTCTGCTCCGCCTGACGCATGGCATCCACCGCATCACCGCTGGCGCTCAGGGTACCGACCACCAGCCAGTCAGCATCCAGCAGGTTGAGGGACTCCAGACTCAGCGCCGGTGAGTGGGGTGCGCCAGTACCCTGCTGCTTGCTTGGGCGTACCAGCCCCATCGACTCCACTACGCTGCTGGCAAAGGTGCCCTGATACATAAAGCTCGGCCCCTTGGGGTTCCAGCGCACTATGCTGATGCTCTCCCCCTGATGCTTGGCCAGCTTGCTGCGAGCCTGAGTCAACCGCTCGGCATACTGCAGCAAGAAAGTATCTCCTTGCTGGTCGCGGTTGAGGGTGTGAGCGGTGCGGCGGAAGCTATCCTGCCACGGCTCCCCCCACTTGCTGGTCACCACGGTCGGCGCGATCTCCCCCAGCAAAGTCAGCAGCTCGGGACGGGTCTGGCCTGTCAGGATAAGATCGGGCTCCAGCGCAATCAGCGACTCCAGATTGGGGCTGTCGAGATCGCCGATCACCTGGATCCCCATGCCCGCCTTGTTCAGCAAATAGCGAGGCAAGGTGGGTTGACCACGGCCATTGACGGCGCCGATGGGGGTCAGCCCCAGGGTCAGGGTGCTGTCGAGTTCGAGCTCGCTCAGCACCACCACCCGCGTTGGCTGGACTGGCACCTGCACCTTCTGGCCAAACGCATCGGTCACTTCACGCATCTCCTGCGCCTGAACCTGCGGCGCGGCCAGCATCAGGATGGCTGCTGCCAGGGCGGCAAAACGCTTCATCATTTCACTCCTTCTCGTTGCACGGCCCGGATAATCGGCCGCGTGAATACACTCGGTGGGCCCACAGAGCAGGCCCATATGACTCAACTCGCCGAACGCAGGGCACGGCCATGTTCGTGGCGACGGGGCACGATAATGGGCGCCCCGTCGCCGGGGGCATGCAGAATGTCGACACTGGTCTGGTAGAGCCGGTCGATCAAGGACTTGGTCACCACCTCCCGGGCCGGGCCCATGGCGGCAATGGTCCCCTCGCCGATGGCGATCAGCTCGTCACAGTAGCGGGCCGCCATCGCCAGATCGTGGATCACCAGCAGCACGGTTTTGCCCTCGGCGGTGATGCGATGGATCGCCTCCATCACCTCGGTCTGGTGACCGATATCGAGGGCGCTGGTGGGCTCGTCGAGCAGCACCATGTCGCTGTCCTGCGCCAGGATCATCGCCAGCCACGCCCGCTGTGCCTGCCCGCCGGAGAGGGACGCAGCGCTCTGCTGCCAGATCCCCTCAAGCTGCATTCGCTCGCAGGCAATACGCACCATGCGGGCATCCTCCTCACCCCACTGATTGAACCAGCCCTGATGAGGGTGACGGCCATACTGCACCAGCTGCTCCACCAGAATGCCGGCAGGCAGGGTGGGCCGCTGGGGCAGATAGGCGAGCTCCCGCGCCAGCCCCTTCATGGGGTAGCTGGCAAGCGGCTTGCCTTTGAGCAGGATCTCGCCGCGTTGGGCTTTCATCTGGCCGGATAGCAGCTTGAGCAGGGTCGATTTGCCGCAGCCGTTGGGGCCGACGATCCCCACCAGCTTGCCCCTCGGCACGCTGAAAGAGATGTCCCGCAAAATGGGGGTCTGCTGATAGGCGAAGTGGAGGCGATTTACGGTGAGCGTCATCAGTCAGCCCTCTGGCGATCGTTAACAAGAAGAAAAAGCAGCAACAGGCCGCCGAGAATGCGGGTCATGATACCGGTCGCCACCTCGTGGGGGCTGGCCAGCACCCGGACCAGGGTATCGCTGGCAAGCAGCAGCAGGGCGCCGCTGAGTGCCGCCAGCCAGAGCGGCACCACCCGGTCTTTCACCAGCCAGGAGGCTAGAATGGGGGCCGCCATGGCGATAAAGACCACGGGGCCGCCGATGGCGGTGCCGAGCGCCGCCACCAGAATGGCCTGGGCCAGAATACCCAGTTGCACCCGATCGCCGTTGACGCCAAGCCCTCTGGCCATCTCGGGGCCAAAGCGCAGCACCGCCAGCGAGCGGGAGAGATAGACAATCCACGGGCAGAGCAGCAGCAACAGGATGGCAATCGGGGTGATGGTGCTGTAACCCACGGCAATAAAGCTGCCCATGTTCCACAGATAGAGGGAACTCAGGTGCAGCAGGGCCTGGGTGGACATCACAAACTGGCCGAGCGCCTCGAACAGCTCGGAGAGGCCGATACCGATCACCACGAACAGATAGCCCTGTTCACCCGGTTTGCGGCAGAGGGTATAGAGCACCAGCGCCGCGAAGATGGCGCCGATGGGCGCGGCCCACCAGGGCCAGCTGCCTACCGTCAAGTAGAGGGAGAAGACGATGATGGCCAGAGAGGCGCCGTTGTTGACCCCCACCATGTCGGGTGTGGCCAGCCGGTTGCGAACCAATGTTTGCACCAGACAGCCCGAGAGCCCCATGGCCGCCCCCGCCACCACGACCCCAAGGATGCGCGGCAGCCGGATCTTGAACAGGGTGAGCTGCTCAAGGCGGGTCCCCTCCCCCAGCAGGGTGTTGACCACTCCGGCAAAGCCGAGTTTGCCGCCGCCAACACTCAAGGCCAGCAGAGCAAGCGCCAGCAGCGCCACGGCAAGCAGTACCAGCCAGCGCCAGCTGGGCAGATGGAGCAGCAAAGAGCGGTTGCCGGCCCGCAGGCAGAGCATATCGGTAGGTGTGCGCATCAGCCCCTCACTTGACGGTCAGCAGGGTACGAAAGCCCCCGCGGTTGACGATGGCGATCAGCACAGGTGCACCGATCAGGGCCAGAATGACCCCGTTTGGCAGCTCGAACGGCTGGATCAGCCAGCGCGCCAGAATGTCGGCCAACAGCAGAAACAGCATGCCGAACAGAGCGGAGAAACAGACCTGCACCGACAGCTTCACCGGCTCCACCAATCGGCCACAGTAGGCGGCCAGAAAGCCGACAAAGCCGATGGGACCGGCGATGGCGATGGCACTGGCGGTAAACAGGGTGGCGGCCAGCAGCACGCCAATTCGCACCCGGTTGGGGCGGATCCCCAGCGCCTGGGCCTGACTGTCCCCCATCTGCATCAGGGTCAGCTGGCGACAGAGCAGCAGGGTGATGACAAACGCCGCCAGCACGAAGGGCAGCACGGCAATGATGGCATCGAGATTGGCCGCCGACAGGGAGCCGAGGTTCCAGAAGCGGTACTGCTCCAGCACCATCTTGTTGGAGAGCAGCAAAAAGCTGGAGAGACCGCCGAAGGTGGCCGAGAGCGCCACTCCGACCAGAATCAGCTTGAGGGGGGTGGAGCGGCCAATCATCATGCCGAGCCCCAGCACAATCACGTTGCCAAGCAGCGCGCCTAGTCCGGCCCAGAGCAGATAGCCGTAGGCGGACTCCACCCCGAACCAGGTAAGCCCCACCACCAGCGCAAAGACGGCCCCGGCGTTGACCCCTAGCAGACCGGGCTCCGCCAGCGGATTGCGGGTCGCGCTCTGCAACAAGGAGGCCGCCAGAGATAAAGAGGCGCCGACCACCATGGCGCAGAGGGTGCGCGGCAGTCGCAAGGTATTGAGCACCATGGCGAGCTTCTCGTCGCCAGCCCAGCGGGCATCCCCCATCAGGTAGCAGAGTACCTCGCGGGCACCATAGACGCCCGCACCGGTGGCGAGCGAAAGAGAAAGCAGTACAAACAGGAGGAACAATCCCAGCCAGAACAGCGAGGTCTGGTCTCTAAACACCCTTTAACTCCTTATGGTGGCAATGCGCATGTTGTTGAAATACATGTGGTTGAAATAAAAGCCGTCACCCGAGGTGATCCCCTGACAACAGCGGAAGCCCGCCAATGCGGGCTCCCGTTCAGCCATTACAGCTTGTAGGCCACACCGGCATAGACAGTGCGCCCGTCGAGGATCTGATCGGCCTCGGTGGCAACCCAGTCACGCTTGGTATTGGTCAGGTTGTTGAGTCCGAACTTCAGATCCAGTGCCCGGGTGGCATTCCAGACAGCCCCAACATCCAGTGTGTGGAATCCGGCGGTGGTCTCATAGGTGGTGCCGCTCATGCGCGGAACCGGGAGGATCTGGCTGCCGGTGTAGTTCCAGCCCAGCTGGGTACTCAGGCTCTCGATGACCTGCCACTCCAGCTTGGCGTTGGCGGTATGCTCCGGCGTCCGATAGAGATCCTTGCCGCTGGTCTCGTCCTCCGCGTCGATCAGGGTGACGTTGCTGGAGAGGGTCAGATCATAGGTAATATCAAACCAACCACTCAGCTCCACCCCCTTGATGCGGGCCTTGCTGACGTTCTGATAGGTCATCACCGCCGGACGCCAGGTGGAGGTCCATGCCTCGCTCTGGATCTTGTCCTTGATATCGTTGTGGAAGGCGGTAACCCCGGCGCCCCAGAACGAACCATCATAGGCGGTGCCCAGCTCGTAGCTGACGGCGGTTTCCGGTTTCAGATCCGGGTTGCCCACTACGGCGCAGCGACCGCGACAGGCGGCTACCGCATAATCAGGATTGGACTGGGCAATAGTCGGCGCCTTGAACGCCTTGCCAATGCCGCCCTTGACCACCCAGTTGTCAGTCAGGCTGTAGAGGGCATAACCGCGGGGGCTGAACTCGGTGCCATAGGTCTCGTGGTGATCGACCCGGCCACTCAGGGTCCACGCCAGATCGCCAAAGCCAAACTCATCCTGCAGATAGAGCGCGCTCTGGTTGACGCTGACATCGCCCCCCTTGAGGTTGACGTTATGCTTGAGTTCGGTGATGCGGTACTCGGCACCGCTGGTCAGCAGGTGGCTGCCCAGATTACCGCTCAGCTGGCCATCGAAGGTGTGGTTGGTCTGGCTAACATCGCCGCTGGTCTTGCTCAGCGCCGTCATCAGTTCGGAGTCATCAAACAGGTCAACCTGCTCGAAGGCATAGCCGACCCGGCTGTCGAACTGATCCCAACGGCCGACGTGGGTGGCATTGAGCCCCAGTCGCTCCATCTGCTGGATATTGCGCGGCGTCTGGCCGTAGTTGTTCCAGTGGGCCTCCCGATCGTCTTTGGCGTAGTTCATCCCCACATCCAGATCCTGACGATCGTCGATCAGCCATTTGACGTTGGAGAGGACCCCCAGCTTTTCACGCTGCTCGATAGCATCAGCCTTGGGGTTGATGCTCTGCTCGCTCTGCCAGGCATCTCTGTGGTTCCCTTCCACCACCAGGTTGGCCAGCAGTTTGTTGTCGATCAGTGCCCCGCCCACATAGGCGCTCGCCTTGTTGATAGTCCCCCCCTGACCGTCGGTGGGGTCACTGAAGGTATAGGTGGCCGCCGCTTCGGTCTTCTCCGCGGGTTGACGCAAGATGACGTTGACCACCCCGCCCAGCGCATCTGCGCCGTAGAGGGAGGAGATGGGGCCACGGATCACTTCGATACGCTCGATGGCCGCCATGGGGATGGCGGAGAGATCGAAATCATTGCCATAACCGGAGGTAAGGGCGTCGCGGGAGCTGATACGCCGGCCATTGACCAGCAACAGGGTGTAATCCCCCTCCAGCCCGCGCAACTTGATCTCGCTGCGGCCATAACTGGTAGCAGGGCTGATATTGACCCCCGGCAGCTGTTTCAGGGCGCCGGTCAGATCATTGACATTGAGCTTGTCGAGCTCGGCCCGAGTCACCACAGAGACGCTGGCCGGGGCGGTCAGCTCGCTGTGCCGGGTTTTGGTCGCCGTCACGACCATGGTTTCATGAGCGGCGGCAGGCGCAGTCCCCTGGGCCAGAACTGGCAGGGCAAAAAGGGACAACACCAGCGGATGCACTGCAAATCGTCGGGATGATGTACGCATCATCAACACTCCAGATAAAACAACCAAGGCCAACCCCACCGACATCCCTGTCTGACCTCGCCAGACCCGGTGCAAAGTGATGGAGTTCATTGGCATGAACAGTCGTCCATGCCCCATCACCCCGAACATCAGTGGATTACGGCAGGCCCTGCGTTGTGCTATGCCACGCGCAGCCATCAATAACAAAAGCGCCGTACCGACTGACATCGGGACGGCGCAATACTAAATGCAAATCATTTTTATTTGCAAGCGTAAATCAGGTATTCTTTCGTATCCGCTTAATTATCCATCACATCGTGACGGGCCTGATGATAGACCTCTTCACTCTTGCCCCGCCGCCAGTACGGCACGGCGTAGAGCGACTGGCGATCCACCTCGAGCACAGAGCGAAAATGACGGCGCAGCGGCAGCACCAGCGCCTCTTCCCCACCCAGCCAGAAGAAGCCGCCATCGCGCACCAGCGGCAGAGTAATCACGTGCTCCAGCAGACCGCTGGACTCGGGCTCGCCGACAAACCAGTGACAGCGCACCCCGACCGGCAGCGTCAACGGCTGGGCATCGGCCTGATCCGGCACCAGAATCGCAATTTCCCCTCTGGCCTCGGCAGGCATCACCTCACACATCGCCATGATGGCGGGTAAGGCGGTGAGATCCCCTACCAGGCAGTAATGCTCGGCCGGTTGCAGCATGGGGTTGGGCCCCCCCGGCCCGGAGAGGATCACCTTCTCTCCCGGCTTGGCATGGGTAGCAAAGGCGCTGGCGGGCCCACTATCACCGTGCAGCACAAAGTCGATATCAATTTCCTGCTCATCACGGCGAAACGCGCGGATGGTGTAGGTGCGGATCACCGGCTTGTCAGCCGGGTCACTCCAGCGCGGGCCACTCGGGGTCATGGCAGGCAGCACCGGCTCTACCTGATGAGGCTGTGCCAACATCACCTTGATATGGGCCCCGCCGCAGGTAAAGGGATAATCAGCCAACTCGCTGCCACCAAAGGTGATGCGACGCAAATGGGGGGTGATCCGGGTAATGGCTTTGACGGTCAGTAGACGGGGACGATTGGGAGGCAGAGATGGGGACACGATGGGGCTCCTCGTTGAGTGTGTCGCCCATGCTACACGTAAATAGGAATCACTATCAAATAAGATTATTTCTCGCCTAATAGGTGTTAGCCGGATTCAAGCATCCCCTGCCACTACCACCAATGCCCGAACAGAAAAACGGGCTTTATGCACGCTAGCCCCATGATTGGGCAAAGAAAGCAGCCGGACAACAACACTGTCTCGAAGGGTTCCATTTGCCTATTTCGACCATAGTTTTTCGAGATCAAATTTTATTTCTCAATAAGTTTCCTATCCTTAGTGAAGCAGTTAATGTAAGCACAGGATGCCAAACAGGATTGTATGATGGATGACCAGATCCTGATTATTGATGATGACGAGCTCTCCCTCCCCGACGCACAGCAAGCGGGCTGGAAGGTAATGATCGTTGACGATGAACCCGAAGTACATCGCATCACCAAGATCACCTTGAACAAATTCGAGTTTGACAATCGTCCCATCGAGTTTCTGCATGCCTATTCGGCAGCAGAGGCAAAAAAATTGCTGGCCACCACCCCGGACATTGCACTACTGCTGCTGGACGTGGTGATGGAGGTCGATCACGCTGGCCTCGATGTCGTCAAATATGTCCGGGAAGAGCTGCAAAACAAGATGGTACGCATCGTGCTGCGTACCGGCCAACCCGGCCAGGCACCGGAAGATGACGTGGTCACCAACTACGACATCAACGACTACAAGGATAAAACCGAGCTCACCTCCCAGAAGCTGCGCACCCTGCTACGTGCCAGCCTGCGCTCCTATCGCGATATCCGTACTCTGGAGAGCAATCGGCAAGGACTGGAAAAAGTCATTGAGGCCTCCAAGGGGATCTTTGAGAAACGGGCACTGCGTCAGTTTGTCGAAGGTGCCCAGGAGCAGCTGAGCGCCCTGCTCCATCTGGGAGAGACCCAGATTTACGATGTAAAACAATATGCCTACGAGGTGAAGGATCAACTGCTGGAGCCCCTGCTGCCAGGTCATCCTCCCGTGCGGTTGACAGAGGCGCCCGAGATACTGCGTCAAGCCATGACCAGGGGCTGCAATATCTACAACACCAACCAGATGGCGCTCTACTGCCAAAATCAGCGCCACCACCTGCTGTTTCATATCGAGACCACTCGCCAGCTCAGTCAGATCGATACCAGCCTGCTTACCCTGTTTACCGAAAACATCATAGTGGCGCTGGAAAATATCCGGCTCAACGAGGTGATCGCCGACAACCAGCGGGAGATCATCTATCGCATCGGCGAACTGGTCGAAACCCGCTCCAAGGAGTCGGGTTTACACGTCAAACGGGTAGCCCTCTATACCGAGCTTTTCTGCCACCTGCTGGGGATGAGCGAAGAGCAGAGCGAGCTGGTTAAACGCGCCTCACCACTGCACGACATTGGCAAGGTAGGTATTCCCGATGCCATTTTGCACAAACCGGGCAAGCTGACCCCGGAAGAGTGGGAGATCATGAAAACCCATGCCCAACTCGGTCAGGATATGCTCTCCGGCAGCGATCTGGCGCTGTTCCAGATTGGCGCCACCATTGCAGGCAATCACCATGAGAAGTGGAATGGCAGCGGTTATCCCCGAGGTTTGAAAGGAGCCGATATTCCACTGGAAGGACGGATTGTTGCACTGGCCGATGTGTTCGATGCACTTGGTTCGGATCGTTGCTACAAAAAAGCCTGGCCGCTGGACAAGGTGCTTGGGCTGATTGAGGAGGAGAAGGGACAACATTTTGATCCCCAACTGGTCGAGTTGATGATGGCCAATCTGGACAGGTTCCTCGAAATCCGTGAGCAGAACAAGGATGTCTATATCGGCGATCACTGAGGGCGTCAGGCCCCTTATCCCAAGGGTTCGAGCTAAAAAAACCGCCCTGCATATCAAGGGCGGTTTCTTTTATTTGGTGTATTGTTTTTCCCGAGTCCGGGCTACTGCTCTGGCAAGTTGAGATCCAGCTTGGCTGTCGGTTGGCCATTTTGTTGATTTTCAGCCTGAGCGGCTGCCAGCGCACGTTTAAAGGCACGCCGTTTTTGCATCACCACAAAACCGGCGCCCCCCAGCAACACCAGTAGAACCCCGCCCCCAACCAGTAGCCAAAGCAGCCATCCCATTCCCTCTTCAGGCAAAGCCTCGACTGACTCGGCGCTGGAAATCGGAGCAGCTGCCGACGCCACCTCTGCGGGAGGCGGTGGAGGCGGGAAGATATTGAAGGTCTTTACCGGTAATTCGATTTTCAGCTCGCGCCCCAGGCGAGTGGTGCCATAGAGGGTCGCTTTCACCTCATGTTGCCCCACCTCTTTGATGACAGAGAGATCAATATCAAGCTTGGGGGCGCTGGCGGTCTCGCTGAACTCGTAGAGGCCGCCCACATTGCTGGTCACACTCCCCTTGATCACCACGGAGGCGGGATCCAGCTCATCACGGTCGATTAGCAGTGAGAGCTTGGCACCCAGCTCTTCCGAAGGCGGCGCCAGGTTATAGCTGAACGGATAGGGATAAAGCAGCACATCCTGATAGCGGGCACGGACAAACACCTGATTACCGGTGCTGAACATGGCGCGGTATTTGCCAGCGGGAATATCTTGCAGCGTCGCCTCTGCAGTCATGATACCGTCACCCGGCACCTCATCGAGCCCCTTTCCATCATCGTGGTAACGGCCAAGCTCCTGATCCAGCACCACCTGTTGCTGAGCAGCATCACTGAATGATTGCAGCTTGACCGTCATCCCCAGGTCAGAGAGGTAGTATTTATCTTGCGGTGGCTGGCCATTGATCAGCAACCATGACTTGAGCTTGACCACCTCTCCCTGATAGAGCTGCATCGGCAAGGCGGCGATATCGAGCCGGATATCGGAGAGGATACGAACCCGATTGTCGGGATCTACCTCCCCAATCGCCTGCCAGGGGCCCGGCATCGGATTGCGCAGGGTAATAAGATCATGTTCCGGCAGGGCCAGCCAACCCACATCGGCGGGTTTGGCCTTTCCCACGTAAAGCTTGCTGCCATCGGGACGCACCAGGATCACCGAAGGAGTGCCCGCTTTGCGTTTGATAATGAAGGTGATCTCCTTCACACCGTAATCGATGCGAAAGCGGTTATCGAGCATGGGAATGTCAGAAGGTGCGAACACCTCGGTCGCCATAGCCCCAAGCGACATCAACAACAACAGGGAAGCCCACCACTTGCTCATTGCCGCCACAGACAGCTCCCTCCCTTCTTCTGTACCAGGTCGAGTCGAGCCTCGTGCTGGGCCTGAACCTCGGCACTGGCACGGATCACCTTGAGCGCAGGCCGGTTGCTCTCCAGCCGGCGAATGCTGGTGTCCTGATTGCTCTCGTTTTCACTGCTTTCTGTAGCCAGATTGAGTTTGGTCTGGCCACCGGTCATCAACAGATAGACGTCAGCCAGGATCTCCGCATCAAGCAAGGCCCCGTGCAGAGTACGGTGAGAGTTGTCGATACCGTAGCGATCACACAGCACATCCAGGTTGTTGCGCTTTCCGGGGAAGAGATCCCGGGCCATCGCCAGGGTATCTGTGATAGTACAGATATCCGCCGTCTTGAAGTTGAGTCCGAGCTTGCTGAACTCGTAGTCCATAAAGCTCACGTCAAACGGTGCGTTATGGGCGATCAGTTCGGCGCCCCGGATAAACTCGAGGAACTCGTCGGCAATCTGGCTAAACGACGGCTTGTCCCGCAGAAACTCGTCGGTGATACCATGCACCTGTACCGCTTCCGGGTCGACCGGACGATCAGGTTTTATATAAACGTGATAGTGGTTACCGGTCAGCTTGCGGTTGATCACCTCCACACAGCCGATTTCGATGATGCGATGGCCAAGGTAAACGGGGCCACCACCGGTATTCATACCTGTGGTTTCGGTATCCAGAATGATCTGGCGATTCAGTTGGGGTGTGTTCATGATCCAATCTATGTCAAACTTCGGCTTTACTCGCTAGTTTACCCCAAGCCTCTGGCTAAAACAGATTGATTGCTCATGTTAAAACAGATTGATTTATTCACGGATGGCTCCTGCCTTGGCAACCCGGGCCCGGGTGGCTATGGCGCAGTCATGGTTTATGGCAAACACCGCAAGGAAATTTCAGCCGGCTTCAAACTGACCACCAATAACCGGATGGAGCTGATGGCCGCCATCATGGGGCTTCGAACCCTCAACGAACCGTGCAAGGTGCGCCTCACCACTGATAGCCAATATGTGCGCCAGGGGATCACCCAGTGGATCATCGGCTGGAAAAAGAAGGGGTGGATGACCGCCAATCGTCAACCGGTCAAAAATGTCGACCTCTGGAAAGCGCTGGATGCGGAAGTGGGTCGTCATCAGATCGAGTGGCTATGGGTCAAAGGGCATTCCGGCCACCCGGAGAACGAACGGTGCGACGAGCTGGCCAGAGATGCCGCATGCGGCAAGGATCTGGCCGAAGATACCGGCTACCAGCCCTGACGGGCCATGCCCGGTGTGGCGAGAGATTTGGGCAGTTGCCAGCGACGCCGCACCGGGATCAGTGGAAAGCGCCGTTTGCGGGCAGCAATAACGTATACCGATGCAAACGCTCTGCAATAGTCCCGCCCGATACTCTCCCGCCACCAGCTGTGCCAGCTCTGTTTACCCATAAACGAGTAACCGAAACGCTCGTCGAACATCACTTCACACCCTAGTAAATGGAGCCAGTCGATGACTCGCCCGGGGGTAAACATCCGCGCCGACCAGGGCAACTTGCGCCGTAAAAAAGGGATACAGTGGCCAATCCCCACCAAACTCACCGGATTGTAACCACTGATAATCAGCCAGCCATCATCGGTCAGTACCCTTTCGGCTTCACGCAATACCTGATGGGGATCGGCTGAAAAATCGAGGCAGTGAGCCAGCAGACAGGCATCGACGCTACCGGTTCGCACCGGCAGCTCGAGGGGATCGCCATAAATGTCCAGCAGTCGCCCCTCGGGCGAGACGCCCACCTGATGACGAATGGATGAACATTTGCAGGAGAGCTCCGCGCTCAGAGCTCCTACCTTGAGCAAGTGATATCCGAACAAGTTGGGGCACCAGCTGTCGAGCCGCTCCTGAATTTCGGCCGCCACCCAGTCACCCATAGGCAGCGCTGACCAGCTGGTCGGGATCTCGATTTGTTGTTCGGTACGTGCCACCTGCATAATAGGGTTCAACTCGCGGTTTCGAACGCCATCCTGTTATATAAGATACCCTCCCTAAAGAGAAGCAGACTCATGTATCCAGTGATCACAGTTCCAGCCTTTAATGACAACTACATCTGGTTGATCCGCCACGAAAATCACTGTCTGGTGGTCGATCCGGGTGATGCCGCCCCCGTGCTGGAGCGGCTCGAGGCATTGGGTCTGGTGCTCGACGCCATCCTGCTCACCCATCACCATCACGACCATGTCGGGGGCGTCACCGGCCTGCTCAGCCACTTTCCCCATGCCCGGCTATATGGCCCCAAACTTGACCCCATGCCGGATCATCACGGTCAGTGGCTGGAAGATGGCGATCAGATTAACTGGCACGGCCTCGCCCTCGAGGTGATCCATGTGCCCGGCCACACCCGTGGCCATATCGCTTACCATGGCAACGGCATGCTTTTTTGTGGTGACACCCTCTTCTCGGCCGGTTGTGGCCGTCTGTTCGAAGGGACACCGGAACAGATGTACCACTCGTTACAGCGCCTTGCCGCCCTGCCCGACGAGACCCTGATCTACTGCGCCCATGAGTACACACTCTCCAACCTGCGCTTTGCCTATGCAGTTGAACCGGACAATCCGGCGATCCGTGATCAGATCGGACTGATCAGCAAACTGCGGCAACAAGGGCTGCCAAGCCTGCCCACCCGGCTGGAGGATGAGCGCAAGTTTAATGTTTTTCTGCGCTGCGAGCTCGATTCGGTAAAATTTTCTGCTGAAAAGAAGGGGCTAAAATGCGTGGAAAATCCGGTAGATACCTTTACGATCTTGCGTCAATGGAAGGATGTTTTTTGAACAAACCTTGATCAGGAGGGGATTGCCCCTTATGATGCCGGCTGTTTTTCTTAAAAATGACCGGAACGAGATGAAGGTACGAACGGCCTTATTGGCAGCGCTGTTGCTCAGCGGCTGCCAAAACCTGAGCCATCAGGATGACCGGGCGCTAACGGCAATCGAGCCGATCAAGTCCCCCCAGGTCAAGAAAAAAGCGCATAAAAAACACTCTGCCCATTTCCTGTTTGGCGATGAACAGCTGGATGAAATGGAAGAGACGGACAATCTGTGGGTGCGTATCAGCGATGATATGCAACTGGAAACTCCGGACAACCCGCGCATCCGCCAGCAACGTGAGTGGCTGTTGCGCAATGATAAGCATCTGGCGACCATTGCCAGCCGGGCTGAACCCTACCTCTATCTGATGGTAGAGGAGATTGAACGGCGTGAGCTGCCAATGGAGCTTATTACTGTCCCGATGATCGAGAGCATGTTTGATCCCCATGCCCGATCCCGCAGCAATGCCGTCGGTCTGTGGCAGTTTGTGCCAGCGACAGGCAGAAACTTCGGTCTGCGCCACGACAACTGGTATGACGGACGGCGTGATGTGCTGGCCTCCACCAATGCGGCGCTCGACTATCTGGAATACCTGAACCGCTTCTTTGACGGCGACTGGCTGCAAACGCTGGCCGCCTACAATGCCGGTGAAGGACGGGTGCGCAACGCCATCCAGCGTAACCAGCGCGCAGGCAAACCGACCGACTACTGGTCACTCGATCTGCCCCGCGAAACCCGGATGTATGTGCCCAAGATCCTCGCCATGGCTGACATGATCAGCAATGCGGACAAGTACAATATCCAGTTGCCGGTGCTCGCCAACGAGCCGAAGCTGCGAGTGGTGGAGACCGGCAGCCAGATCGATCTGAACGTGGCCGCCCAACTGGCAGGTCTGCGCACGTCACAGCTCAAGGAGGTTAATCCAGCCCTGAGCCGTGGCGTGATGTCGCCCCGTGGCCCTTACCGCCTGCTGGTACCGGTAGAATATGCCGATACCCTGGAGCTGGCACTGGCCGATCTGCCCAAGAGCGAGCGTATTCGTACCCGCTCCTATCAGGTCACCAGTGGCGATACCCTGTCACGCATCGCCCAGAATCATGGCGTCAGCGTGAGTGAGCTGAAGCTGGCCAACAATCTGCGCAGCAACAACCTGCGTCGCGGTCAGCAACTGGTGATCCCGACCCACGGTCAGGTCAGCAGCAAGGCCAGTTCCGCCAGCAAACCGCAGCAGCTGGCAAGCCGTGGCAGCAGCCAGAAGGCCAAGGTCAGTTACAAGGTGCGCTCGGGTGACAACCTGTGGAGTATCAGCCAGGCACACGGCGTCTCCCACGAAGAGCTCGCCAAGTGGAATGGTCTGAATGCCAAGTCGGCGCTCAAGCCAGGCATGAAGCTGGTGGTCTATCCCAAGCAAGGGAAGAAGAGCGACAAATCGATGGTGTATCAGGTTCGCCGTGGCGACTCCATCTCCTCCATCGCGGCTCGCTTCCAGGTGGCCATCAACGATGTGATGCGCTGGAACCAGCTGGATAAAGGGGATTACCTTAAGCCCGGCCAGGAGCTGACCCTGTTTGTGAAGAACAACAGCTAAGCCTCACCGCTTGAACCCGATAAAAAACGGGGCCAGTCAGATGACTGGCCCCGTTTTTTATTACTGCGGCTAACCGCTGCTGTGTCTGAGCCACCGACTAAAACAATGACTTGGCGCCGCCTGCGGATGCATCATCACTCTGCAGGCAAAACTATCACCGCTATTCCCAGAGCCTTGTCGGCACAACCAGCAACACAGTGCGCTGGCCGATCGCCACATTGGCATTGGGGAAGACCACCGCCTCACGCGGCTTTTCCACCGTGTAGCGCAGCTCACCATCCTCGGCCAGCACGAACCCTTGGGGGAATTCGGTGAAATTGTCCACATCGCTGGCGAACAGGAAGCGAAAGTCCGCTGATTTTTTGGTGATCACCCGATCGATAACAAACAGAGTGAAATCATCCGCCCGCCACGGCTCCAGCACCACCTCATCCTGAGTGACCAGCTCCTGCAGCGCTTGGCGGGTTTCGATAAAGCGGGTCATGTCGTTCTCACCAAATGGCCGGACCTTGCCCAGCTCCACCGTAAAGGCGTGGGCCCCATGCTGGCGTGAGCTGTAGTAGCTGAAAGTAGTGGTCGGGCTGGCGGAGAGTAGAATGGTGCGCACCCCGCAGGCGCCGAGGAACTGCACCTGCTCGCGGCAGTGGGGCCGCTCGTGGGGAAAGGGGTAGACGGCGAACTTCTCGTGGCGCGAACCGCGAATGGCGGTGTGCAGATCGTAGTGGTAACGCGGACGAGCCGGATCGGCAAAGAAGCGGCTCACATACTGCTCGAGACGCATGGCGCGGATCCGCTCCCGATTGCAGAGCCCCTCCCCCTTGCTGTGGGCGCCAGAGAAGAGCCGGTTCATGTTCTCCTCCACCTCCCGCAGCCCGAGGTTCATCGCCGCCGGATTGCCAAACAGGAACAGCACCCGATGGCGGGCGCTCAGCTCGCCAGAGAGCAGACGGCTCAGCAGCTGGTTGCAGATCTCGATGGGGGCGGTCTCGTTGCCGTGAATACCGCAGGAGAGGACGATATCCTTGCGCCCCCCCGGCTGGCCGCTCGCTCCGCTGGCAGGCTCCAGACAGATGACACCGGTATCCCAGACGCTGACTTGCGTGCCACCCGGCAGCGCAAAATCAAAGGGATCGAGCTGCCACTCGTGGCTGCGGGTCATGGCCAAAAAATCGTGCTGGGGAATCATCCGTCTCACCCTCTTGCGCTGGAATACTATGGCCGGATTATACGCAAGGCGTTGCGGCTTAAAACCGATTTTTAAACAAATTCAAACATTAACGATACAAACAGCGGCAAGGTAAAACGGCAGCAATGGGCGGAGCAACAAAGGGATATGAAAGCGGGGATGAGAGAGCAATAACGGTGCAAACAACAGCAGGGTTGACGGGGTGACCTGATGTCACCCGGCAGTCAGCATACAAGTATCAGCAGATAAACGAGGCATCCATGCCCGGCTGATCAACCACGCCAAAACGGCTTGGTGGTCTCTTGATAACGGTCAGCTTCATTCAGGCCGATGTCTTTGAGCAGGTACTCGGGCAGCTCGGAGAGCTGGCGACGGCTGCGGCTGCGCTCCAGCCAGGTCAGAACAGTCATTTTAACGCGAGCAACCAGATTCAATTGGCTGGAATGCTGGTAACCGGTTTCGGTATAAGTCATGTTGGCCATGATGTGGCTCCTCTGAATATTTGTTTACGCACTGGGCTTCAATTTGATGCGCAAAGCTTAGTCAGGGAGTCAGACCGACTCAATTGACGAATTTTGATACGTTGCATTAGTAAATCTAATGTCTAAAAACGGCAGGATTTAATTTTAACACCCTGATTTTAAACAACTAATTATCTTCATGGTTGGCCAGCAGAGTCGCACAGCATATTGTGCTGCATGGCCCCCATCTATATATGCATTTTACTGCTTTACATATGCAGGGATGGACAAGGTGTGAACAGCGGGCAACAGCGGAGTTACACATGATTGTTAATTCAATGATCTTGCGGCGATCTTTATTTAACATACTGAAACATAAATAAAACCCTTACTGCATCCCCATTCAGAGGCGCACATTGCCTCCTCCCCAAAGTGCCTCTTGGCACTCCAACCGCATGCTGGTATGTTTATTTATACAGTAGTTTTGCTACCCGCAGCAGATGTCATACCTGATGTCGTCAACAGCGGGTCAGACCACAGGATCATCGATGGATACCTTTACCCCTACCGCCGCCCTGCGTCAACAGATGGCCGCCATTGAAACCTCTCTCAACCAGCTGGCCGATCTGCTTGACCAGCTCGAGCTGCAGGAGGCCCATGTCTATCCCCTCCCCCCGGTGGCGCAGGGAGAAGAGCACGACCCGATCGAGCAAATTGAGGTGGGCTATCTCAACGGTGAAGCCGCACTGGCGGCCACCCTCGCCGCTTATCGGGACCACAGCGCCCGCCCCGGCTGCTCCACCAAGGCGACTCACCGGCTGCCTGGCTGGTTGCGCTTTCCTGCCGCCGCCGCCCCGCAGATCCAGCCGCTGGTTGAGGAGATAAACCAGCGCAAGCTTGATTTCAAGGGGCTGGTGCAGCAGGCGGGGGGACGGGATGAGAAGTTCGAGCTGGTACATACCGCCCTGCCCGGGGTGATCACCCTGCAGGTCTACCGCAAGCTGACCCTGTTGGCGGGGGAGCTGCAATCCCTCGGCTTTACCTGGGCTGACAAGCAGACCATCAATCGCCTCAGTCGCGAGCAGGTGCTGGAGATGCTGGAGCGCAGCCGCCGCTACATACCGGCCCTCTCCAACAACGAGGAGTGGAGCAAGATGGTGGATCAGGAGGTGTACGACATTCGCCGTCTGCCCGCCGATGCCGAGCTGCGGATCCGCCGCCCGGTCAAGACCCACCCGATGATCAACCTGCTCTGGCTGGAGCGCACCCCGCGCAAGCAGCAGATCAAGGCGAGCCTGCCGCTGCTGCTCTGCTCGGATACCCCGCCTGCAGTCACCCATCTGGGCAACTATCCCCCCAAGAGCCGGCAGGCGCGGCGAGATCGCAAGATTGGTGGCGAGCCCATCATCGAGCGGCTGCATCTCTACCTCTATCAGGGCTAACGCGACGAGCCAGCTAAAACCGGCACGCAGAAACGACAGAGGGGAGCACATCGGCAAGATGTGCTCCCCTCTTTCATATGGCATGGCCATGTCGCTGGTGCTACAGCGGATCAGCTCATCAGCAGGGCCCGCAAGCTCTCCACATCCAGCCCGCGCACCTCGGACTGGCCGCTCAGCAGACCATCGGCCAGCGCCCGCTTCTCGTCGTGCAGGGCGACAATCTTCTCCTCCACCGTCTGCTCGCACACCAGGCGATAGACGGTCACTGGCTGGGTCTGGCCCATCCGGTGCGCACGATCGCTCGCCTGATCTTCCACCGCCGGGTTCCACCAGGGATCGAGGTGCAGCACGGTATCAGCCTGGGTGAGGTTGAGACCGGTGCCCCCCGCCTTGAGGCTGATGAGAAACAGCGGCACCGCCTCGTGGCGAAAACGCAGGATGGAGTCCTGCCGCGCCTTGGCCGAACAGCCGCCATCCAGATAGCAGTAGTCCCAGGACTTCTGCTCGATGCGGGCCCGCAGCAGGCTCAGCAGATCGACAAACTGGCTGAACACCAGCACCCGATGGCCGCCATCGATCGCCTCCTCCAGCAGCGCCATCGCCTCATCCAGCTTGCTGCTGGTCTGCGACCACTCGGGCATCACCAGCTCCGGCGAACAGCAGAGCCGGCGCAGTCGGGTTAACCCGCTCAACACGTGCATCAGGGCACGACCATCGGCACTTTGCACCTGCTGCACCACTTCACGCCGGGTCGCCTCGTAGAGCTGACGCTCTTCGGGGGAGAGGCTGATGTGGTGAATGATCTCGGTCTTGTCTGGCAGCTCGGTCAACACCTCCTGCTTGAGACGACGGAGGATGAAGGGGCTGATCACCGCCCGCAGCAACGCCATATGCTGGGGATCCTTGACCGCCTTGCCAAAGCGGCGCTTGAACTCGCCAAGGCTGCCGAGCAACCCCGGGTTGATAAAGGTAAAGAGGCTCCACAACTCCCCCAGATGGTTCTCGATGGGCGTGCCGGAGAGGGCGAGGCGAAAATCCCCTTCCAGCTGGAACAACAACTTGGCGCGCTGGGTACCGGCGTTTTTGATCTGTTGTGCCTCATCGAGCACCATGGAGGGCCAGCGACGCCCCTTGAGCGCCTCCGCCAGACTGCCGAGCATACCGTAGTTGATGATGATCACCTGCCCCGCTTTGGCATCGCGAATAATGCGCTCGCGCTCGGCGGGATTGTCAAAGATCACCACCTCCAGCTCGGGGGCGAAACGGGCCACCTCCTCCTGCCAGTTGGTGACTACCGACTTGGGCACCACTACCAGCGCAGGGCCAAGGTGCTGGCGCATGCGCAGCACGATAAGCGCCTGCAACGTCTTGCCAAGACCCATGTCATCGGCCAGACAGGCGCCAAAACCGTGATGGGCCAGGGTCGCCATCCAGCGCACCCCCTCCTTCTGGTAATCCCGCAGCGCGGTGAGCAGCTCCGGCGGGCAGGATACCTCCTGCTGCCACTCCTGCTGCAGAGATTGCCATGCCGTATCCCCCTCGGTGGTGATGACCGAGAGCAGACGGGTAAGCGGATAGGCCAGCTTGTGGTTGATCCGCTGCTCGTAGTCGAGCATGGCCCCCAGCATGGAAAGCCGCTCCACCAGCTTGTCGCTCAGCATCAGGCTGGTCTTTTCGTCGAGCTGGACGGTGCGCTGACCCGGGGTCAGCTGACGCAGGATCAGGCGCAAATCGAGGATCTGATGCTCATCGAGGGCCAGCGCCCCTTCGACCTGGAACCAGTCCTGCCGCCGCTCGATGCGCAGGCTCAGTGCCGCTTCATCGAGGCTCTTGAGGCGGGTGCTGTCCTGATGCCAGTGAATGACCACACCGGTATCCACCAGCTCCGGCAGGGCATTGACCAATGCCAGTGCCTGCTCTCCTTCAAGGCGCCACTCGCTGCCGGGCAGATCGATGGGAAGCTGATTGCGCAGCAGTTGGGCCTGCCCCTTCTCGGCCCCGAGATCCCGCTGCCAATAGTGGTTACCCTTGATCCCTTGACGGATGATGCTCTCCCCCTTGCCCAGAGGCAGGGGAGGCAACTCGTCAAAACGGGTCACCAGCTTGACCGCCAGCTGGCCATCCTGCCAATCGAGCTGCACCGAAGGAATGCCCGGCCAGGGGGCCAGTTCGGCATTGCCGTGCAATCCCTCAACCTGGCTGTGCCAAGGCAGATCGGCGATCCCGTCCAGAGTGCGCTGCAACTCGCTCATCCCCTCGGCGGGCAGCAGCGGGATGGATTCGAGCGCTGGCAAGCGGTCGAGCAGCGGCTGCGGGGTGAGGATGAGCTGCCACAGATCCTGCGCCAGCGGCATGATATGGGCCCCGCGGGCGGCTGCATCTGGGATCAGCAAGGCACTCATCCCCTCTTCGGTCGCGATAATCTGCAGCAGCGGCGCCGTGATGGCGAGCTGCAGCTTCTGCCCCTTGGCGTTGAACAGGCGGGGGTGATCGGCCAGCGGCGCCCAGACATCCCGGGGCAAGCGTCCCATCACCCGCGGCAGGGTGCGCACCACAGCCCAGTCGTGCTCATCGAGCAGCGCCGCATACTGGGTGGAGAGCAGGGTGGGATCGACCCGGCGGCCCGCCGTCCACTCCCCCTTGGTGCTGAGTTTCTGGATCTTGCACTCCAGCTCGGGGCCATCGGCGTGAAGCAGCCACACCAGCCGCTCCTGCGGCTTGCGCACACCGCTGGCACGTCCCAGCCCCTGCAGCCAGTTGAGCCAGCTGGCGGAGGCAGCCCCCTTCTCCTCGCCGCCTTCCTCTTCTGGCTCTTCGTCTTCGGCCTCGCTGTTGCGCAGCTGGCAGAGTGGCGCCCCTTTGGCCCCCTCTCCCAGCAGCAGGCGCAGCAGATCCTGACAAAACGCCATCAGCCGATGATGGGGTTCGGCGTCAAGCAGGTGGGAGAGATCCCACTTGTGCAGCATGGCCACCTGCGCGCTCTGGGCGCCGTGACGGGCCAGCGCGCAGAGATCGAGCCAGAGATAGCCCCAGTGCAGCTCCTCCACCGGCAGTTGCAGGGTATCGAACAGCCCGACCGCCTGCCCATGCCGCTCACCGGCCCACTGGCTGAGCAGATCGGCCAGCAGCGGAAATTGTCCGCCAAGGCTGCGCTGCCACTTCTTGCGCTGCTCGCTGGCAATGACGGGGTCTGCCTGCTGCAACCAGCCGAGCCAGAGCAAAGCACTGAAGGCACGCGGCCACTGCCCCTCATGACCCTCGGCCTGCCACTGGCCCAGAGCTGTGAGCAACCGCTCACCCAGAGGGCCACACTCCCCCTGCGAGGCAACCGCCTGCAGGGCAGGCCACAACAGGCTGGAATCGGTGCTTTCGCCATCCCCACAGAGCCAGCGCCACTCCGCCTCAAACGCCTTACCTTGCGCCTGCACCTCGGGGGCACAGCGCACTAGCGCATTGGCCAGCGGCCAGCGCTCTTCATAAGGGGCATCGAGCAGCAGCTGCAGCGAGAAGTGCTCCAGCAACAGTTGCTGCCAGGCGGGGCTGGAACCCGCCAGCAGCAGATGGGCATCTGCGGTATCGAGCAGTGTGAGCAGATCACCGGGAGAGAAGAAAGCCGGGATCTCGCCCGCCTTGCCCCTGCAAAGCTCGCGCACCAGCCCGTGAACCAGATCCTGGCCGGTCACCGAGGAGACCCGGCTCCAGTCAGGGGCAGCACAAAGCCCAGCCCGCACCCCCAGGATCAGCGCAAGCGTCCCCTCTGCAGTCAGGCTCCACTGCTGCTCCCCGCGCAATCTGACAAGGCCGGCGTCATGGAGCCGGGTCAGGTGGCTGGCGAGCTCATGGCCCGCCCCCAGCGTATCTTGTAACAGACGGGTACTGGCGACACGCTGCAGTTGCAAGGCACTGAGCAGCAGATAACTATCCGGGGAGAGGGTGGAGGCAGACATCAAGACTCACGGGCAGATGCAAAAGCGGAATTTTAACGGGAAAGCGTCAGCCACTCGACCCTTTACCGTGAAATAACTCAAAAAAAAAACGGCCATCCGTGATGACCGTCGAAAGTAACGAAGGAAATAGCCGGATCATCCGGTTACCTCCCACAGCGGGAAAATCGGAGCGCTAGCCCCTAATTCGTGGGGCCAATGCTAGAGGTTGACGTATTAAAAAGCTTTGAAGCGGATCACAATTGAAAAGGATTTCTGAAAACGCTTTCAATATTTGGCGACCAAAAGAGATTATTTTGCGCCAAATGAACCATCTTCAGCCTGGCCTTTCTCTCGTCTCGGCATGGATCCCCATATCCCAATGTCCATTCAGTACTCGACGGGTTCTCTTTACACTGACTGCCTGCATGCGCGGCACATCACTGACTGTTGGTAGCTGAGCGATTGCCCTTGTCCGGAGCATTGGCAGACTGATCTGGCCAGCACGCTCGGTTCTCGGCCAGTTACGAGGGCTGCGTGGCAACTCACCGGTTGCAAGAAACGGGGTTCCATCCGACCGGCTTGCCCGGACTGTGATTGATCGATAGGATGTGCCCCATTCCAAGAAGGCAGGAGCAACATGATTTTGCGACAACGCGTGGCGACAAGACTCCTGCTGCTGGTCTGCATTCTGCTGCTCAATTGTGCACTCCAGCCGCTGACCAGGCTGGCTCAGCTGGAGATAGCCGCTGGCTGCCATATGCTGACCGCCCCATCCTCCGCCATCGATGTCGATGAGGATGGCCGCGTCGCAACGCCGCAACCCGGCAGTTGCCAGCTCAACGGCAAGTGGCTCAGTGCCGCCAGCCTGCAATGCGCCGAACAGATCTTCTTTGCCATCGCATTCCTGATCGGCCTGCTGGCACCACTGCCCCGTTGCTCGCCCCCCCTCCCCCCACCCAGAAATATCTCTCCGCCAGAACGGCGGCTTCATCTCACCCTTTGTGTCTGGCGAGAATGAGTCAGTCGCGGCTTAAACAACCCTGACTTTCATTTTCAAGAGACAACACCATGTCAAACATCTTCAAGACTGCCCTCTTGCTGGGCAGCCTGCTGTGGCAATCCATCGGATTGGCCAGCGATACCGGCTGGCTCACCAGCCCCCGCAACGATCACGCACAAATCCGGCTGCAAGCAGATAGCCGGGATCCGGCACAGCCCCGGGTGCTGCTCAGTCTGGCACTCGAGTCCGGCTGGAAAACCTATTGGCAAAACCCGGGTGAAGGGGGGATTGCCCCTGAAATTCTTTGGGATGACCCCCAACTCACTCAACAATGGCACTGGCCAGTGCCAGAGCGATTCGCGGTCAGCGGCATGTCGACCCAGGGGTATCAGCAGGCCGTCACCTTTCCCATCAGCCTTGGGCATGGCAACCGCAAAGAGTTGACCGGCACATTACGCCTTTCAACCTGCAGCAACGTCTGCATCCTGACCGACTACCCTTTTGCCCTTGCTCTGGATGGTACGGCACCGGACGGGTTCGATCTTACCTATGCACAGGCGATGAGCAAGCTGCCACAAGCCATGCCCAAGAGCGTCAACCTCCAGGCTGGCTACCAGCAAAACCGGCTACAGCTGAGCGCTAAGCAGCAAGAGGGGTGGCGGGCTCCGCAGATTTTCCTCCAGCAGCTGGAGGGGGTCGAGTTTGGCGAGCCCAGCCTGGAGGTGCAGGGCAATACCCTGATTGCCCGCATTCCGGTCAGCGATGGCTGGCAAGGGGATGCACCGGATATCCGTCATCAGCAATTGGGCGTGGTACTGGTCAATGGTGATGAAGCCTGGCAGCGCCAGGTCACCATAGGTGATCCCCTGCCACTACCCGCTGGTGGCCACTCGCTGCGCTGGATCCTGGGGGCTGCACTGCTTGGTGGGCTTATTCTCAACCTGATGCCCTGTGTGTTGCCGGTGCTGGCCCTCAAGCTGGGATCAGTACTGCAACTGGAGACCCGTGAGCGTCGCCCGGTTCGCTTGCAGTTCCTGGCGGCAAGCGCAGGTATCCTGGTCTCCTTTTGGACGCTGGCACTGATGAGCACCCTGCTGCGCGCCACCCAGGGGGCCGTCGGCTGGGGTATCCAGTTCCAGAGCGTCTGGTTTATCGGCTTCATGGTCGTGGTGACCTTGCTGTTCTGTGCCAACCTGCTGGGGCTGTTCGAGATCAGGTTATCCAGCAATGTCAACACCCGCCTGGCAACCGCAGGTGGCAACGGCATGGCCGGTCACTTTCTGCAGGGCTGCTTTGCCACTCTGCTGGCAACACCCTGCTCCGCCCCTTTCCTTGGCACCGCAGTCGCCTTTGCGCTCGGGGCACCATCCGGTCAACTCTGGCTTGTCTTTACCGCACTGGGGATTGGCATGAGCCTGCCATGGCTGCTCATCGCCGCCCTGCCCCGTCTCGCGCTTTGGCTGCCAAAACCGGGACGCTGGATGGGGCGCCTGCGCATCCTGCTCGGCCTGATGATGCTGTGCTCCAGCCTCTGGCTGCTCAGCCTGCTTGGCAACCATATCGGTCATAACAGGGTAGTGATCCTGATGGTGCTGATATTGGTGGCCCTGCTGCTGGCGGTCGTATGGCGCCACGGTATTCGCGGTGTAACCCTGGGGCTGGCGCTGGGCTGCTTGCTGGTCGCCGCCCTGCTGCTCGGCAGCGCCTTCACCATGGAGGGCAAACCACCACAGGATAACGTCAACTGGCAGCCTCTCTCGGAGCTGGCCATCCAGGACGCCCTGGCACAACACAAGCGGGTCTTCGTCGATGTGACCGCCGACTGGTGCATCACCTGCAAAGCCAACAAATTCAACGTGCTGCTGCGCGATGATGTGCAACGAGCCCTGAGTGCCCCCGATGTGGTGGCCTTGCGCGGGGACTGGAGCCGTCCCTCCGACAGCATCGCCGGCTTCTTGCGCCAACGCGGCAGTGTGGCCATTCCTTTCAACCAAATCTATGGCCCCGGGCTACCAGGTGGCGCGATCCTCTCTCCGCTGCTGGATCGTGCAACTCTGCTGGCCACTCTGGAGCAAGCTGCGCACGCCCCTGTTCAAGGAGAAACAAGATGAGGTATCTCCTGCTCATACAGACCCAGCCGGAAGAGCGGGGCATACCCGCAGCGCAAGGGGGAAATTATCGGCAATCGGCTGCTCTCCCTCATATAGCGCTCGGGGGCAACGTCAAAAACGCACTGGTCATCAAGGGGCAGTCATGACAGCAACATCATCCCGGATCCTCCGTCTGCGCCGCTGGAGCAAGGAAGCCCTCTGGCTGCTGCTGTTGGCGGTGATTATCTCGACAGCGCTGGACCTCTGGCGCAGTCCAGCGCTGCCAGAGGGAAGCCCGCTGCCTAAACTGCTGCTGCAAGATGGCACTCTGGCCGACCTGCAGACAATGAGCCGGGACAGACCACTGCTGATCTATTACTGGGCCAGCTGGTGTGCAGTCTGCCGTGTTACCACACCGACAGTGGAGCAGCTATGGCGAGACGGCGAAAACGTGCTGACAGTGGCGCTGCGCTCCGGCGACCCAGCCAGGTTGCAGCAGGGGATAGCCAGGAAGGGGCTGACCTTCCCGACCCACAATGATGAGCATGGCGACCTTGCCGCCCGCTGGCAGGTGAGCGTCACCCCCAGCTTCCTCATCATCAAGCAGGGTAAAGTGGTGAGCACCACCACTGGCTGGAGCTCGGGCCCGGGACTGAAACTGCGGTTGGCCTGGGCCAGCCTCGGCTAACTCGGCCCGCCTGGGAACACTATTGCGGCCCCTCTTCCCGCTGAAGAGGGGCCGCAATCGTATCGTTCTGACCTCGATTCAGAAACAGGCCGGAGCCCGCAGCTACGCTGTTTAGCTTTTCCCCACCGGTGATGGCATCTTGCCAAACCAGTGCTCCGACAGTTTCTGCGCCTGTTTGACCTCCGGCTTGGTCATCGCTGCTTCCAGCTCGTCGCGAGCCTGCACCGCCTCCGGCATCCCTTCTGTTGCTGCCAATGACAGCCAGGCATAGGCATGTACCCGGTTACGCGGAGCCCCCAGTCCCTCTTCACGCATGGTTCCCATCCGGTATTGCGCCATACGATCACCCTGTTGGGCCGCCTGCCGATACTGCTTGAGTGCCAACGCGTAATCTTCTTTACCCCCTTGCCCCAAACGCAGCATTTCACCGTAGGCATAGAGTGCAGCCCTATTCCCTTTCCGGGCGGCCTTGGCATAGCTGGCTCTGGCCTGCTCCAGTTCACCTTGCTCCTGCTGCAGTGCTGCCAGATCGAACCATGCCCTGGTCACACCACCGTCAGCAGCACGCATTAACCAGTGGATCTGCTGCTCCCGGTCTACCTGCTGCAAACTCAATTGATATTCGGCCTCATGGGAACCGTGTGCAGCGGCCAGCTCCAGCCAGTAACGGCCCAAAGCAGGGTCTGCTGATACCAACTCCCCGGCTAGATAAGCCTGGCCAAGCCAGAGCTCGGCTTCAGCAGAACCGGCATTGGCAGCCCGTTGATAGGCAGCGAACCCATGGATAGGGGCGGCCTGTCTGGCTTGCTTTAGCAAAGCGTCCGGTTGCTGCTGGGCTGCTGCCTTGTCGTTCCAGCGCTGCGCAAGATCCGGCCGTTTGGCGACCCCTTTACCTTGCGCATAGCGCTCGCCCAGCAGGTACTGGGCATCACGGTTGCCAAGCTCTGCGGACCGTTCAAGCCACTTGACGGCATCCGTATCGGCCCCCGGTTGGGTGCTGTACCAGCGGGCCAGTACCAGCTGAGCGTCAGCATGATCCCGCTTGGCGGCCTGCTCGAACCAGTCGAGGCAGTAACTCACCAGTTTGCCTTGATGCTGCTCCTGGCACATCACGCCCAGTCGATAACTGGCATGGGTGTTGCCAAGCCGCGCAGAGCGTTGCCACCACTGGGTAGCGAGCGCCGGATTTTTGGGCTCACCGAGCCCGGCCTGATACCAGTCACCCACTTGCCACGCAGCGTTGGCGCGGATCTGCTGATCGGCAGCCAAGGGGCCCGACTGCTCAGCCGCTTGCTGCATCCAGTGCATGGCATTGGGGTAATCGGGTTGGGTTGCCAGCCGTCTGGCCAGCTCATATTGGGCGCGGCCATCCCCCTGCTTTGCAGCTTGGGATAGCTCGGCGTCAGTACGTGGGGCAGTGGAAGAACAGGCTGCAAGCACACTGACTGCCACTGCCAGGCATAAGACTCGATATGTCATGGGAAATCCTTCGCAGAGTGAAAAAATGAGAATAAAACAGGCGCTATTGCAAATTGCACCGTTATTGGTCAATCAAAGGGCAAAGAAGCTGAATTACAGCCTCTTCGCCCTGAATTAATAACCGAACTCTTTGCGCGTCGAAACCTCTATCAATTTATGTTCAGGTAAGAAACCAATAATATCATTCAATACGTTTTCGTATTTTTGCGCGTTAGTGAATATGGTTGCATGCCCCTCAGAGTCAAATGGCCGACCAAATATATCAATGCCATATACACCTCTATAAATGGTGATGTCAGCTTTTTTGGAAAACTTACAACCATAATGATTTATTTGAGGTTTCATATTGGTTATTTTAAAGGCCAGAAATGCACCGACACCTGCACCGGCCAGTGCCAGCGGCCCCACCAGACCCACAGCGATGATGCTGCCCACAATCAACAAACCACCAATGCCGCGAGAAATGGTATAAGCCACTTCCGGGATATTGTCCTGCTGGGTGTAGTAGATCCCCTTGGCGGTCATTCGGTAGTGATAGAGTTGATTAGGTGAAAAAATATAACGTCCTTGAAGTGCTCCTAATACACCAAACACCAGAAACATGAGGGTTATTTGCCAGTCATGCTCATTATCACCGTTAATAAAAATCATTAAACCAAAGTAAACCGCATAAACCCGCAGCCATCTCTCTCACCAACCTCTGCCGATGATCAATCTGCCACTCATATAAAACCGGCTCCTTTTGCAACTCAAGGTATTGCTCGCTGTAGTAGTGGTTGGCGCCATCAGCCTCTGCACTCTCTACGCTCTGCCGTTCTGTGGCGTCGCACATCTTATTTCAACTCTTTATTTGGCCTCTGAGCAGGTAGAGAGGCCGTATCAACACAGCCTCTCTACCTGTTCACCCTCTGAACTCACGATACGTAAAGACTTCTCTTTCATTATGATTCGGGGTGAACTGCCTGGCTATTTTGTAAACATTGTCAAAATCACCATCATTGCAGTTAATCACTATGTGATTAATTAATTTAAAAGGTGAACTTTCAATAATGAACGCATTATCCTTTCTATATGACTTCAATGTTCCTTCTGCGGTATAAAGTGCACCTAAATACTTTATTTCCGGCCTCATATTGGTGATTTTAAAAGCCAGAAATGCACCTGCACCTGCACCGGCAAGCGCCAGCGGGCCAACCAAGCCTACTGCGATGATGCTACCCACAATCAGCAAGCCACCAATCCCGCGTGCAATGGTGTAAGCCACTTCCGGGATCTTGTCCTGCTGGGTGTAGTAGATCCCCTTGGCTGTCATTCGGTAGTGATAGAGTTGATTGGGGTCAGTTAAATATCGACAGTAAAAAACAGATATAACCCCAAAGACCAAAAAAAAACCAAAGTGAAGACCACGCATTATGACTATTGCCATTGATGAAAGTCACTAACGCAATAAGCCAAAACACGCCCCCCATTAACAGTGACGATGACCATGCAGCTCGCGGGGTATGGTCAATCTGCCACTCATATAAAACAGGCTCCTTTTGCAATTCAAGGTATTGCTCGCTGTAGTAGTGGTTGGCGCCATCAGCCTCTGCGTTCTGAGACTGTTCTGTTGTTTCACTCATGTTATTGCAACCTTATGATGGTGCCTTTCACTGGCAGTGTGATATCAGATTCTACGGTCAAGACCACTCCACTGGTAAAGGTTGCTCTTGCCACAAAGCGCTGCGCCTGCAGGTGGCACCATTATTGGTCAATCAAAGGGCAGATAAGCTGAATTGCAGCCTCTCTGCCCCATGGCTTAATAACCGAACTCTTTGCGCGACTTGGCTTCGGTAATTTGATAGTCAGGGAGTGAACGAGCTAAATCATTTAGCACGCGTTCATAATCTTCCTTGTGTGTTAACACAATGCCGTACTGCCCCGTCTCTCTTGGCATCTCTATAATTTTGATCCCATAAACATCTCTAAATATGGAAAGACCACCAAAACCTTTGAACTGACAGCCACTATGAAACACTCTTGGTTTCATATTGGTAATTTTAAAGGCCAGAAATGCACCCGCACCTGCACCGGCCAATGCCAGCGGCCCCACCAAGCCGACAGCAATGATGCTACCCACAATCAACAAGCCACCAATCCCGCGTGCAATGGTGTAAGCCACTTCCGGGATCTTGTCCTGCTGGGTGTAGTAGATCCCCTTGGCAGTCATTCGGTAGTGATAGAGCTGGTTGGGGTCAGTTAAGTACCGCGAAAAAATAACACCCCACACACCCAGTATTAAAAGCACCCAAATTAACGGCCAGGGGTTCTGACTATCGCTATTAATAAAAACCATTAATGCAATTAGCCAACACACACCACCCATTAACAGTGACGATGACCATGCTGCTCGCGGGGCATGGTCAATATGCCACTCATATAAAACAGGCTCCTTTTGCAATTCAAGGTATTGCTCGCTGTAGTAGTGGTTGGCGCCATCAGCTTCTGCACTCTCTGCGTTCTGCTTGTGCTCTGTGGTGTCACTCATCTTATTTCAACTCTATCAAGGTGCCCTGGGCGGGCAGTTTATCATCGATTTCAGCGGTCAAAACCACCCCTTTGGCCAGGGTGCCACGGGCCATAAAGCGCAAGGGCTGGCCACTTAAACTCTCCGCTGCCGGGTAACCTATCTGCAACCGCAGTTCATCTCCCTGATTGGCGGCGACCGCCAGTGTCACCTGTCCTGCCTCTTGGCTGGTCACCTTGATGGCGGCCTCTTGCGCAGGGCCCAGCACCGGAGTTAGCACGGAGGCAGGATAGCTCTGCTTGGCAAGTTGATAGCCAAGCTGCTTTATCGACAACTGTAAGGTGATAGTGCGCAGGTGCGGCGGCAGCGCAACGGTTAACATCCCCTCCTTGAGCTCCACCGTCGGCTGACAGGCAACCCGTTCATACTGAAGCAGCTCTTCAGCCGCTGGCCACCCGGCCGGTTTGGTACCCCAGGTGGATTGCAACAGCCAGCGCTCAATAGGCAGGCGACTGTAGCGGGCCAATATCACGGTGGCGGCCAGATAGAGCAGGCTGCCGATACCGATAGCGGCAACCATCCAAGGGGCCCAGATTGCACCTAGTGATGCACCTCGACCCAACAGCATAAGAGAGCGTCCCATAGCAAACCCCTGCGCCCCCAAGCCACCCAGCTTTAACCCGTAACCAACCTTTTCAATATCGGAGTTGGTATCATCCAGTAGCTTGATGCCGGTCTCCCACGCTTCCAGCCCCGCCGCCAGCAGCCCCAGCCCGGTCATCCAGCCGGTGGTAAGGGTAAAGCGACGCACCAGAGCGGGGTTTGTTGCTCTTGCATCCGCCAAGGGTTGATTAAGTAAGTGTGAAGGCACCACCACCTGCCCCTGCTTGATGGCCACCATGGCGCTGCCAGTCCAGGCGGCGGTATAGGCCAGATTGCGGTTCAGCTCCAGCTGGGCGGCAGGGTTGCCCTGCAGTTTGCGCGCGCTCTCGTCATACCCTTGCAGCGCCACCGTCAGGTTGGCGATATTGAGCAGGGCCGCCAACCCGCCAAAGTTGCCCCACTCTTGCCACACCTTGACAGCCGCTTGCGCCCCTTTCGCCCCTTGCCGCTGCAAATTGAGGTAGCTTGCCATCTTGCGCTCAAAATCCTGCTGCAAACCACCTTCCAGCAATAGCAGGCGGGGCCATTTCAGCTGCGACCACTCGGCGCCTGCTGCCTTCATCCGGCCAAGGTGGCCCTCTGTTATCTTGCCGGGCGTTGCCAACTTGCCGAGCAGGTTGCCCTGCACCTGAGCCACAAAGGCTTTGCTCTCGGCCACAAACGCGGAGTTGATGCGCACCTGCTGGCCGGTGTGAATGGATTCGAGTACCACCAGACTCAGAGTGCGGCCAAGTTTTTCACCGCTGAGCAGATGGGGATGCAGCAACTCGCTGAGCTGTTGCCATGGCTTGATGGCCGCCCCGGCGATGGCCGCTTTGAGTGCGCTCATGGTCGCCTTGGCCGCCTCATGGAACCCGCCAAACAGCTTGCTATCGCTCAGAAGATGGTTACTGGCTATCGCTTCCATCGCCGCCAGCGCATTGGCGACACCGGTAATATTGCCCACCCCAATCCAACCGGGATTGTTCTCGAGCTCTTTTTTAACTTCGATATCAAAGCCGTAGTGTGCCAGCGCGGGCAGCGCCCCCTTTTTCAATGCCTTGGTCAATGCGGCCCCCCGTTGGGTATCGGGGACAAAAAACAGGCTAAAGAGCCATTGACTACTGCTGGCCAGCAAGAAGGTCTGGGCATCCTCCGTCTGGCTATCAAACCCCAACAGCAAAGGGGAGGTCGGTAACGCCTGCAATAGCTGCAGGGCATCGTCATAGGTCGCCAACCAGCGCGGACGCAGAGCATCCACCCCTTGCGCGTATTGCTGGATAATCCCTTCCAACCCAGACCAGTTCACCTCATCATCAAAACGCACCCCGGGCCAGCTGGCCCACTTGTCGGGGTTGAGGCCCAGCAGCTTGAGTTCAGCATGCTGCGCCATCAGGCGCTGCTCGGCACCGAGGTCAATGTAGTGATTACCACTCCCTTGACGCTCTTTGTAGTCATGTTTGGCAACCAGATATGACTGCAACTGCTTCTTGAGCTTGAAGGTCGCCAGACGGTCGCCCCTGGCTGAGACCGGCAAACTGCTCTCATCAAGCTGTGGCAGAGCCAGCATCTCGGTGATACCGGCCATGGTCCAGCGGTGGCGGGTGTTGTCGTCATTAAAGGGATGTTCATAGCGAAGGATGATGTCGCTCAGGCGCTCGGTCACATCGTGCATATCCGAGATGTGGTCATCGAGTGCCACTACCAGAGCACTCTTCAAATCTGGTATGCCAGCCTTGCTAGCCTCCGGTGAGCCTGCGGGTTTGTCGTGCCACAGCTTGCCGGGTTCAACACCCGCGGGAGCCTTGAGGGGGGCACAGCTGTTAACGAATCCCTTGTTAGGCAAGCCCATGTCGGCTACGTGAGTAGAGAGCAGATCGAGCAATCCCGCATGCTCGCCCCCCATCTTGCTGGCCAGCGAGAGCAGATTGAAAGAGCGCATCCCTTTGCTGCGCAGGCCGCTCTCTTTGCGATACGCCTTTTTCAGCCGCTCGGTCCAGCGCTGATGGGAGAAGGCCATCGCCACCTTGTGGTTGGCCGGATAAAGCAGATGCCCCTTGCTTCCCTTGCTCTCGTGAATAAATTGGCTGCCTTTGACCTCATACTCATCGAGCATTTTTGTTTTTTCATCAAAGACATAGAGCCAGCCATCGCGCAGTTGGCGCAAAGTGTAGGGAGTTGCCTTTAGAGCCAGAGCACCTTTAAACCCTTTCGATGGCAAGGGATGAGGTTGTTTAGCTGGCGCGTCAAAGAGCTCATCCAGGGCATAACGCACCGGCACCAGAGCAATTTCTTTGTTTTTAAAAGGGCAAGTGCCAACCGGGCTTTTGCAATCCTTGTTGCCGGCAGCGCCAGCTGCTTGATTCGGGGTGCTCATGAGGTTCTTTCCTGTGCAATGACGTGCTGCTCTGCCCAGCTGGCAGCTTGTTCAACACGTTGTGACGGGGTCTGTGCCGAAGGCGCTGTCAGCAGTTTGGTCAGCGTCGGATAGCCATCCCCCTGCCACCATTCCTCGCCGATAAATCCGAGCACATTGAAAAACAGCAGCAGGTCGCGTTCGGTCTGAAATCCAAGTTGATAGGCCTGCTCGGCCCAGCGGGCAATCCAGTTCTGCGGATCGGGCTGCTGCTCCAATCGGGCAGGAAACCAGTGCGCCATGTGGTGATAAGTTGCATCCAGCTGGTTTTGCCAGCTCACGTCACTCAAACGTGCCCACTGTGCATCGGTCAGTCTGCATGTATCGCCAATCGGCTCGGCAAGTGCCTCTTTGACCTGCCAATGGAGCCAACCTGTACGGGTTGGCAGCCAGACCTGTGTGATCCCTCGCCAATACCAAGGATCCGCATCCACCAATAGACATGCCATGGTTTCTGGCGCTGCCAGTTTGAGCAAAATGCGGCTGCCATAGGGACTTTCGACCTCGATAAGCTGGCGCAACTGGTCAGCCAGCGGCAATAACGTCAAAGGCGAGGCAAGCAGCCATCCGGCATTGGCGGGCAGGCTCTTGAACCAGCCGAGCAAGAGCTCGCTGGCCTCAACCAGACAGGGCGAGACCTCCCGCAGACTATCCCATGGGGCGTAGAGATAAATTGGCTGGTAAACAGGGCTATCGGTTAACTCAAACAACTGCCGTTCAAGCTCGGGGATCTGCCCGCCATCTAGCAACAGATAGAGATGCACCCCTTTGGCCAAATCAAGCTCTGGCAAAACCATTACTGGCTCTCCCCCTTGGCCAGTTGTTCACAAATCTCGCAGACCGGCTCTGCCGATTTGAGCGTTGCAATCTGGCGCACCGGATCCATAGGCACAGGGGGAGCAACAACCTCAACCGCACCGGGCTGGATCGGCATCTGCCCAGCCCAACCGGAGCCAGAGCCCGGGCTACCGCCGGAGTTCATCTTGATGGATCCACCGCTTAGCGTGACGCCACCGGCATCGAGCTTCACAAAGCTGCCGCCCACCTTGAGGGTCAACTCGGCGCCGGCCTCCATCACGATCTTCATACCAGCCTTGTGATGCACCTCCTGACCTGCATCAACCAGCAGGGATTGACCCAGCTTCTGATGCATGGAGGCATCCACCGTCAGCGAATAGTCCGCCTTGATCTGGTCACGCTTCTCACCCTCCACCGTCAGGTGGTCGTTGGCCTTGATACGGGTCACCCGCTCGTTGTCGATATCGCGGTGCTCGTCGTGCTTGATGTGCCAGGCCGCATCATTTTCGATAAGGACGTTCAGGTCTTTCTGACCGTGGATATAAATCTCTTCCTGCCCAGCCTGGTCTTCAAAACGCAGCTCGTTGAAGCCCTTGCCCTTGTGGGTTTCGGTACGCAGCACGGTGCGGGTCTTGTTGGCCGGTAAGTCGTAAGGTGGCCGGTTGGTGGCATGGAAGGTGCGACCCGTCACGATGGGCTGGTCGGGGTCCCCTTCCAAAAACGAGACAATCACCTCGTGGCCGATGCGCGGGATGGCCATCATGCCATATTGGCCACCGGCCCAGCCCTGACTCACTCGCACCCAGCAGGAGCTCTGGCCGTTGGAGCTGCCATATCTGTCCCACGGGAATTGCAGCTTGACCCGGCCATGCTCGTCGCAGTAAATCTCTTCGCCCTCGGGGCCAACCACGATAGCGATTTGCGGGCCGTCCACCATCGGCTTGTGGGGTGCCTCGGGACTGCCGATACGGGCGCGCCAGGTGGTGCTCGCCTTCACTACGCCAAATTCGTTGTGGTAGACGGTCGGGCCACTGCCGCCCTCTTCCTCCAGCGCCTGCGGTTGCTCACCGGTGTGGCGAATATGGACGATTTGCCAGTCGGTGTTGAGGCTGCCGTTGGGGTGTTCGGTCAGCGAGAAGTGCTGACCCGGCAGCAATGCGGCGCTGTTGGATTTGCCACTGCCCGCCACCGCATCGTTGCGCAGGGCATCGAGCCGGTGCTGGGCAAAGGCCTTGCCGCTGCCGTCCTGCTTGTAGCGACCCGGGTAGTCAAAATGCTGATAGGTATCGCGCTGATGCTCGAGATCGCTACCCTGCTTTTTGTGGGAGAGGCCATAAGCCGGCGTCTTGAAGCTGTAATCTTTCAGCTCCACATCCGAGGGGCGCACCGCCTCGCGGTAGTGGAACTGGCGCACGTAAGGCCCTTGTTCCAGCGAGCGGTTGCCAAGGTTGAAAAAGAGCTCGGGGCCAGCAGTCAGGGCTGCCGCGTCATCGGCAAAGACGATACGGTGTTTGCCCGCTTCAAATTCGTGGAAGTAGAACAAGCCCTCTTCAGCAGCGAGGCGGTTCACGAAATCGAGGTCTGTTTCGCGGTACTGGACGCAGTATTCCCGCTGGGCATGCTCGTTTTTCAGGGCAAAGGCGTAATCGGTGATGCCGTGCTCTTGCAGCAGGATACTGAGGATTTCGTCAGGCTTCTGCGCCTGAAAAATGCGGGAGTTCTGGCGCAGCCCCAGTCGCCACAGGGCCGGTTTGACTTGCAGGCTGTAACGGGTACGGCGAAAGCCGCTGTCACCCTGCGCGAAGTCACTGACCACCCCGCACACCCGACGCTGCAACTCGCCGTTGTACCACACCATCAGCTCGCTCGGCTGGTCCAGCACGGCGCCAAAGTCGACATCAGGCTGGCTGCTGGCCACCTCCAGCTGCAGATTGAACGGCCGGTTCAGCCCCTCATCCAGCTGGAAACTGGCCACCACGAAGGTGCTCTCGGGCAGCGCCCCCACCTTGGCGGTAAATTGTAATCCTGTGCTATTGGCCATCTTGTGCCTTCTCCATAGCTACCGCACGCCCGCGGCGCGCTACTTGGTGGTTCGATGATGAGATAAAGCCATCATTGACGGCCTTACCTCATAACCGATCAAAACAGTGACAGCACTCTCTAACCGGCCTGTCCGCTACCGGAACCAATCACTACGCCACCACAATCCACCGCGGTGCCGGTTATAGCGATAGGTTTGCCATTGACCAGCACAGACCCTACGCCTCCGGCGATGCTGCGCGGGTGAGGTGGATTGTTGGGCTTGTCGTGGGGTGCCAGTGGATCACCCTGACGGGCCACAGGCTTGCCATCGAGGAACACGTCAGGACTGGCAGCTATCACCGGGGTCGGTGGAAAGCCATCGTGGTCGGTGCCAATGTCACCGAGCAGTGCGATAGCGGGACACATAGTCATTCTCCATATGAGCGGGGAGACGCAACGGCATCCTCCCTCTGCCCCTGTGACAGCCGGTGAAACGCTCCGGGCACAGGGACTTTTGATAAACAACGAATAAACAGAACAGGCCACAGCACAGGCTATGCCATTCAGCATCGGTAAAATTAACCAAATAAAATCAGCCAGTTACCATTTTTCGATAAACAACAGGGTGGGCTGTTAGCAAGGAATTGCGCAAACTTAGCAATTTCCCTGCCAAATGTTGCACCTATAGTTAAACACTCCATATCGTGCGCAAAATATTGCGTAACACAGAGTAATCAACTATCAGGTAACCCATGCTGTAGTTGGTAAAGCCGAATATTGAGGGCTTGCAAGTCACTCTCTATTCCTTTCAGCTCGGCGGCTGTAATAGGCTCCTGCGACGCTTTTCGAGCCTCCAGTTCGCTCAGTCGCACACTGAACGGGATGCCCTGCATCAGGTTCTTTTGCACCTCGTAGAGCTGGGATTTGAGGTAGGAAATCGTGACTGTCTTGCGCTGACGCTCCAGCTCCAGCAGTTGAGCGATCAGGGCATCGACCCCGGCGCGGGCCTCGAGATAGGTTGGCACCCGGTTGAGGTCACCCTGCTGGCCAGCCAGCGCGGTCTGCCACTGTTTGTCGAGGGCCTTGACCGCCAGCGAGTCGGGATAGAGCATCTGCAGCGAATTGCGCAGCCCATCGCCATAACGGTACCAGTAGAGGGGAGAGGCCCGCTCCAGTCGGTCCAACTGGGCCTGATAACGTGACACCAACTCGTTCTCCATCCCCTGCAGGGTCTGCTCCCCCAGTACGATACGTGCCTGGCGAATATCGTCATAACTGAGGGCCTGTGGCAGCGCTGCGGCGGGTTGTTGCAGCCGTTGCGCCGCGATAGCCTTCTCCTGCTGCTGATGTTGCCACCCAAACCACCCCATCATGGGCAAAGCGCAGCTGAGCAGGCCACAACCAAACCAGAACCAGGCGGGCCGCTGTTTTCGATGCGGCTCGATCTTGAGCACAGTCGGCTTGACCTGTCCCTTCTCGCGCCCCACCAGAATGCTGCCCTGAGGCAGGTGCGGGGTCGATGCCGAAGCCACGCTGCCGTGGCTCTGCTCAATATCCGGCTTGAAAAAGACCATCGGCGGGATCTGCAGCTCCTCCTTGAGTCCCGGCTCATCGGAGACGATGACGATCTCTGTCTCGTCAAACAGATGGGTGTACCCCTCGATGAAGTGCACCAGATTCTCGACCCGGGGAATGCGACTGAGGCCGACGTTGTGCAACTTCTCGCTGATGAGTTGCAGTGCACGCTCGCAGCGGTAGATCAGCCGCTTGTCCTCGTGGCTGATCTGGTACTGGCGGATCACGTCGCTGATGCGGGCGATAAACCAGTCGAGCATCTCGATACGGGCCCGCTCCTGGTGTAACGGCGGCCAGACACTCTCCCACTGGGTGACGATCAGATTGGCGAGAAACTCGCACCCTTCGGTAAAGCCACTCAATCCCTGCAGCCGGGATCGTGCCAGGGTGAAGTAGATGGCGGTCTGCAGATCCACCCCGTGCTTTTCAAAGATTTGACTGGCGAGCTGATGGATCCGGACCCAATCCACCTCGGGGCGGGAGGCGTGACTGAGCTTGTTGATCTCGGCGCGCAGCGCCTCGTATTCCGGCAACATTCTGGGGTCTCGCCCCACCTTCAATGCCTGCTGGCCTTGTTGATTCTGTGACATATCGGCTTCCAAGATGAGAGGGGCTCGTATGCCCCCCTGCATGATCAATAGAGGGATTCAGGCAATCTGAACTGGCTGAACAGGCCGCCGGTAAAGGGGTTCTGGGCACTGTCGGTATAGACCCGATAGGTCATGGCGCCGTGATCCACTGGAAAACGGACATCAAAGGTGGCGTCGTTGACCCGGGTCAGCTCCCCCTTGTCCATCAGGCGGAACATGGCCCAGGGTCCGACAAAGCCTTCGCTGCGCGGCGACCGTTCACGAGCAGCCGGTACCAGGGTGATCTTGCTCTCGGCCCCGTCGCGCATGGTGTTTGGCCACACCAGCGGGATCTTGTTGCGACGACCGTGGGCATACTCCAGCAACTGGCCATCCAGATTGAGCACGCTACGCCGCTTGTTGGCGGTGAGCTCGATGGGCTCGAGGGCAAATTGCACCTCCAGATTGCCCTGCTGACTGAAGAAGGTCTGGCGGATGCGCGCCGCGCGATCCAGCTGCTTGACCAGCTCGGCCTGAATGGGTGAGCTCAGTTCACCCTCCATCAGCCCGCCTTCAACCATCGGCTTGAGGTTGACCTGATAGAAGCTGTCCAGCGTGCCGCCGGGGGCAAAGAAACGTTCCATCTCTGAGAGCGGCACATCCTTGGCTGAGCCCGGGTTAAACGGATAACGATCTGCCAGTTGGCTGTTGAACGGTGCCAACACCTTCTCCTGCCACTCCTGATTGAGGGATGACATCGCCAGATCGACCACCAGTTGCGAGCTTTGATCCGCCAGCTGCCCCACCCAGCGATTGAGTGGGTCTGGCAGGCCACGGGCATACTGCTGCAGAGCAAAGACCGGGTCGGCATACTTGTTGGCCAGACGCAACTGCACCACCTTGAGGGCTGACTGTCCCGGCTCGGTGGCATTGACGATGAGCTCCATATAATGCTGCAGCTCAATCAGCTTCTGGTTCACTTCCGAAATCAGCGGCCCCTGCTCGCCACGGCTGGTCAAGACACCGTTGGTGGCCATAAAGGGTCGACCGATACGCGCCGTGAGTGCCTGTGCCGGATCCCCTTCCACATCGGACAGTTTGCGAATACGGGTGTTATCATCCAGTGCGGCCAGCACCCGCAGGAACGGCTGGTCATTACCGGTAATGGTGGAGAGCACATCCAGCGCCTGCTCGGGGCTGGAGAGAGGCTGGATGTCAAGGTTAGTCAGCAACGTCTGCCATTGGTTGACGTAATCGGTGACGTAACGATCGTTGACCTGACGGGTGATATCCTTGCGATCGGCCTCGCTCAACTGGCTCAGCTTGCGCTGGCCCAGTACCCAGGCATCCATGGCGGTCAGGTCTAGCAGCGCCTTGTCCTGCTTGAGGAAGAAATCGCTGAAACCGGGCCAGGTCAGCAGACGCGGCACCTGACCGGCACTCTCGTTGCGCAGGGCAAAGACGGTATCAAAGGCGGGGCCCACCTCGTCACGCACGTTGAGAGCAGGCGGCAGCACATCGCCCGCCTTCACCACCAGATTCTGATAGACCCGCTGATACATGGGCAGCTTACCGAGCTCCCGCTGGGCGCCATACACCGGCTCCTTGAACGGCAAAAATGCCGTGATGGCGGCCTGATCACGAGCGGCGCGAGCGCCATGCCAGTCGGTATGATCGAGGGCATAGTCAAGATGCCCCATCAGCTGCTCCTGCACTGCCCCCTGCCCCGGGAACGCTTTTTGCCAGCGGTTGGCCATGTACTGCTCCACCAGCTCCTTGTTGCGACCAGAGGCATCATCCAGCATCCGCATCACCCGCAGAATGGCGAGCTTCTCCTCGCTACCAGCCGGCGCCTGGTCGAGATCGTCCAGCAGCCCCTGCATCTGGGCCGGCAGAAAGCTCAGACTCAGCAGTTGCAGATAGGATCCCTCCACATAGGGGCCAATTTCGTCCCCCTGATAGAGGCCGAGATCCGCCACCAGCGGCATGCGTTCCCGGTAGTTGCCAAAAGAGAGGGTCGCCTCGCGAATAAGGTTGAGACGCGGCAACTGGCTCACCCCGAAGGCGTGGGCATCGGCCACCTCATTCGTCTCCATAAAGGCCTGCGCCTTGGTCAGTACATTGCGACCCGCCTCCTCGTTGACCCGGTAAAAGTAGTGCCAGCCACCGATCAGGGCGGCAGAGAAGAGCGACAAACAGCCGAGGCCAATGGTCATCCGGCGGCGGCGATAGAGGGTATGCAGCCGGTTTTCTCCGGCCAGATGGGCCTCCGGGAAGATGATCGAGGAGAAGAGCTTGCGCACGAAATAGGTGTTGGACTCCCCGCGCAGGGCGGAGTGGATCGGCTCGGGCAAGCTGTAACGCCGGGAAGCGGCCTGGGCAAAGGCATCGAACGGGACACCTTGCTGATAAACGGAGCTGATATAGACGCCGCGCACCAGCAGTGGCTTGCTCTCTTCAATGGTCAGGGTTTCATCGAGCAGGCTGGTCACATAATCCTTGAGACCCGCCAATTGACGGACAAACGAGAAGAGGGCGTTGCGCTGGGCGGCATCGAGCCGGGCCAGCATCATCTCGGGCAGATTGCGGTTGAGGTTGTCGACCCACTGATCCCAGAACAGCGCCAGATCCTGCTGCCAGGATTTGCCCTGACTGCTGCCGGGGTTGAAGGTCACCCCCAGCACGGCGTCACGGGCCTCTTTATCCAGCTGTTCATAGACCACATCAAAGCCGCGCAGCAGATCGAGCTTGGTGAAGGTGACATAGAGCGGCAGCCGGGTATTCATGGTGGCCGACACCTCTTGCAACCGGGCACGCATCAGCTGGGCATAGGCCTTGCGCTCGGCCACGCTGGCCGCAGACAACCACGCCAAATCAACAGTCAATACCAGACCATTGAGGGGCTGGCGACGACGATGCTCGTTGAGCCAGTTCAGCAGATGCAGCCAGAGCCGCTCATGTTTGCGAGACTCCGGCTCCTGCTCGGTCTGGGACAACAGCACACCGGCCGGATCCAGCATCACCGCTTGCTCCCCCAGCCAGCAATCGACCAGCTGGCCTTGCGCCACGTCCCGCAGTTCGGTATCGAGCCTGGGATTGAGTTTGTTGGCCGGGTTGGCACGGTGGATCAGGCTGCTCTTGCCGCTGCCGGGCAGCCCCAACACCAGATACCATGGCATGGCGTAGAGCGCCCCCTTGCCAAGGTGTTCATTCAGAGCTTGCAACCAGCGATCGAGGAACAGCGCCTGTTTGTCGATGAGCCCTTTGACCGGATCCTGCTCCAGCAGCACCTCATGCCGGCGCTCGGCCTTGAGCTGTTTCATCTTGCGCCATACCCGCCAGGAGAGTACCCCCAGCAGCAACCAGAGCCAGAGCAGGGTGAATACCACCCGCCCCCACAAGGCCTCGAATGGCCTGGCATCACGGATCTCGATGCGAGGCCCCAGCCACCACACCAGGATCAGGGCGACAACCCACAGCACAGCACCGAGCAGGGGCCAGGAGGGTTTCAGTTTCGGCAGCTGTTGCCTCGACAAGGTAAAAATGGTTTTGAACATAAAATGTGATCCAACTCCGACTCAATGACTCATTTCGGCACTTAGTTCGGCAAATGAGCGCCATAGGGGGCCAGGCGGCTGACCAGCCCCGGCTCCCACTGCGACAACCCGAGGCGATTCGCCTCTTGCCACAAGTGTTGATATTGCTGGCGCGCAAGCGCCTCCATGCCTTCCTGCTCCAACAACTCCGCCTGCACCAGCAAGGCATGGAAGCGGGCTCTTGGCTCTTTCATCTGTGCCATCCGCTCATCAAGCAGGGCGAGCGCGGCGGCAATCCCCTGCTCCCCATGACGCAAGGCAACCTCCTCGGCCAACTCGACCTGTCCGCTGCCGCCTCCACCACTCTTGGCATGCTGCAACCAGCGACTGCACTCGGAGGAGAGAAACGGAGAACCATCGCTGAAGGTGAGATCCCGCAGCGCGGGAAGACGCAGCAAAAACGCATCCAGCTCCGCCATGATGGCCTGCGCCACCGCGCCATATCCCAGCTTCTGGGCCACCTCGGCCGAGAGCCTGTGCCCCTCGAACCAGTAAGGGGCCAGCGTCAGGCTCTGCTCGATGCGCTGCCAGAGCGCCAGATCTGGCGTGCCCATGGCGGCGCGATACTCATCCACCATGTCCACCGACATGGAGGCCAGCTGGGTTTTGTTCCCCTGCGCCGTCATCGGCGGGGTGGTGATGCCGGCCCAGATGGCGTGACGACGCAGCCGATAACCGATCGCAGCCTCCGGCTGGCGCTCAATCAGCAGCTCCGCCACCTTGAGCTGGGTCTGTCGCCATGCCCGATCGTTGGAGCTGTCAATCTCGATGCCGGAGCCCTTGCTGCTGCCACTGAGCACCATAGCGCTCGCCATGCTGCTCGCGCTGGCGGTGGCTGCAACAGCGCTGCTTGCAGGTTGAGTTCCGGCATCAGCCTGAGCCTGGACAACCTGTTGTCGCTGCGCCCGCTTCAACCCCATCATCAGGGGATCCAGCAGCTCGCTCTTGTCGGGGCACTGGGCCAGCCAGACGGCCTCCAGCTGTTCAGCCTGCGCCAGCAACTGAGCCAGCTCGGCCGCCGAAGCGCTCTCGCTCACCCTCGGCAGGGCCCCCTCGAAGCGCTTGATGATCTGCACCATCAATCGCTGCTTCTGAGCCGCATTCCCGGGCCAGGCCAACAGCCAGTAAGCCTTGATCCAGGCTTCCAGCAAACTCAATGCCGCTCCCATCGGGGTCGCTTTGGCCGGATGTTGCAGGCAGCGCAACAGCTGGGCCAACACCCGCATATCCTTGGTGCGACTCTCCAGCAACCCCAGACAGGCTTCGGCCACCGCATTGAGATCGACCTGGCTGTGGGCAAGGGAGCCCAACTTGACCAGCTCGGTCTCCACATAGTCCCAGCGCGGTTCATCGGCCAGCACAGCCCCTTTGATCTGTGCATCCGGCAAGCTGGTGAGCAGACGGCTACACCAGGGGTGTTGATAGCTCATTTGCCCCCCCCTACCAGCGACACTGTTGGCGCACCGGTATCAGCGCCTCTTTCAGGCCGCCGAGATCGACCCGCAGCAAGGCACCGTTGGCCGCCTGAACCTGCAATTCACGATGACCAATCCAGCGTTTGAGCTCCTCTATAGCGGGCAGACCGCGGCCATATTCGAGCAGCCATCCCTGATCCCGGATAAACCAGCTCTGACTGCTGCGAGTGGCTTGTCCATCCAGCGCGACCTCGACACTCTCCCCGCGCCACGGCGCATCCAGCCGCAAGCGGATATGGGTGATGTTGTTGACGCAACCGATCGCCAGGGTGGCACCGCGCAGGGCCGGACGGGTCAGTACCGCCGTGCCGCTCTCCTCATCCTGTCGCAACAGGAAGGGGGGGCTATCGGGCACTCGTGCCAACTCCTGCTCCGCTATCGCCAGCCAGGACGGAGACTTGGTGCTCTCCTTGCTGCCTGATGGCGTCGCCTCATTGCCAAGGGCGTCATAGCAGGCGAGCCGGATCAGCGGGGATGGCTCGCGGCGACACGCTTGCCAACCCGCCATATCGAGGGGGGGGACTGCGTTGCCGGTCGCCAGCAGCAGGGGCAACAAACCCATGATGATCATCAGTTCACCTCCAGTTTCTGGCACTTGTGATCCAGGGTGCGCTTGGGAATATTGAGGCTCTCGGCCACCAGCATGCGATTGCCCTGAAAGTAGCGCAGGCGCGCTTCAATCACCGATGCCTCGTACTGCTGCATGGCCCGGCGCAGATCGCGGATATGGTTGTAATCATCCAGCGCATCGGGCAGCTCGGCACAGACCCGATCCCGCAGTTCCGGTGGCAAGGCGCCAAGCCCTACCTCTTCACCGTGACGGGTGTGGGCACAGGCCACCTCCAGCAGGTTGCGCAACTCGCGCACGTTGCCGGGGAAGTCGTAACTTTGCAGTTGCTTGAGGAACTTGCGCTGCAAGCCAGCCAGTCCCTTGTCATCCTGCGCGGCAAACTGGGCCATAAAGTGCTGGCACAGCAGCGGCACATCTTCGATATGTTCTCGCAACGGGGCGATCAGCAGCAGGCACTGGCAGAGACGATGGTAGAGGTCGGCACGGAACCGCCCCTCCTCCACATGGCGGGTCAGCGGCTGATGAGTGGCCGCGATGAGGCGAAAATCGGAGTGATACTCCTGCTCTGCCCCAAGGGGCCGGTAGCTGCGGGTTTCCAGCACCCGCAGCAGCTTGGCCTGCATGGCGGCGGGCATGTCGCCCACTTCATCGAGAAACAGGGTGCCACCATTGGCCTGCGCCACCAGCCCGGTCTTGTTGGAGAGGGCACCGGAGAAGGCTCCCTTCTGATAACCGAACAGCTCGCTCTCGATGAGATTCTCCGGAATGGCGGCGCAGTTAATGGCGACGAAGGGCTTGTTGGCGCGATCGGAGCACTTATGCACCAGCCGGGCGACCACCTCCTTGCCACTGCCGGTCTCCCCCTGAATGAGCACGGTCAGCTTGTGCTGGCCCGCCTGGGCGATCTGCTCGCGCAGGCCGCGTATCACCGCCGACTGGCCAACCAACTGCTCGCCCAGCAACTTCTCATGCTGGCGCTGGCGCTCCCCCTCCCCCTTTATCTGACGCAGGGAGTCGCGCAGCACGCTCTGATCCCGGCGGCTACGTCCCAGATCGCGGATCAGGGTGAGCTGGTTGCAAAAGACCTGGGCCAGACTGGCCAGCTCGGGGCGGGCCGCCCACTCCTGCAGCACATCGCCGCTGTCCATCATCGCCAGCACGGCAAACGGCTTGCCGTTGCCATCATTGAGTGGAAAAGCGTGCAGGCCGCACGGCTGGCCAAGGTTGGCCAGCAGTTCACGAAAACCGGCATGCTCGATGCGAGCGCCACCATGGAGGGAGTCCCAGGTGCGGGATTGCGCCTTGTGCAGCACATAGGCAAGGGGATGAGAGAAATCATCCACCGCCAGCGCCAGCGCAACCTCCTGCCCCTTGACCCACCCTTTGCACTCCAGCTGACGGCCGCTCACATCCAGCATGCCAAGCAGCAAGCCTTTGGGCTGGAAGCTGGCATTGAGGGTCGAGCTCCACCAGTGGCAGAGATGTTGTTCATCCCGTTGCGAGGTGAGCGCGAGGGCGAATGCGAGGGCTTGCTCCATGGTCAGCCCTCCACCTCGGCCACAAACTGGTGATCGGCCACCGAGAAGCGCACCCGGTTGATGGGCTCACCGGCCGAGAGGCGCTGCAACAGTTGCAGGGAGACCGGCGGCAACAGGGCGCCATCGATGACGGATTCGAGCATCCGCGCGCCGTTCTCGCTGCGGTTGGCCCGCAGCAGGATCTCCTCGGCAACCTCGCTCTCCAGCACCACCTCCGCACCGAAACGCTCCTTGAGCAGCTTGACCAGCCGGTTGAGTTTGCCACCGACGATCTGCACCAGCGTGTCGTGACCGAGCGGCAGGTAGGGGATCACCTCCATCCGCGCCAGCAGCGCCGGTTTGAAGAAGGCTGCGAGCTCCGGATAGAGGGCATCCAGCAGCACATCGGGCTGCTCGGCATGCTCGACGATGGTCTGGAAACCGAGGTTGGAAGTGAGGAAGAAGACCACGTTCTTGCAGTCGATGATCCGCCCTTCTCCATCCGCCAGCTCGCCCTTGTCGAACGCCTGATAGAAGAGGTTGAGCACGTCCGGATGGGCTTTCTCCACCTCGTCCAGCAGCACCACGGAATAAGGCTTCTGACGGATTGCCTCAGTCAGCACGCCCCCCTCGCCAAAACCGACATAGCCGGGCGGCGAGCCGATCAGGCGCGAGACAGTGTGCTTCTCCTGATATTCGGACATGTTGATGGTGGTCAGATACTGGCGACCGCCAAACATCAGCTCGGCAATCTGCAGCACGGTTTCGGTCTTGCCGACCCCGCTTGGCCCCACCAGCAGGAAGGCCCCCAGCGGACGGCCCGGACGACGCAAGTCGGCGCGGGCGGTCAGCAGGTGCTTGTGCAGGTGAGCCACCGCCACATCCTGCCCCTTGATAAGCTCGCCAAGGTACTCCGGCAGACGGGTCACCACATCCAGCTCCCCCTGGGAGATGCGATTAAGCGGCACCCCGGTCCACTCGGCTATCACCGCGGCGACCTGAGTCTTGTCGACGTGGGCAGAGACCAGCACCTCACCCTGTTGCAGCTCGGACAATTCTCGCTCGAGCCCGGCAAGCTGCCCGGCGGCCGCTTGCGGATCGAGCGGCGCATCGGCGAGATCCAGCGCCTCTCTGGCCAGCATCTCATCCTGCTGATCCGCCAGCAGGGCGGCACGCAGTTCGACAATCCGATGCACCAGCCCCTGCTGTTGCTGCCATCGGGCTTCCTGCTCACGCAGGTTGTCACGACAGGTCTGCTGGGCCGCTTGCAGTTCAGCGAGGCGCTCATCGTTGTCACCCAGACCAATCAGGCTCTGGCGCTCCAGCTGACGGATCTCCAGCTCGCGCTGGCGCAGTTCGTTTTGCAGGTGACTGACGGCGCGTGGCGGCGTGGTGAGGTTGATGGCCACCCGGGCACAGGCGGTATCGAGTACGTCGATCGCCTTGTCCGGCAGCTGACGGCCGGAGATGTAACGGGCGGAGAGCTGGGCGGCAGCTTGCAGCGCCTCCTCGTCAATCAGCACCCCATGGGCCTTCTCGTAGATGCTGCGCAGGCCGCGCAGGATCACGGTGGCTTCATCTGCATTGGGTTCACCCACTTTCACCAGCTGGAAGCGGCGCGACAGGGCGGCATCTTTTTCAACGTACTTCTTGTACTCGCCCCAGGTGGTGGCAGCGATGGTGCGCAGCTCGCCCCGGGCCAGCGCGGGCTTGATGAGGTTGGAGACATCCATGCCGCCCGCCTGGTTGCCCGCACCAATCAGGGTGTGAGCCTCATCGATAAAGAGGATGACAGGTCGCACGGCATCCTTGACCTCCTGCATCACCCCCTTGAAACGCTTCTCGAACTCCCCCTTGACCGAAGCGCCCGCCTGCATGGCACCAAGATCCAGCGTCATCAACTCGACCCCGCGCAGCTTTTCGGGTACCTGACCCGCCACGATACGCAGCGCCAGCCCCTCGATCAGGGCGCTTTTACCGACGCCGGCCTCCCCCACCACGATGGGGTTGTTTTTGCGGCGACGGGAGAGAATGTCGATCATCAGATCGATCTCGTGATCCCGGCAGAGTACGGGGTCAAGCGCCCCCTGACGGGCCTGTTCTGTCACATTGACGGTAAAGCGGGCCAGCAAGCTGGCGTCCGCGGGCAATGCAGCCTGAGTGGCAGTACCATTCGCCGCAACGGTAATCTGGGTTTCCGCGGAATCTTTGACCCAGTCGTCGAACTGCTGGCGCAGCAGTTCGCGATTGACGTTGGCAAGCAGACGGGTCACCGAGCCCGGCAGGTAACGGTGGGGGGTCATCAGCAGCACCAGCAGCATGACGCCACTGCGCAGCTGGCCGTGTTGCAGCTCGGCGGAGGCGAGCAACCAACTGTCTTGCAGCCACTCCACCAATAGCGGCGAGAAGGAGGGATAACCCTGACCATAACCGTTATCGGCCGCCGAGGGTTGCAGCAGGCTCTTTAACTCTTCAACCTCGACCTCGGCCCGTTTGAGGATCTGGCGCACATCGCAGAGGGGGGTCTCCAGCATTTTCAGCAGCAGGTGCTCGATGCGGATCTCGGCCCCTTGATGATTGACGCAGAGGGCTGCGGCCTCCTCCAGCATGTGACGGCAGATGGGGTTGAGTCTTTCCACCAGTACCGGTAGCTCTATACGAATCACGGCGTGCTCTCCTTAGTATTTTATTTTAATAATTCGCCCAGTTGACGCAGTACGTCCTGGGTCTGGTTATCGAGTTGGTGGTGATAGAGGCCAAAGATGATGGCCAGGATCAGCGCGCCGCCCATAAACAGGGTGCGCAGGGAGACTTGCTTGCGCAGCTGGTAGCGAGATGCCTGCTGACCGAGATCAAGATGAAACACGCTGGGGGCCTCGCCGCCACTTTCAGGTGACAGCTGCTTGTGCAGTTGCTTGACGATCCGTTCAAACTCGTCACGGCCCTGGCTCATCACCTTGTAGCGCCCCTCGAAACCGAGGCACAGACAGAGATAGATGAACTCCAGAATGTCGCGATAGCGCACCGGGTCCTCCTGCAGGCGCGCCAGCAGTACGAACACCTTCTCGCCCCCCCAGGTCTCGTTGTGAAAGCGGGCCAGCAGGGAGTGTTGGGACCATTCACTCTGGCTACCCCAGTCACGTCCCATCACCGCCTCATCGATAAAAGTGCAGAGGATGTAGCGAAACGAGAGGACAACGCCGTTCTCGTAGCCCTGCGCCATCAGCTCCTGTTCGATGGACTGGATCTCGGTCACCACCCGCTGGTAGAGCTCGGGCACCCGGTCGTAGCGCGACAGCAGGCGTACCCGCTGCACCAGCCCCAGCAAGGGGGTCACCGCATCGATCATCGGGTTGATGCTCTGGCCGCGCAGGCGAAACCAGTAGTCCGAGTCCATGTCCAGCTGCTCGGCATGATCGAACAGCAGGTCGCTCAGTTGCTCGTTCTTGATAATGTCCGTGGTCATCTCTGCTTGTTTCCTTGATGCGATCACTGGCTACGGATGGCCCAGAGCTGCATGTCGAGCTCGGGGAAATCGCCGGCAATGTGGAAGGCGAGGGTGTTGCTGACCGCCAGCATCTGCCAGGCCGGGCTCTGCCGGTCGAGCTGGAAGTAGCTGTAACCCGCGTGATAGGGGAGCTGGCGCGGCGCCACCGGCAGCGGCAGCAGTGGAATACCGGGCAACTGCAGGCTGATGAGCTCGCGGATCTTGTCGCTGGAGGCCACCTTGGTCTGCTGCAGCAACTGCTTGCGCAGCTGCTCCTGGGGCATGCGGGCACGCACCGCCAGCACAAAGTCGGCGCTGGCAATCAACTCGCTCTCGTTGACCATGGCTACCATGACGCCGTACTGGTGCTTGCGCAGCTGGATGGAGACGGCGCGCGGCGACAGCACGGTACTGAGCGCCTGACGCAGGGCCAGCATCACCGGCTCGAAGCTCACCTGCTGATCGTCGTGACGATAGGCCGGGAACTCGGGCGGCAGACGGGACTCGTCGGTAAAGGTCATCAACTCGCCACAAAGCTGCACCAGTGCCTCGTGCAACCGCTCGGGGTGCAGGGTGCCAAGACGCGCCAGATGGGAGAGCTGGGGCTGAGCCCGGTTGAGCAGTTGCAGCATCATGAACTCGGCCACATCGGCCACCCCCTGCTGTCCCGGCGCAGCGATGCGCTGGGAGAGGCTGCGAGCCCGCTCGGCCACGAGGCCAGCCGATTCGCCGAGGAAGCGCTTGAGGGTCGGAATGGCAGAGACGCTGATGCTGCAGGGCATGAAGTTGGGATCCAGCACCAGACCGCCGTCCGGACGTTTGTCCAGAATGCGGGCGATGGCGAGCGAGGCGTAGGCGCTGCGATCTTCACGCTCCAACATCAATCGCAAGCTGACCCGACCCACTTCGAGGGAGACCACATCCCCCCCTTCGCTGTGCAGGTCGCGCACATCATGACGATGGGCCTGTAACCGGGTAGCCACCTGACCGCCCTGCCCCACCTCATTGACGCCGCTCACCGAGAGCGGCAGCGCCAGATAAACCTTCTGGTTGGCCACCGAGGCGTCGGTGACTTCCAGCGGGGTCGGCAGCACGTCGTCGTTGGGTATGTTGAAGACGGTGCCGTCCGGCAGGATACCCGTGGCCCCCACCAGCGCGATGCGGCCAAAGCCGAGGTAATCCTCGTTGATAGCAAGCGACTGCAGCCCGTAGAAATAGTCGGACAGCGCGCTCAAACGCGCGTGCAGCGCATAATCCGAATGTCTCTGTTGTTGCTGGAAGTGCTGGGGCTTGATAAAGAGCCCTTCACGCCAGATAACCCGATTTCGACTCGACATAATTATTCTTCTTCTTTTTGTAGTTCCACTTCATCCAGGCGCAGGTGCACCAGGATGTGATAAGCCGCGCCCTTGCTCTTGACCTTGATGACCTTGCGCCACTCGGCACTGTCCGGATCGGCGTACCGTGCAATCACGCCGATGTAACGGGTCTTCTTGTCGAGCTTGACGGGGGGCAGGTATTTGAACTGGCCCGGCAGCAGGGTGTACTCCTGATGGTCGAGGTAGTTCTTGCCAAGGGCCTTCTCCACATCTGCCGTCACCTGGTCGTAGTCGGTGGCGAGCAGCCTGGAATCTTCCGCCAGCAGCACCACCTGAAACTCGATCGGCGCCGCCTCCCCGCTCTCGTTGGGGTTGACGTCAGGCTCCGCCAGCAGGCTCAGCCCCAGGGTGGATGGCTGGTCATCGTTGCTCCCGACCTGGACATCCGGGTTCATGACCACATCGGCCATCTTGCCCATGGTGGTACAACCGGCCAGGGCCAGCAGACAGGCCCCAAACCACAGTGCACGTATCATCAAATCAGTCCCTGTTGCTGACGCACGGCCTGGTCATAGGCCTGGGCGTAGACCTGATGGAACAGCTTGTCGAACCCCTGCTGACGGGCAGAGGTGAGCTCGCGGTAGTAGTGCTGGTACATGTTCCAGGCCCACCCCTCATCAGCCATCCCCGGCGCGCCGCTGCGGCGGTATTGCTCGAAACGGCCGAGCAAGGCTTCCGGTGAGAAGGCCTGCAGGATGCTGTCGAGCGCCGCACTGATGGCCTGCTGGTTTGCCACGTGGTGGATGCGCACGTTGTGCAGGCTCTCGGCCACCGCGGCCGGCGCGCTCAGGTGCACCGGGCTCTTCTGCTCGGCAAACAGCACCGCCAGGGTCTCGTCATAATCGAGGCCAAGGCGCAGAGGGTTGTCCTCGATGGGGCGCAGGTGCTTGTCTGCCAGCGCCGCCTGATCGCTTTGCAGTTGCAGCAACCCCTCCACCATGGCCCGCACTGTCTTGCCCATCTCTTCGAGCATGTCGTGAGCCTGTCGGGTGTCCTGCAACTGCAACGGCTGACCCAGCCCGCGCATCAGCGGCGTCAGGGCGACGTGATCAACGCCCTCCAGTGGCTGGAAGTCGGGGTGGTTCTCGATGGCAGGCATATCCAGAAATTCTTGGTTCATGGTGTTCTCGACGGCAGAAAATGGAGCGAGGGATACGGTGTCCATATCCGGTTGAAAATGCGGTTGAGCCTGCGGCTGGGTATCCATCAGCGGGCCAGGAGCCGCACGCTCCTGCTGCAATGCCAGCAGGGGGTCGACTGCCAGGGCCCGAGGATCATCCAGGGTCTGGGTGTGGTGGTGATCGCTGGCCAGCCACTCGTCAAGCTGTTCGGTTGGACGGTTGCCCAGCACCTGCTGCAGGCTCTGCTCGGGGGAAATGGCACCGAGATAGGCGCGCAGCCGGAACGGGCCGACCACCAGCTCGTCCCCCTGCTCCAGATGCACCTTGCGAGCCCGCCCGATGGGCGAGGTAGCACCATTGATGTAGGTCTGGCCGCTGAGATCGCACAGGCAGAAACGACCGTCATTGAGCTCGACCCGGGCATGGGCCGGCATCACCGCCCCCAACCTGTCTCGCAGTTGCCAGTCATCCTGTTCGGAGGAGCCCAGGGTGCCTCCCATCTCGTCGAAGCGATATTGCACCTGCTGGCTGCCGTCGAGCTGCTCGCTGTTAAGCACCACCAGAGATAGTTGCTGGTTAAAGTCGTCCACATTCACTCCTGCACGTATTCCTACACTGAATTTCTGTGCTTATTCCTGTACACAGATCGTCACGAACGGGTCACTCGGCGGTTGGCCGAGAAAGGTACTCCACCCCAGACGGGCACTCTGCTCTTCACCAAGTCGCAGCCCCTTGGCCTGCTCCTGGCCGAAGCCAAGACGCAGATCCCAGGCCAGCTGATCGCGCAAGATGAAGGAGACAAAGGTCACCAGGGCGTGGAAATGCTCCCCGTTCGGGAGAAATCCGAGAAACTGGCCAAAACTCAGATCATTGATTTTCAATAAAAACTTGCCGGCACAATCATTGACCTTGTCACCGATGACGAAGTCCTGCCCCAAGGTAACGCCAGCGCCGCCCAGACGGTTTTGCTGCTCCTCATGGATAGGCACCTTGCGCCACTGCCAGGCGCTCACCTCTACATCCGCCAGATCGAAGCAGTGGGCCACCAGACCCGCGACCACCTCGGGCGAGCGGCTGGGGCTGGCCAGCATGCCCGCATAGGAGAGCATCTTGGCGCGGTTGACCGGCAGGCTCTGGCAGACGGCGTCGTTGCCAAGCCCCACCAGCGCAAACATCAGGCGGGAGAACCCATCCTCACCGTCGTCCTGAAAACGGACGTGGTAGCGATACTTGCGCCAGATCCGGTGCAGCAGGGTCAGCAGACGGTGGTGGAAGAAATCCAGAAACAGGCCGAGCTTCTGCTCACCCTGGGCGTACTCCCACGCCAATGAGTCGAGGTAGTACCCCGGCATCGGCGACTGGCTGCCGTGCAGACCCAGAAAGGCCACTTCCAGCTCGTGACGCCCCTTCTCGTCGCGGCCAATCTGCAGCACGTCACTGGTGGGAAAGCCCAGCGATGCGGTCGCCTTGAAACGAATATTCTCGTCACTTGGCAGGTGGTCGAGACCACGCTCCTGATCGGCGCCATCGAGCCGGTTGAGCAGCTCGACCAGCTGGAAGAAATTAAAACGGGGCGCCTCGTTGGCGGCGCTCACATCAGGGAGTGCTGACCGATCTGGACTGGCCACTGATAGCGCTCCTTGTTATCGAGATTGACCACCTCAAGCAGGTGGAAGGCGTTGACGCTGGCATAGAGCGAGAAGAAATGGGCCAGCACGGTACTGAACAGATAGAGCTCCCCTTCGCTGCCAAAGGCGGACTGACGGATGGAGAGCACCGACTTGAGCCCCCGCACCGGCATGCCGCGCACCAGCCTGTCCACCGGCTTGGTCTCGATCTCCTCGATGCCCGCCAGCCGCTTGCGCGACGCCTGCTCCGCCTGCTTGTCGTGCAAAGCGGGAAAGTCGTAGGTACGCAGCACCTGCACCAGGGCATCGCGCCGCAGCAGAGAGACATAGTTGAGCGACAGGTTGGAAATCAGGGTCCAGTGCAGGCTGCCATCCAGTGCCGGGCGCAGCGGCCGGGTCGGCCGGATCAGGTTGCGGAAGGTGGCAAACGAGGGCGAGCTGCCGGTCGGCACGCAGATGCTGCCGACCTTGAGGCGGGCGGCGCGGGAGCGGTTGGTACAGGTAAGCGTCACCGAGATGGATTCATCGAGATCGACCGTGGTGGTTTCATCGCCCCGCACAAACGAGAGGCTGTGCTCGAAACCATCACCACTCACCGACTCCCTGACGCGCACCCGGTAATAGAGCGCCAGCCGCTGCTTGGCCCGCTCTATCTGGTGCTGAAAACTTTCGAACGGCTGATAGATGCGCGGCGTGCCGCGAGAGCGCCCCAGATTGCCCTCGACCCAGCCTTCAACCTGATCCACCGAGAAAATTTCGAAACTGTCCGCATAGCGATAGCTCGCCTTGAGCGGATATTCCGCCTGACGGCCGTTGAGATTGACCGGCTCGCTGTCGTGCTGGAACAGGTTGATGGCCGGCACACAGTTGAGCATGAAAGAGTCGGGACGGATCTTGAGTTCCGCCGGCAAGGGCCGGTCGAAACAGAAATGAATTTTGAATTCACTCACCGGCAGCGGCTGTTTGGGCCACTCGCCACCGGAGAGTTCGAAGAAGAGGAAGCTCTCCGGAAAGCAGAAATACTCCTGCAGGATCCGGTAGCCGGAATAGACGTTGTTCGGATAGGGCAACAGCGCATCGTCGCGCTCGAAGCCGACCGATTTAAGGGCCCTGGCCTCCTGGCGAAAGCGCTTGCCGTCGATCTCCAGCTCGATATGGGAGAGCTGGTTGGCGAGCCAGAAGTAGAGCTCATACGCGGTGTAGCTGTCGCCACCCAGGAAGAAGCGCAGCTTGTCCAGCTGCAACTCGCTGAGCAGCAAAGGAGCATGCAGGGCGATATCCAGCGAGATGGTCGAAAGATCGTTGCCACTTTGCGCCGTCACCTCGCGCATCTCGGCCGGATAGACCCAGGCATCGTGACAGGTTTGAAAATGACAGGTCACATCGTCAATAGGCAGACTGTCGAGTTGGCAGCCCTGCTTCACCAGCGCGGGCTGGGCGATGGCCCCCGGAATAACCGAAAACTGCATGATGGTCATGCTGGGGACGGGACGCAGGTAGTTTGGCCAGAGCATATTGAGCAGACCGTGGGTCAGCTCGGGAAACTCGTCTTCAATTTTTGCGCGCAGGTTGCCCGTGAGAAACGCAAAGCCTTCCAGCAGGCGTTCCACATCCGGGTCGGTATTCTGCTCCGACAAAAAACGGGTGAGTTCGGGATAGCTATCGGCAAATTCGCGCCCTTGCAGGCGCAAAAAAGCCAACTCATCCCTGAAGTAATGTTCCAGCGACATTGATCAGACCATGCGGTAGTGACGGTGACTGTCCATATGGACGTTGAACGAGGTAACTTGCTCGATATGCTCCAGCCGCACGTGGGCCGTCACCTGAAACGACATCTCGAGTGGACTCGCCTGATAGTCGGGTGAACGGACATCCACATGCACAATCCGCGGTTCATAACGACGGATGCATTGCCGGATCGCTTCGCGGATCCGCCCCTTGATATCCGCACTGCCCTGAGTGGCGTCATTGAGATCGATGACGCCAAGCTCGGGAGCACTGCGGCAATTGCCGGGACGGGTGTTGAGGATCTGTTCGAGCTGCCGCTTGACAGAATCAACCAACTCCTCAACCTCCGAACGGGGAGAAGGGCTCAGCCCCTCCCCCCGTATGCGATCGAACAGGCTGGCCGCATTTCCTCTATCCCAGGAAGAGAGATACGGCATCGGGCCTTATTCCTTGTCCAGTCGACCTACCAGAGAGAGCTCGAAGCTCGCCCCCATGTACTTGAAGTGCGGGCGTACTGACATGGCAACCTGATACCAGCCCGGCTCCCCTTCCACATCCAGCACCTTGATCTGGGCGGCGCGCAGCGGACGACGGCTGCGGACCTCTGCCGGCGGATTTTCCTGATCGGCCACAAACTGCCGGATCCAGCTGTTCAACTCACGTTCCAGATCCTGACGCTCCTTCCAGGAGCCGATCTGCTCGCGCTGCAGCACTTTGATGTAGTGCGCCAGGCGGTTGATGATGAACATGTAGGGCAGCTGGGTGCCTAGCTTGTAGTTGGTTTCGGCCTCGCGTCCTTCCTTGGTGTTCGGGAACACCTTGGGCTTTTGCACCGAGTTGGCAGAGAAGAAGGCGGCGTTGTCGCTGTCCTTGCGCATGGTCAGGGTGATGAAACCCTCTTCCGACAGCTCGTATTCACGACGGTCAGTGATCAGCACTTCGGTCGGGATCTTCGCCTGCAGCTGACCCATGGCTTCATAGACGTGTACCGGCAGATCGTGGATCGCACCACCGCTCTGCGGGCCTATGATGTTCGGGCACCAGCGGTACTTGGCGAAACTGTCAGTCAGGGAGGTGCCCATCAGATAGGCGGTGTTGCCCCACAGATAGTGATTGTGATCCGAGCTGATATCTTCCTGATAGTTGAAGCCCTTGATGGGGTTTTCAGTCGGATCATACGGCAGACGGGCCAGGAAGCGCGGTGCAGTCAGTCCCAGATAACGGGCATCTTCCGACTCGCGCAAGGCTCGCCACTTGGTGTAGGACGGCCCTTCGAATACCGATTTCAGATCCTTGATGGAGGGCAGATCGGTAAAGCTGTCTACACCAAAAAAGGTCGGTGCAACGGAAGAGATGAAGGGGGCATGAGCCATGGCGCCGACCGCACTGACATACTGCATCAGCTTGATATCGGGTCCGCTGTGGGTGAAGGCGTAATCACCGATCACGGCGCCCACCGGCTGACCACCAAACTGTCCATAACCACTGGAGTAGACATGCTTGTAGAGACCGGACTGGGTGATTTCGGGGGAAAACTCGAAATCTTCCAGCAGCTCTTCCTTGGTGGCGTGCAGCACCTGGACCTTGATGTTCTCGCGAAAATCGGTGCGATCCACCAGCAACTTCAGAGAGCGCCAGGAGGACTCCATCTCCTGCAGCGGCTTGGCATGGAGGATGACGTCCATCTGCTTGCCGAGCTTCTTGTCGAGCTCGACAATCATGCTGTCCACCAGTGCCTTGTTGACCGGACTGCTGGCAGTACCGCTATCCAGAATGTTGGCGATCAGGGCTGCGACCCCCTGCTTGGCGACGCTGTAACCCTCATCAACCGGGGTGATGCGCGCTTGTGCCATGATTTCGTCCAGCAAAGAGGACGAGGAGGCGGCATTCGCCCCCGCTTGAACCTGTTCTTCGACCAAAGACATGTTTGTTCCTTCTCGTTCAGTCAATACAACCCGCCGATCACTCGGCTGGCTTGATCAAATCCAGCTCTTTGAGCAACTGCTCACGAGCCTCATCACTGGACAGCAGATCCTGCAAACGATTGCGGAAGGCAGGGATATTGCCGAGCGGCCCCTTCAGGGCAACCAGCGCCTCACGCAGTTCCAGCAGCTTGCGCAGTTCGGGCACTTGCTGGGCCACATTGTCAGGAGTGAAGTCTTCCAGGGACTGGATTTTGATCGAAACCGGCAGCTCGTCCTGGCTGTTCTCTTCCAGACGATTTGGAACGGTGAAGTTCAGTTCCAATGCCGATTCTTTCATGACAGATGAGAAATTATTCTTGTCGATGGAGACAGTCTGACGCTCCTCGATGGGGGTATCTTCGGTGCGTCCTTTCATGTTGCCGACCACCATCATGGTCAGGGGAAGTTCTACTTCTCCCTGTTGACCACCAGTCGACGGTACATACTTGATATTTATACGTTCTTTGGGCGCTACTGTGGCGCCATCAATTCCTTTTCCCATGCTCTAGTACCCGATTTTGAGGTTTTATCAAGAGGGGCTGAGCTTATATTCAATATAGCCAGCCTCAACTGTAATAAATTACAGTTGAAGCAATGGCCATATTAAACAGGGAAAATTCCGAGTAATAACTTTAATATTTTGTGACATATCAATAAGCCGTCACGGCGCGACCCACACGGCACCCACCCTCTTGTCCTCATATTTATTTCTTTTGATACCGTCAACGCTACCTCGTTGCTTTGCATCATAAAAATAAAAACAAAACACAACAAAATCATAAACATGCGTTCATTTCACAAAGGTTTTCAGCGCCAGAAGCTTTAGTGACATCTTGTTCGGCACATTATCGTTCTCGGCACATCCATATACGACAAATTCTGACATATATGAATCAAGGGAATGTGATATGTGCTGGATGGCATGGTCTTGAACAAAATTGTAACCGGAAATGACAACCTGACAATCGGAATAATCTGACATAAAACAGGAGGTCAAAAATGGCAGAAACAGATAAGTAAAAATTACGCCATTAAAAAACAGTGATGCGTTTATATCCCTGATTAAATTTATTTGAGAGCAAGCCATAACACCGTCAATGGGAGCACTCCCTGCTAACACTGGAGTCAATCTGGAACGGAATGGGCAGTGGAAATCAGCCCCCAAGCACCTGCGTCTGTTTTGACGCTGCGCCCGGTCAGCAGAGGCAGAGGGATGTCACCATCATTCACCAAGCGCATGGTATGGCTCCGGGAATAAATATGAGCCTTGATCAGAGAGCCGAACCGTTCGCTCGAGCCACCGGAGCAGGGATCCCTCGCTGGGGAGATGGGGCGTAATAAGAGGCACAACCAGATACCGCTCTTTTGCTACATAGAGAAGTGCACCTTACTCCACAAGAGGCGTCGTTCAGTGCGCCAAAAAGCACGGGGGCCTGATGGCCCCCGCAAACACACCGGATGAGAAAATGCCTTACTTGGCGGCGCTATCCTTCACGCACTTCTGGACAAAGCTGTTCTTGGCCGCGCCAGCCAGCTTCTTGTCGGCTGCCGCCTTCTCGCACTTGGCCGCCGGATCCATCGCCGCGCCCGTCTTCACGCATTTCTGGATAAAGCTGTTCTTAGCCGCACCGGCCAGCTTCTTGTCGGCGGCCGCCTTCTCGCACTCGCCGGTCGCGGCGCCCGCGGCATCTTTCACGCACTTGCCGACAAAGCTGGTCTTGGCGGCGCCGTTAAGCTTTTTGGCTGCGGCCTGCGCCTCGCACTGCAACTGGGCTGTGTCGTTGGCAAAGACCGGATTGGCCAGCAGCACGCTGCCGCAGAAGGATGGTACGCTTCATGGGTGATCTCCTCTCTATCTGGTGATCTGTTTGCATGGTCATATTGGCATGACGATGTGTTGCAAATGGCTGTGATTGCAACAGCTGATTGTTGCCGCAGATCCCCCGCCTCGCCAGCTTGGGAGCGGAACACAGGGCAACCATCGCCCGCACTATAGCGCCGATTGCCGGAGCGGGGCTGCCCCCAGCCAGCCCCTCCTCAGCGGCAAGCCATCCCTCTCTTCCCCGTCACACTCGCCAACCCCAATAAAACCAAGGGCCATGGGAATCCTGTATCGTGCCGCTGCTATTTTTTGAGCTGGCGCATAAAACGTGAATTTTCCGATAGTTACGTCATCTTCTGACTGGCACATCCCGATCGACGAGGCTTATGATAGCCATCCGGTGCCTATTCATCTTCGATGGGCAGCTGCCCTCGCTGGTTAATGGAGCATTTTGGAAGCTGTAATCCATGGGCGGTAGCGTGGATTTATAGTTTTACGTATCTATGTTTGGTATCCATATATAAGGATGGATCATGAGTATTTTAGATAGACCTGACCCACACCCTTTAGATTTTGACTGGAGATTTGATGAAGAAAGTACCAAAAGAATAATTGATCTATTTTCTGGTAATACAAATGTATTATGTTTAGGTACACCATCAGTATCAACTAAATTGTCTGGAGATAACTACATATTAGTTGATTGGCATCCGTTCCAAACTGTTGAAAACCATCTGCGCGTCAATATTAATCAACACTCCCCAATAATAACAAACTCTGATTATGTGATAATGGACCCTCCATGGTATCTAGATATATATTTTCGTTGGATCTCTTGGGCATGCAATTCTGTAAAACCAAATACAAAAATTCTCTTTCCAATTTGGCCAGATGAAACTAGACCAGATGCAATTAATGAGAAAAAGCAACTTTTCGATTGGTTGAGTATATGGGGTGAATATAGTTTGTCGAGAAACTTCATATCATATGACACGCCATACTTTGAAATACTAAGCAATGTAAAAAGCAATACAAAACCGAATCCTAGAGTAGCAGATTTAGTTGTATTTACATTTCATTCTAGCCCACCATTATTTGACCCAATCGTAAATAATGACACATGGGTAAGATATGTGTTCGACAATTATCAATTAGCAATCCGAGTAACAGATAGCACATCTTCGGAAAGCAATGAAAAGATTGAAGTACAATTCATCAATGGTATGAAAGATTGGATTTGGCCATCAGTAAGCAAGAGAGCTATAGGAAGGGAAAATATAAATATATGGAGCTCTAATAATGAGGTAGGGATTGTAAACAACACTCAAAACCTAATTTCACTATTAGACAAAGCAATTGAATCTGGTTTTTATGAAGAAGATAGAAGTACACTCGGCGAATTAATTAACTGGAATATACCTCTCCCACCATACAAAAGAATTATAAAATGGAACCAAAGAAACTAGCTTTTAGATTTCGTAATTCACAAGATGGAATAGACACTATCACTGAGCATCAAAAAATAATTAATAAGGATCGTGCTGTCTGGTGGGGGTGGTGGAAAAAAGATCATGAACACATTGATGATAACATTGTCGAATTAATATCTAAATTCAGTGGAGATGTTAGCTTAGTCAACCGAGAAAATAAAAAGCTATACACAGCACATGTTGACAGAGTTGAATTAAACACTGCAGAATCAGAACAAAAAACAAGTTCGAGAGTTCCTTCATATTATAGGGGGAACAGTGACAACGTATATGCATGGCTTTTAATCTCTTCTATTACAGAGAAAAAATACAGTGATACTATTGATAATTTATTCTCAGACAATGAAAATCCAACTTTCATTATATACACTGGGAAGACATCAAGTAGCCTTGCAAAAAAAACCGAACGAACCAAACTAGACAAAAGCACATTTTTGTTTATTTCCGACATTCATTTTGGAAAGGATTACGCCCACAAATACCAGCCTAATAGAAATAATCTTTCATCAATACTGAAGAATGACCTAAAAAACTTAGGCTTAGATAATGATATAGCTTCAATCATTATTAGTGGTGATATAACATCTAACGGTGACTGGTCTGATATGCAAATGAATTCAGCAATAAAAGAGCTTCATTCATTAGCAGACAATCTTAATGTACTACACCATAATATTATTGTTTGCCCTGGAAATCATGATATAAACAGATACTCACCTAGCGATCCACAGTATGACATAGAACAACAATCAATATTGAACCAGCAAAATACTCAACATGAGAGAAACTTTAGAATATTTAGGGAAGATTTGAATGGTCGAACCAGACAATCACCACTTAACTACCTTCATGACTTTTTCATGCCTAAAGTGGGTGTAGATATCGATCTATGCGTGTTGAATTCATGCTCAATAACAGCAACAAAATGGACTGAATATGGCTATGTTGGACAGGCTGGGCTTGATGTTCTTGCCCAATATGGCATCGACTCATCATCAAAAAAATATAGACTTGCTGTTTTACACCATCACCTACTCCCAATAAATGACCTTGAGAAATTGAGCAGCAATGGAATCTCAATGAGTATTGATGCAGTTGATATATTGAAAACGGCTATCAGTCATGATATAAGCACAATAATACATGGCCACCAACATCTTTTTCATGCTATAGAGTATTCAACATATCCTAGATATCATACTCCATCAAAAGCAAAAACTGTAAAAATTCTAGCCAATGGAAGTATAGGGGTTAACTCAAATCGCAGAGTAGAAAATGAACGCCATTGTTATATTGTCATGACATTCAACGAGGATGACGTGGAAATAACAGCTAGGGAAATTACTGGAGCTACATCCAAAGGAATTACAATAAATAATTTTAGAGACAACTACATATGATGACAACTCCTTTTTACCTGACGTTATTTTCGCGATAGTTAAATATTAAAAAACTTGGTCAACAATACATAAAGGAGACCAAAAAGCTCACACTTCATAGCTAACTGTTACTAGCCGATAAGCTTTTACCATTATTACTAAGGGTACAAAAATACCAGCTCAAACACCGCAAACTGTTCTTTCATTTACATAACAAACAATTTCTTATGGCATGATTATATAACCTAAAATTAGATGCTAGGATTGGGAAAAATATGACATACGTTAAATCCATGTTATGGTTTGGTTGTAAAAAAGATCGCCAAATGACTTATATCCCAAGTCTGGTTGGCAAATAGCTTTACCCACAGAAATAAAAATCCCCCGTTACCGGGGGATTTTTTATTTCTATCGGTTATTTCAGCCAAGCAGCTTAGCCCACCAAAAACGCCCTTAACCGGGCAAACTCCGCTGGCAAATTAACGGAGAGCAGCGGCAGCTCGGCGTGTTTGGCCAGCGGGCCGGGCAGCGGCACATCGAGATTGAGGGTCTCGTCCACCGACTCCTTGAACTTGGCGGGATGGGCGGTGCAGAGGAACACCCCCACTTCATCCTCGGCCAGCTGTTCCCCCAGCAGATCCCAGGCAATGGCGCCGTGGGGTTCGCACAGGTAATCCAGCTGGTGCAGCCGTTTCAGCGCATCGCGGGTCTGGGCATCGTCACGCATGCCAGAACCCAGGGTCTCCAGCGCCCAGCCCTTGCGACGGCAGAGCTCTTCTACCCGCGGCCAGTTATTGGGGCGACTGACATCCATGGCGTTCGACAGGGTTGCCACTGTCTGGTGCGGCTCCCATTGACCGGTTTTCAGGTAGCGTGGCACGGTATCGTTGGCGTTGGTGGCGGCGATAAAGCGCTTCACCGGCAGCCCCAACGCCTTGGCGATAAGGCCAGCAGTGAGGTTGCCAAAGTTGCCGGACGGCACGCTGATCACCGCCTTGGCGCGGGAGGCTTTGGGCAACTGGGCAACGGCCTCGAAGTAGTAGCAAACCTGCGCCAACAGACGGCTGATATTGATGGAGTTGGCGGAGTTGAGGCCAATGGCCTTTTTCAGCGCTTCGTCGTCAAAGGCCTGTTTTACCAGCGCCTGACAAGCATCAAAGTCACCGTCGATGGCGATGGTGCGGATATTGCCGCCGAGGGTGCAGAAGAGCTTCTCCTGCAGCGGGCTTATCTTGCCTTTGGGATAGAGGATCACCACCTCGATCCCCTCCAGCCCGAAGAAGGCGTGGGCCACGGCGGCGCCGGTGTCGCCGGAGGTGGCGGTGAGGATAGTAATCTTGTCGTTGGTTCTAAAGGCCGCGAGGCACTGGGCCATAAAGCGGCCGCCGAAATCCTTGAACGCCAGGGTCGGGCCGTGGAACAGCTCGAGGGCATAGGTGCCATCTTTCAATTTGACCAGCGGCGCCGGGAAGGTGAAGGCGGCATTGATCAGCTCGCTCACCTTGGCGGCGGGCACTTCGTCCCCCAGCAGGTGGCTCAGGATGCGGGCAGAGCGTTCGGCCAGCGGCAGATCCAGCAGGGCATCCACATCGGCCAGCGGTTCGAGTTGTTCGGGGAAGAAGAGCCCCTGTTCGCGACCCAAGCCCTGACGCACCGCCTGCGCAAAGCTCACCTGTTCGCTGTTGTCCTTGATGTTGTAGAGATTCATAGCTCGCTTCCTGTTACCCGTGCCCCGGCCATGTCCAGTTTGCAGACCCGGGCAAATCCATCTTCGTTCTGCACGAAATGTGCTTCCATCCAATCCTTCATCCGCTCGGCCTGCGCCAGCTCCTTCATCACCACAAACACGGTGGGGCCGGAGCCGGAGATGCCGGTGGCGAGCGCCCCGTTCTGGGCCGCCTGCGCCCGCACCTCGGCAAAGCCTTCGATCAGCGCCGCGCGGTAGGGCTCGGCAATCACGTCTTTCAAGACGCTCGCCGCCAATCCCTCCTGCCCGGTGTAGCTGGCGTGGACAAAGGCAGCCAGGCGACGACCGTAGGTGAGGCAATCCTGACGGCGATATTGGGCCGGCAGAATGGCGCGGGCGGCAGCGGTAGAGACCACGGTACCCGGATAGCAGACCACCCAGTACCACTGATCGAACACCGGAATGCCCTGGCTGATAACGCCGTGCTCTTCCAGCACCAGCTGCATGCCGCCGAGATAACAGGGGGCCACGTTGTCGTAGTGAACGGAGCCGGAGATACGCCCCTCCATCTCCCCCATCAGCAGCAGCATGTCGTGCTCGTCGAGGGGCTCGCCGTGAAAGGCGTTGAGCCCTTCAAGGGCCGCCACCACGCTGCAGGCGCTGGAACCCAGACCCGAGCCCACCGGCAGGTTCTTCTCCAGCACCATTTCGAGCGGCTTGAGTTTAAGGCCGCGCTTCTCCAGCGCCTCGCCATAGGCGACCCAGCAGTCATGGAGGATATTCTTTTTCGGATCGTCCGGCAGCTTGTGGGCGTAGCGGCCCACGGATGAGAGCGCAAATGGCACCGCTGTTGCTGGGAGAGGGGCTTTCACCTGCACCCGATCGCCAAGCAGAGAGCCATCAACGGGGGCGAGCGCCGCCCCCAGTACATCGAATCCCACGCTCAGGTTGGCGCTGGAGGCGGGCGCGTAGGCGACCACACTACCGTTCTGATACATGTCTGAACTCATGCTTACAACTCCTGCTTCCAGTTCTGGGTGCGCAGAACGTCGGCAAAGACGCCCGCCGCGGTCACTTCGGTACCGGCGCCATAGCCGCGCAGCACCAGCGGGATCGGCTGGTAGTAGGTGGAGAAGAAGGCGAGCGCGTTCTCCCCGTCTTTGACCTTGAACAGCGGCTCGTCGCCACCGACCGCCTTGATGGCGACCTTGCACTTGCCACCCTCGATGGAACCCACATAGCGCAGCACCTTGCCTTCACGCTGGGCCGCGGCGAACTGGTCGCGGAACCAGCCATCGGCTTCTGGCAGACGAGCCATAAAGGCTTCCACGTCGCCACTGACGTCAAAGCCCGGCGGCAGCGCCTGCTCAACCTCGACATCGGAGAGCTCCAGCGCCATGCCCGCCTCGCGAGCCAAAATGAGCAGCTTGCGCGCCACATCCATGCCGTTGAGATCGTCGCGGGGATCCGGCTCGGTAAAGCCGTTGCTGCGAGCGATTTGGGTTGCCTCGGAGAAGGCCATCCCCTCATCCAGCTTGCCGAAGATAAAGGAGAGGGAGCCGGACAGGATGCCGTCGAAGGCGCGCAGCTTGTCACCGGCCTTGATAAGGTTCTGCAGGTTCTCGATAACCGGCAGACCGGCGCCGACGTTGGTCTCGTACAGGAACTTGCGGCGAGTCTGGCGGGCTGTGCGGCGCAGCGCCTTGTAGTAATCGAGCGAGCCGGTGTTGGCCTTCTTGTTCGGAGTCACCACATGGAAACCGGCGGCGAGGAAGTCGGCATACTGGACGGCAACTGCCTCGGAGGAGGTGCAGTCAACGATCACCGGGTTGATGATATGGCTATCTTCCACCAGCTTTTTCACCCCTTCCAGCGAGAAGCTGTCGCGGGCTTCCACCAGCTGTTCACGCCAGTTGGCGAGGTTCAGGCCATCCTTGTTGACCGCCATCTGGCGGCTGTTGGCGATGCCGACCACGCGAAGGCCAGTGCCCTGCTCGGCCAGCACCGGTTGCTGGCGGGCGATCTGATCCACCAGCGCGGCGCCGACGCCGCCGACCCCGACCACAAAGAGATCGATAAACTGCTGGCTGCCAAAGAAGTTCTGGTGGCACGCCTTGATGGCTTCCGCCACCTTGCGATCCCGCACCACCGCCGAAATGGAGCGCTCGCTGGAGCCCTGCGCAATGGCGACGATATTGATGGAGGCTTGCGCCAGCGAGGTGAAGAAGCGGGCCGCCATCCCTTTGCTGGTGCGCATGCCGTCACCTATTAGGGAGATGATCGCCAGATCGCTGATGATATCCAGCGGCTCCAGCAGCTGGTTTTTGAATTCCAGCTCGAACTCGCGCTCCAGCACCTTGCGAGTCTTATCCTGGTCGTAGCTGTGGATACAGAAGCTGACGCTGTACTCGGAAGAGGATTGGGTGATCAGCACGATACTGACCCCGGCGCGGGAGACGGCTGAGAAGATGCGACCGGCCATGCCGACCATCCCCTTCATGCCGGGGCCGGAGACGTTGAACATGCACATGCCGGCCAGATCGGAGATGGCCTTCACTTTCAGGTCATCATCGCCGCTCTCGGGTCCAATCAGGGTGCCCGGCCCCTGCGGGTTGAAGCTGTTTTTGATAAGGCAGGGAATGTGGAACTGGGCCACCGGCGCGATGGTTTTCGGGTGCAACACCTTGGCGCCGAAGTAGGAGAGCTCCATCGCCTCCTTGTAGGAGAGAGTTTTCAGTAAGTAAGCATCCGGCACCAGACGCGGGTCACAGCTGTAGCAGCCCTCGACATCAGTCCAGATCTCGCAGCACTCGGCATCGACGCAGGCAGCCAGTACGGCGGCGCTGTAGTCGGAGCCGTTGCGACCCAGCAGCACGGTTTCGCCCTTGTCGCTGCCACCGGTAAAGCCCGGCATCAGATAGAGGCATTGCTGCTTTTCTGCCACAACAGGACGCAAGCCCCTGGCGGCAAAGCGCACCCGGGAGGCTTCGATATCGACGTGGGCTTCCAGATAGCCGCCATCGGTCACCAGCAGCTCTTCCGGTACGATCAGCTCCAGATCCAGACCGCGCACCCGCAGCAGTTCGTGCATAAAGGCGATGGAGAGGTTTTCGCCACGACTCAGGATGCGCGCCTGCACGTTGTCCGGGCAGAGGCCCAGCAGACGAATGCCCTGCATCAGGCGCTCGACCTGATCCAGCTCGGCGGTGAGACGGGCCAGCAGTGCCTTGTCATCGAGCGCCGGATAGGCCGCCTTCAACCCGGCCAAGAGGCGGGAGAAGATGCCGTTGACTTCAAACAGGGTGGAACTGGCATCCATGCCGCGGCTGGTCTGTTCCACCAGCGCCACCAGATGATTGGTCACCTTGGCAGGTGCAGAGAGCACCAGGGCTACCTGAGATTGGCCGTGGGTGTTGACCGCAATATCGGCCACCCGTAAAAAACGCTCTGCATCGGCCAGTGAAGACCCGCCAAATTTCAACACTCTCATCGCTTTCTCTCCCTGTAAATCTATGAAATTCAATCTAAAAACCAATCCAACAAAAAGGCCCGTACTGGGTGGGTACGGGCCTTTTCTGATTTCTGTGCTTGTTCGTCAGCGCATCAACCGGCCCCAGTGCCACCTGTGGTGGTACCGGTAATAATGGTGGTGGTGATGACGTTGGTGAATAACTGCATGACGAACACTCGTTGACGAAGCTGGCTTTTAGCAATACCGCGGCGGGCGATGGGCTGTCAACTTAAACCTCTTTGCCAAGTTTGCGCGCAAGGTCTTTGCAGAGCAGGTGGAGCATGTTCAAATCCCGCTGCGGCAGCATGGGTACCCGGTCCATCACCCATTGATGCAGTTTTTCATCCTGCGAAACTCCGAGTTCACCCAGCAATTCTGCTGTTTTGCTTTTCAGCACCCGAACCTGCCCAGCGTTATCAAAATTTTCTGCTACCGCAGCGGCACCGTCGGCGTTCAGCTCATCCATCAGCTGACTCATCTCGTAGGCGTAGAGCATGATCGCCTGCCCCAGATTGAGGGACGGGTAGCTCACCTTGAGGGGCAGATAGCTGATGAGGTCGACCTCGGCCAGCTGCTCGTTGGAGAGGCCAGACTCTTCGCAGCCAAAAACGATGGCCACCTTGTTGAGGGAAGGCTTGGCGCGGATCTGCTCGCGGATCTCCCCCGGCGTGAGGTAGTGCTGGTAGCGACCACGCTGGCGGGCGGTGGTGGCGATCACCAGATCCATGTCGGCCAGCGCCTCGGGCAGGGTATCGAACGCTTCGGCCTGAGTCAGGATCTCCTGGGCGCCGTGGGCCACCCAGCTCGCCTCCTCCTCTTCGTGTACCCGGCTCGCCACCAGTCGCATGGCATCGAATCCCATGGTTTTCATGGCGCGGGCAGCCGCCCCCACGTTCGCAGGTCGGGCAGGTGCCACCAGGACAAAATAGAGCTTCATCGGATTTCCTCACAGGCCGGACGGCCTCTCAAACAGACAGCAAACAGTCGCTAAACCATCACCAAAACAGGGGCGCAATCTACCGTTTATCCCCGAAAATTGCCACTTGAACAGACGTTTGAATGTTGCGATAGTGGCCTGACGCACGCCTTTTTTGCGCCCGTTTTCCGGCGCGTTCGGCCCGAAGAATCACAAGGAAGAGAGAGATGCAGCAGCCATTGGAACAGGCCGTCGCCGAGACCATCTTGCAACGGTTCGAGTCGTTTTACAGCCGGTTTCTCGAGATCACCCGCGGCAGCAAGAGCCGCTTCGAGAACAGCGACTGGCTGGGGGTGCAGCTGGCAGGGCGCGAGCGTATTCGCCTCTATGACCACCATGTAGGGGCCACCGCCAGCTCCATCCGCCAGATGATGGGGGAGCACCACGCCACCCAGGAGCTGCTCAAGCGGGTCAAAAGTGCCTTCAGCGATCTGCTGCCCCGTTGTGACAACTTCGAGGTGGCGGAATCCTTCTTCAACTCCGTCTATCGCCGGATCTTCCGCCATCGCAATATCCGCGACGAAAACCTCTATATCCACCCCTTTGTCAGCCGTGGCGAAAAACCGGACTTAAGCGCCCTGCTGCGGATCTATCGCACCGATCTGGCCCACTTGCCGCAGACGTTGAGCCAGCTTTTGGGGGATTACAGCTTCACCCTCCCCTACGAGGACAAGCAGCGGGATATTGTCGACATCCACCGCCATCTTGCGGAGAACGGCCCGCAAATACTCCATGACGAGCCCTTTGCCATCGAGCTGCTCAAAGAGGTGTTCTACCGCAACAAGGGGGCCTATCTGGTGGGACTGATCCGGGCCCGGGATCAGGTCTTCCCCTTTATTCTGCCCCTGCTCAGCACAGGCCAGAGCATCTATGTGGATACAGTTATCTTCGAGCCGGATCTCGCCTCCATCGTGTTTGGCTTCGCCCGCGCCTACTTTATGGTCTATGCCCGCGAACCGGCGCTGTTTGTCGCCTTCCTGCGTCAAATCATGCCCCACAAGCCCGATTACGAGATCTACAACGCCATCGGCTGCCAGAAGCACGGCAAGACCGAGCTCTATCGCCACTACCGCCACCATCTGGCACAGAGTCGGGATCAGTTCATCATCGCCCCCGGCATCAAGGGGATGGTGATGAGCGTGTTTACCCTCCCCTCCTACGATGTGGTGTTCAAGGTGATAAAAGACGAGTTCACTCCCCCGAAGGATGTGAGCCACGAGCAGGTAAAGGCGAAATACCGGCTGGTTAAACAGCACGATAGGGTTGGCCGGATGGCCGATACCCAGGAGTTCACCAACTTCGAGTTTCCGCTGGATCGCATCTCGCCGGAACTGCTTGCCGAACTCAAGACGGTGGCGCCCTCGGCACTCACCATCAGCGACGACAAGCTGGTGATCAAGCACCTCTATACCGAGCGCAAGATGATCCCCCTCAACCTCTATCTGGACAAGGCGGACGAGCAGCAGACCCGCCTCGCGCTGGAGGAGTACGGCAACGCCATCAAGCAGCTGGCGGCGGCCAACATCTTCCCGGGGGACATGCTGTTCAAGAACTTTGGCGTCACCCGTCACGGCCGGGTGGTCTTCTACGACTACGACGAGATCTGCTACATGACGGAGTGTAACTTCCGCCAGATCCCGCCGCCGCGCTACCCCGAGGATGAGTGGAGCGCCGAGCCCTGGTACTCGGTGGCCCCCAACGACATCTTCCCCGAGGAGTTCGCCACCTTCCTGCTGCAAAAGCCGCAGGTGCGGGAGATCATGCTGCAGTTGCACAAGGAGATGTTCGACGCCAACTACTGGAAGATGCTGCAGAGCAACATCAAGGTGGGGGTGTTCGAGGATGTCTACCCCTACCGGCGCAAGAAGCGCTTCAAGTACCAGCGCGGCGGCTGATCCCGCAGAGTCCGCGCACATCGCAGCAACGAAAACGGGGTGGCCAAAGCCACCCCGTTTTGCTATCCGCTTTGAGGCCTTAACTGCCGCGACGGCGGATCACCCCCTCCTGCATGGTGCTCGCCACCAGCATGCCATCACGGGTAAAGAACTGACCGCGCACCAGACCACGACCGCTGCTGGCGCTCGGGCTGTCTACCACGTAGAGCAGCCAGTCGTCGAAGCGGAAATCCCGGTGGAACCACATGGAGTGGTCGATGGTGGCCACCTGCATATCCGGCTCCCAGTAGGACACCCCGTGCGGCTGCAGCGAGGTGAGCAGGAAGTTGAAGTCGGAGGCGTAGGCCAGCAGGTATTTGTGCACCCGCAGATCGTCCGGCATCTGGCCGTTGGCCTTGAACCAGACGTGGCGTACCGGATCCTGCACCGTCGGGCGAATAGGGTCGACCAGCGTCACCGGGCGCATCTCGATGGGCTGCTCGCAGAGGATCTTGTCGCGCAGAGAGGCCGGGATCAGGTTCTCGTAGGGGCGCACCAGCTCCAGCTCGCTCTTGAGCTCCTCCGGCGGGGTGATGCCGGTCGGCATCTGCGCCTGATGCTCGAAACCATCGGCCGGCACCTGAAACGAGGCGTTGAGATAGAAGATGGGCTTGCCGCCCTGAATCGCCTTGACCCGGCGGGTGGAGACGGTCTGGCCGTCACGGATATTCTCCACGTCATAGACGATGGGACGGGTCACATCCCCCGGACGCAGGAAGTAGGAGTGAAAACTGTGAACCTGACGACCGGTCTCAACCGTCTGCTTGGCAGCTGACAAGGCCTGCCCCATTACCTGTCCGCCAAACACGGCCCGCAGACCGAGATCCTGGCTCTGGCCCCGAAACAGGCCCTCCTCGATTTTTTCCAGCGCCAGCAACGCCAGCAGCTCATCAAGTACCTTGCTCATCGTTCACTCCTCTGTCAGAGCCGCACAGGCTAACAAGAGCTGATCCGGGGCGCAATCTTTTGACTGGCAATCAAGGATTTCCGGAAAGAAGAAAGGAGGCTCGATAGCCTCCTGTCTTCTATTCAACCAGACACGATAATGGTCAGTTATTTGAGAAAAAGGCCTTGGTTATACCCATTTCCAATCCCCTCACTTCAGCCAGCCCTTTAAGACGACCAATACATGAGTATCCGGGATTTGTTTTCTTCTTCAGATCATCAATCATCTGATGACCATGATCTGGCCGCATGGGGATAAGTCTATTATCACCACCTTTCAGTCGCCGTTGCTCTTCACGTACAATTTCCAACACCACATTATACATGTCGACATCACCATCAAGGTGAGCCGCTTCGTGGAATGTCTTCGGATTATCTTCCCGCTTGGTTGAACGCAAATGGGTGAAGTAAATACGATCCCCATAACGCTTGATCATATCAACCAGATCATTATCCCCACGCACACCATAAGAGCCGGTACACATGGTAATACCATTGGCCTGACTGGGAATTCGGTTAACCAGCCATGCGATATCCTCAATGGTGGAGACGATACGCGGCAACCCTAGGATCGGGCGGGGAGGATCATCCGGATGGACAGCTAAACGGACGCCTGACTCTTCACACACAGGTACGATTTCATCGAGAAAATAGGCCAGGTGCTCCCGCAAACGCTCTTTGTCGATATCCTTGTATTTATCCAACTGCGCCTGAAATGCCTCCAGGGTATAACCCTCTTCAGCACCAGGTAAGCCGGCAATGATATTCCGGGTCAGTGTCTCTATTTGCTCCGGGCTCATTTCATTAAAGTAGCTGAATGCCTGTTGCTGCTCTTCCGGTGAGTATTCGTGCAAGGCACCTGGGCGCTTGAGGATGTAGAGCTCAAAGGCGGCAAACGCAATATGGTCAAAACGCAGGGCTCGGGAACCGTCCGGCATCTCGTATTCCAGATCGGTTCGGGTCCAGTCCAGTACGGGCATGAAGTTATAGCAAATCGTGTCGATGCCACATGCAGCCAGATTACGGATCGACTCTTTATAGTTCTCTATCCATTGCTGATACTGGCCAGAATGTGTCTTGATCTCTTCATGTACAGGTACACTTTCAACTACCGACCAGGTTAAACCTTTTTCTTCAATTAATGCTTTGCGAGCGAGTATCTCGTCTTTATTCCAGATCTGACCATTTGGTATATGATGCAGGGCAGTCACAATACCAGTTGCCCCCGCCTGTTTGATATCATTCAAGGTTACCGGGTCATTAGGCCCATACCAGCGCCATGTTTGTTCCATTACTACCTCTTGGTTTAAATTCGTTCGCTAACTTGAAAATCTGACTGGATAAGAGCCAAACAAAAATCCGTCAAACTCGGGAGCATCAACATCTGACAACTCCATCAATCGCTGTTTGACATTCTCTAAATGGGTCCACATCGCCAGTTTGGCTGCCGCAGGATCTTTTTTTTGCATTGCAGACAAGATTGCAACATGGTCATTCAACCACTCTTTGCGATATTCAGTAGTGGCAATCCGGTCATGCAAATGCTGCCACATCGGGTTATTTTCTCGACTAACCCAAGACTGGCGCCACAATGCCACCAGCATGTTGTTATGAGTCGCTTCGGCTATTGCCAGGTGAAAATTCATATCACCCTCTTCACCCTCACCACTCTCGACATCACGACGTTCGGCCTCCAGGGCTGCGCGCATTTTTTGTATATCTGACGGAGTCACCTGAATGGCGGCAAACTCTGCGATATTGCTCTCCAGCAATTGCCGGGCTTGCAGCAGTTCAAAAGGTCCCATCACGGTGTCATTCGGGCTGAAATTTGGCTCGGAGGGGATCGCAATGACATAAATACCGGACCCCTTCTTCACTTCTACAAAACCTTCAATCTCGAGCATGATGAGAGCCTCTCTCACCACAGAGCGCCCCACTCCCACCTGTTCAGCAATGTCGCGCTCAGGAGGAAGACGGGAGCCCAAGGCGTACTTGCCTGAAGCCAACTCTTCCTTGATAAACTCACCAACTTCACGATATTGACGCTTTACTTCAACACTCATGGCTTGCTCTCAAATTGGTAGCGTAGTTTTCCAAAATGGTAAGCAACCAACAACAATTGGTCAACCAAAGTAATCATGATATCCAGTATCAACACCTTGGAAACCCTCTGACATGCTTATGAGAGCGTTGTTGCAGCCTTCTCCATGTGAAGATGAGTCAACCTCTGGGCTGCCGGCTCTTTTAGCAATACCCACAGCACAACGGCACCCACCAAGTCAAAGACACTGAGGCTAATGAAGAAAGGCCCATAACCAATAATTGCCACCAAGGCCCCCATCACCAGAGTGAACGATAGCTGGCCAATCCAGGCTGCCGAACCCGCAAGACCAACGACTGTCGCCACTTCATTCTTCTTGAAAAGGTCTGCCGACATGGTAATAACCACGGTTGACAACGTCTGGTGAGCAAATCCACCGATACTCATCAAGGCAATCGCCACGTAGGGATCCTTAATAATACTGACAAAGCCAATTGCCAACATAAGTATCGCCCCAATGGTGAAAGTAGCTCGCCGCGCATTCAGTGTTGTCATATTAAGTTTTTCCATGAAAAACTTTGCAATAAATCCACCCGCAATACATCCGAAATCAGCAGCAAGAAATGGTAACCAGGCAAACATGGCAATTTCTTTAAGAGGAAGATGCATTACCGAAGTCAAGTATAGAGGCATCCAAAAACTGAGCGTTCCCCAAGCTGGGTCTGCTAGAAACCTTGCTATTGCCAAGCCCCAAAAATTACGCTGTTTGATAATTTCTTTTATTTCAGGCTTACCCTCATTGGCTGTGAGATGTTTCTCTTGCCCCTCTTCTATATATGTCAGCTCGTTCTGGGAAATCCATTTATGTTTTCTGGGGGAGCGATATACAAGAAACCAGGTGATCGCAAAGAGGATCCCCACACCTCCGGTGATTATGAATGCCATTTCAGTGCCTAACCCACTGCTTTCAAAGGTTAGCATTGCCCAGACTACCAACGGAGGAGCAAGCATGGCTCCGACTGAGGTGCCAGCGTTAAACAATCCACCGGCAATGCCACGCTCCTTGGCTGGAAACCATTCGGCACTGGCTTTCATCCCTGCTGGAATAGCCGCAGCCTCCGTCAACCCCATGCCGCCACGCAATACCGCCAAACTAATCCAGCCGCCAGCAAATGCATGCGCCATATTAAATAGAGACCAAGCGACTGCAAAAATAAAAAAGCCTACTTTCAAACCAATCATATCGATTATATAACCAGCAATCGGCTGTGCAATTGTGTAACATATCTGAAATGCACTTACGATCCATGAATATTCTTTTTCTGTAAAATTCAGCTCACTCATTACTTGAGGTGCGGCAACACTCAATGAGCTGCGGGATAAATAGTTGACTATTGTGCCAAGACAAACCAAGGCGATGATATACCACCTCAAGTTTTTAACTTTGATGCTCATAATGAATCCTTCAACCACCAATTTAAATGAGTCAGGCCACATCAAGGCATATTGACTACTGCGATGTGCGGCCATCATCTTGAGGTGACAGCCATAGATCAACCAACTTAACTCATTTGGTTGATCTCGATCTCAAAAAAAGATCTATTTGGTCAACCAAAATAGACTTATGGCTGACCTGGAGATAGCATGCAGAGGCTGATATCCCAGTTACCCATACAAGTCATGTCACGACACGCAACGGTTGGCTGACGTCTGTGGCGCCAACCAGCGACTCTGGTGATGTGCAAAAATTTATAAATCGAGGCAAGAAAAGATGAAGAACAAGCTGAGTGAATTGATGTTGAGCCCCTATCCGCGAGCAGCACTGCGAAACCGGATAGTTCATATCGGCTTCGGCGCGTTTCATCGAGCCCACCAAGCCTTGATTACCCATGAGACGCTCGCAGCTGGCGGAGGTGACTGGGGGATCTGCGAGGTCAACCTGTTCGGTGGAGAGGAGCTGATCCGTTCGCTCAGAGCACAAGACCACCTCTACACCGTGCTGGAGAAGGGGGCCGAGAGCGTACACCCCAAAGTGATTGGTTCTGTGGTGGAGTCACTGCATCCCACCTTTGATGGCATGTCCGCCATCCTAGAGAAGATGGCAGAACCGCAAGTCGCCATTGTATCCATGACGATCACTGAAAAAGGCTATTGTGCAGACCCTGCCACCGGGCAGTTCAACCCGCAGAATCCGTTGATCCAGCACGACTTGCTGCACCCTGATGCCCCCACTTCCGCCATCGGCTGCATCGTTGCCGCCCTGCGCCTGCGCAAAGAGCGTTGCCTCCCTCCCTTTACTGTCATGTCTTGCGACAACGTGCAGGAAAATGGTCATGTTGCACGTCAGTCCATTCTGGGATTTGCCGAACTGCTCGATGGAGAGCTGGCATCCTGGATCCGTGAGCAGGTCACCTTTCCTTGCACCATGGTCGACCGCATCGTACCTGCAGCCACCCCGGAGACACTGGCCGAGATTGAGCAAGCCATTGGTGTGGCTGACCCCTGTGGTATTGCCTGCGAGCCATTCCGACAATGGGTGATTGAAGATAATTTCGTCAATGGCCGACCGGACTGGGATCTGGCCGGTGCCGAATTTGTCAGCAATGTCGTGCCCTTTGAAGAGATGAAATTGCGCATGCTGAACGGCAGCCACTCATTTCTCGCCTATCTCGGCTACCTCGGCGGCTATGCCCATATCGCAGACACCATGACCAATCCGGCCTACCGCCAGGCAGCACTTGATCTGATGCTCAATGAACAGGCGCCAACCCTGAACATGCCTGTTGGAACTGATCTCGAGGGCTATGCCCAACAACTGATCGCCCGTTTCACCAACCCCTCGCTCAAACACCAGACCTGGCAAATCGCCATGGATGGCAGTCAAAAGCTGCCACAACGCATGGTCGACTCCGTCCTCTTCCATCTGAAGAACGGCAGTGATTACCGGCATCTGGCATTGGGCATCGCCGGATGGATGCGTTATGTCAGCGGTGAGGGAGAAAACGGTGAGGAGATCGATGTCAGGGATCCCCTGCTACCCCGCTTCCAGGCGATCTATGCAGAGCACGGCCTCAGTTGCAACGTGGTCAAACCGTTGCTGGCCATTGAGGCCATCTTTGGCCCGGAACTGCCGCAACAGGGTGCTTTTGTCGATGCGGTCACTCGGGCTTATCAAGGACTGCTTGACCACGGCGCCCGTCACTGCGTCGCTGCGCTCTAATCACCATATCTGGCAATGACAGGGCCAAGGGAGAAATGAATATGAAGTCTTTCCTGTGTAAGGATTTTCTGTTGAACAGCGATGCGGCACGTCATCTCTACCATGACTATGCCGCTGATATGCCTATCTATGACTACCACTGCCATCTCAATCCACGGGAGATTGCCGAAGATCGCCGATTCGATGATCTGGGCCAGATCTGGCTGGAGGGGGACCATTACAAATGGCGAGCCATGCGCAGCGCCGGTATCCCGGAGGCTCTGATCACCGGAAAAAACAGCAGCAGTCGTGACAAGTTCAATGCGTGGGCACAGACAGTCCCGCAAACGCTGGGTAACCCTCTCTATCACTGGACCCATCTCGAACTGCGCCGCCCCTTCGGTCTGGAGGGTATCACCCTGGCGCCAAACACCGCCGACAAGGTATGGGATCACTGCAACGAACTGCTCGCCACCCCGGCATTTTCCGCCCGCGGGTTGATGCAGCAGATGAATGTCCGCATGGTCGGTACCACAGATGATCCGGTGGATTCACTTATCTATCATCGCCAGATTGCCGAGGACCCCGGTTTTGCTATCGAGGTGCTCCCCAGCTGGCGCCCCGACAAGGTATTCAAGATCGAGCAAGCCGGTTTTGCTGACTACATTGGGGCATTGGGTGCCGCCGCCGATGTCGACATTACTACCTTTGCCGACTTGCTGACCGCGCTGGAACGGCGCCTTGAACACTTCGCCCGACATGGTTGCCGGGCAGCGGATCACGGTATCGAAGTAGTGCGTTATGCACCAGTTCCCTCCGATGCGACCCTGACTCAACTGCTCCAGCGCCGACTGGCCGGAGAGGTGCTGGACGGATCGCAGATTGCAGCCTTCTCCACTGCCGTTCAGGTATGGCTCGGCCGTCAATACGCCAAGCGAGGCTGGGTGATGCAGTTGCATCTGGGCGCTCAACGTAATAACAACAGCCGCATGTTCACTCTGCTTGGCGCAGACTGTGGCTTTGATTCTATCGGAGACAAGCCGTTTGCCTGGGAGCTTGCTCATCTGCTGGATGAGATGGATCAAACCGATGAGCTGCCCAAGACCATCCTCTATTGCCTTAACCCTCGTGATAACGAGGTGCTGGCAACCATGGCGGGCAACTTCCAGGGGGGAGGTATTGCAGGCAAGATCCAGTTCGGCTCTGGCTGGTGGTTCAACGATCAGAAAGATGGTATGCAGCGCCAGCTGGAGCAGCTCTCTCAACTCGGCCTGCTCAGCCAGTTTGTCGGCATGTTGACCGACTCCCGCAGCTTCCTCTCCTACACTCGCCACGAGTATTTCCGCCGTATTTTGTGCGACATGGTGGGGCGCTGGATCGAGCAGGGCGAAATCCCCAGTGATCTGCAGCTGTCCGGGAAAATGATCCAGAATATCTGCTATCACAATGCAGCCCGCTACTTTCAACTGCCAGGAGCCCGGGGATGAAACGGATTGCCCTGCTCGGGGAGTGCATGATTGAGCTCAATGGCACGCCTTTTGGCGACATGCAGCAATCATTCGGGGGCGATACCCTCAATACCGCCATCTATCTCGCGCGTGCCTCCCAACCCACCGATATCCAGGTGAGTTATCTGACCGCCATGGGCCAGGATCCTCTCAGCCAGCAAATCATCGTGCGCTGGCAACAGGCCGGGATCGACACCAGCGCGGTGCTCATCGACCAACAGCGCCATCCCGGCCTCTATCTTATCCAGCTTGATGAGCACGGCGAGCGCACCTTCCTCTACTGGCGCAACGATTCGGCTGCCCGTTACCTGATGCAGCATCCGCAGTTGCCACGGCTCAAGCAGGCCGTCAGCGACGTGGATGCGCTCTATCTCAGCGGTATTTCGCTGGCGATCCTGCCCGCGGCAGATCGGCAGGCGCTGCTGCTGTGGCTGGCTGAACTGCACCGGGCGGACGTGGCGATCATCTTTGACAGCAACTATCGCCCCGCCCTGTGGCAGAGTCCGGCCGACGCCCGGGCCTGTTACCAGCAACTGCTAGCCATCACTACGCTGGCTCTGGTCACCGACGACGATGAGCAGGCCCTGTGGGGGGACGAGGATGTGACCCGGACCCTGCAGCGCCTCAAGGCGGCCGGGGTGCAGCAGGCGGTAGTCAAACAGGGGGCGGCTGGCTGCTGTTACCAGGCCCTGCAAACCGGGGAACCTGCCATCACTATCCCTACCCAAGCGGTCAGCAAGGTGGTGGATACCACCTCGGCCGGTGACTCCTTCAATGCCGGTTTTCTGGCTGGCTACCTGCAAGGACGGGCGATCGACGAGTGCGCCCGCATGGGCCACCGACTGGCGGGGATAGTCATTCAGCACAAGGGGGCAATTATTCCGGAAAGTGCAACCCGCAGTGTCACCGACAGCTTCATCAAACCGGCATCACACTAAACGAGGTCAACCAAATGTCATCCATTACTGAACAACTGCAAGCCCTGAAAGTGATCCCGGTGATCGCCATCGAGCAGGCTGAAGATATCATTCCACTGGGGGCGGCACTGGCCAATAACGGCCTGCCGGTTGCCGAGATCACCTTCCGCTCCGCTGCCGCGGTCGAGGCGATCCGGCTGCTGCGCCAGAGCCAACCTGAGATGCTGATTGGCGCGGGCACTGTGCTCAACCGCGAGCAGGTGATCGCAGCCAAAGAGGCAGGGGCCACCTTTATCGTCTCCCCCGGCTTTAACCCGAACACCGTCAAGGCCTGTCAGGAGCTGAACATCCCGATCATCCCTGGAGTCAATAATCCCAGCACCATTGAAGCGGCGCTGGAGATGGGGCTGACGACGCTGAAGTTCTTCCCGGCCGAAGCATCAGGTGGTAGCGCGATGATCAAGGCGCTGCTGGCACCTTATACCCAGATCACGCTGATGCCCACCGGCGGGATCTCGACTCACAATATCAATGAATATCTGGCGATCCCGCGGGTCATTGCGTGTGGTGGTTCCTGGATGGTCGACAAGAAACTGATCGCAGAGAAACAGTGGGAAGAGATCGGCCGACTCACTCGTGAAGCGGTGGCACAGGTCCAATAATATTGCCGCCAGGCAACGCGCTGACAAAAAAGCCCGCACCAGATGGTGCGGGCCTTTTATTTGGCCGACGGCGCACTTGAACGGCACGCAGTTCGCAACGGGTTGTCGGCTTACTTGCTGCCGGTACCTGAGTTGCGGGTAGAGGCTTGCGGCTTGCGACGGGCGGTGGTGGCGCGAGCGCGCGGCTCTTTGCCCTGCATCTCTTTGTGACGCTGCACGGCGCGACGGATCTGGGCGGCCTGCTTGTGGCGGCTGGTTTTGCCATCCTGCTGCAGATCGACCTTGGATTCGGTCTCCGGCGGCAGGTTGACCAGACCGCGCAGGTAGTTCACTTCCGGCAGTTTCAGCTCTTGCCAGCCGCCGCGCGGGATGCCGCGGTCCAGCTTGACGTCGCCGTAGCGGATCCGCATCAGGCGGCTCACCTGCACTTCCTGGGATTCCCACAGGCGGCGCACTTCACGGTTGCGTCCTTCGGTCAGGGTGACGTTGAACCACTGGTTCAGACCCTCACCGCCAGCCGGTTTGATCTTGTTGAACTTGGCGGTGCCATCTTCCAGCTGCACGCCCTTGCGCAGACGCTGCAGCATGGCTTCGGTGATCTCGCCAAAGACACGTACCGCGTATTCCCGCTCCACTTCGTGGCTCGGGTGCATCAGTCGGTTGGCCAGTTCACCGTCGGTGGTGAACAGCAACAGACCGGAGGTGTTGACGTCGAGGCGACCGACGGCGATCCAGCGGGCACCTTCCATCTTGGGCAGACGATCAAACACGGTGGGACGACCTTCCGGATCGTGACGGGTACACATCTCCCCTTCCGGCTTGTGGTAAGCCAGTACGCGGCAGATCACTTCCTCTGCGGCACGGGTCTTGACCTGGTGACCATCAACCCGGATCACGGCGTTCACTTCGACGCGATCCCCCAGCGTGGCGACCTTGCCATCCACACTGACCCGACCTGCGGTGATCAGGGCCTCCATCTCACGACGGGAGCCGTGACCCGCGCGGGCCAACACTTTTTGCAGTTTTTCACTCATCGGGGTTACCTGATTGTTGATCGCTGCCCACTGGTAAAAGGGGCAACGGGGTTAACTGTAACAAACGCCGGTTGGAGCACTCGCCACAGTTGAAAAATGTATATCTCGGTGACATCGGCACGCTTGGGCGCCATTCACCGGGCATCGCTCTCCCCGTCCACCGCAGAGGGCAACAAGGGTTGCAGCTCCGGATCCAGCTCGGGGAGCTGCTCCAGACTCTGCAGATTAAAGTAATCCAGAAACTCTCTGGTGGTGGCGAGCAGCTCGGGGCGACCCGCCACCTCTTTGTGGCCAATGCTGCGCACCCAGCCACGCTCTTTCAGGGTATTCACTATCTGGCTCGACACCGCCACCCCGCGGATCGCTTCGATCTCGGCCCGGGTGATGGGTTGGCGATAGGCGATCAGGGTCAGCGTCTCCATCACGGCGCGGGAATAGCGCGGCGCCCGCTCGCTCCAGAGCCGCGAGAGTTCTTCGGCATACTCCTGACGCGCCTGAAAGCGCCAGCCGGAGGCGACCTCTTTGAGTTCGACACCTCGCGAGCTGTAATCTTGCCTGATCTCGGCCAACAGCAGCTGAACATAGCGGCTGGTCACGGGATAATCGGCCAGCACGCTGCTTTTCAGTTCGCTGACATTGAGCGGACGACCGGCCACAAACAATGCCGCTTCGATCAAGGTCTTGAGTCGTTCAGTGGGCAGCGCCACGGTTGCCCTCCTCGCTCTGCTCGGCCAATGCGAAATGGATTGGGCCGAGTGGTTCAGCCTGCAGGATCCAGATCAGTTGCTCCTTGCACAGCTCCAGCAGGGCCAGAAACGTCACCAGTACCCCCATGCGCCCCTCTTCGGCACGCAGCACCTGCTCAAGGCGCAGGGTCTGCCCCAGCGTGAGCATGGCAAGGATCTCCGCCATGCGCACCCGGGTCGGGATCTGTTCACGGCGGATCTGGTGATGTTCGAAATGAGTCGCGCGTTTTACCACACTTTGCATGTAAAGGGCGAGCTCAACCAGCGAAACATCGGGCGCCAGTGGCTTGAGGGCGCCAAAATCGGGGGGCAAGGCGGCTGCGATATAAATCTCCCGCTCCACCCGTGGCAGCTCATTGACCCTCTCCGCCCCTACCTTGTAGCGCTCGTACTCCTGCAGGCGGCGGATCAGGGTCACCCGCGGGTCTTCTCCCTCATCTTCATCCTCCAGCTCCGGCGCCTTGGGCAGCAGCAGGCGGGATTTGATCTCCGCCAGCCAGGCTGCCATCAGCAGATACTCAGCCGCCAGCTCAAGGTTGAGCCCCTGCATCAGCTCCACGTACTCCATGTACTGGGCTGTGATCTGCAGGATCGGCAGGTTGAGGATATCGAGCTGCTGGCGCCGGATGAGATAGAGCAGCAGATCGAGCGGCCCCTCGAAGGTATCGAGGAACACCTCCAGCGCATCGGGCGGGATGAACAGGTCCTGGGGCAGCTCGTGATAGGGCTGCCCCAAGACTTTCGCGATGGGTAGCGCGGCGCCAGTCCCCGTCTCGGCGGAAGGAACTGTCACCGGTTCAGCGACATCACTCAAACGGGGTCGGGTCTCCGGCGCCGCGACGACGCAATACCGGCTCGTCGTCAGAGAAATCGACCACTGTGGTGGGCTGCTCGCCCAGATAACCGCCGTTGACCACCAGATCGATCTGCTTGCCCAGCTTGTCGAAGATCTCTTCCGGGTCAAACTCGGCCATCTCGGAGTCCGGCAGGATCAATGTGGTGGAGAGCAACGGCTCGCCGAGGGCTTCCAAGAGCGCCTGAGCAATCTTGTTGTCCGGCACCCGGATACCGATGCTCTTCTTCTTCTCGTTCATCAGGCGGCGCGGCACCTCTTTGGTCGCCTTGAAGATGAAGGTGTAGGCACCCGGGGTGTTGTTCTTGATCAGGCGAAATGCGCTGTTGTCGACCTTGGCGTAGGTGGAGATCTCGGAGAGATCGCGGCACACCAGGGTGAAGTCGTGGTTGGCGTCGAGGCGACGGATGCGGCAGATGCGCTCCAGCGCGCCTTTGTCACCCATCTGGCAACCCAGCGCATAACCGGAGTCGGTCGGATAGACGATGACGCCGCCATTCTGGATGATCTGTACCGCCTGACCGATCAGACGGGCCTGGGGGTTTTCCGGATGTACGTAAAAATGCTGACTCATGGCTTGTTCTCGCAATGGGGGCAGCAATACCTGCCCGCTCGTATGGTCACGGGTCAAAGACCCATGACACTACCTTAACCTGTTTGTGGTCGCTTCGCTGGTGCCGTTAGCGACTCGCCAGCAGCTCGGCATGCTGTTCGGGGGTGAGCCCAAAGTGACCGGGATAGGCCAACCAGACCGGCATGCCCTCTTTTGGCAACCATAGGTGGCGACCCAGCTCGGTCCAGTTGGACGGAAAGTGAAAATCCGATCCCACCGAGATATAGAGGTCGTGATCCTTGGCCCACTGGCCCAGATTGGCCCGCTCCTGCGGGCTCTGCTGGGGCAATGAGACCTCCATGGCATCGCCACCGGCCGCCTTGAAGGCCACCAGCAGCCGCTTGATCCACTTGGCGGTGAGATCGTAACGGCTGGGGTGAGCCAGCACCGCCAGCCCACCGGCGCCGTGAATAGCCGCGATGGCTTCGCTCATCTCGGGCCACTCGGCCGGGGCATAGCCTTTATTGCCACGGCTCAGGTACTTTTTGAATACCTTCTGCATGTTGTCGGCTACCCCGCGCGCCACCAGCACCCGGGCAAAGTGGGCGCGGGTCACGGCGGCGTCACCGGCGAGCGCCTTGGCCTCTTCATAGGTACCGGGGATGAGGCACTTCTCCAGACGACGCCCGATTTCCAGCGCACGCGCTTCGCGACGTGCCAGCTGACCGGCCAGAAAATCGGTCAGCTGCACATTTTTTTCATCCACTCCCAGCGCCACGATATGAATTTCGTGATGCTCCCAGCCAGTGGAAATTTCCACCCCGCTGACCAGCCGCAGCGGCAGTTGCTCGGCTGCGATGGTGCGGCGCACCTCATCAAGCCCGGCGAGGGTATCGTGGTCAGTAACCGCTAACACCTCGACCTGTTTTTCGGCAGCGCGGCGCACCAGTTCGGCTGGGCTCAGCACCCCGTCGGAGGCAGTGGTATGGCAGTGAAGATCGAATCTCATCAGGTTATTCCGCTCTCGTGGTCAGGTCACCATTCATGGCAAATCGGTGAAAGAAGGCTAAAAAGCGACTTGACTTGGCCGCGGCTTTATCGTTTTCTGTAGGCACTTCATTGCAAACATCTTTTTACAGGACTTTATCATGCAAACGACTTCCATCCTGACCATCTGGTGGTGGCACACTCCCTGACATGCGGGCGTGTGGTCGTTGCTGTACCTGTAAACTGACAGCAAATTAAGAACCCAAAGAAAAAGCCCGCTGACCCCAGCGGGCTTTTTTATTATCCGGCAAATGGACCTGTGATGAAACCGAGAATTCAGACAAGCAAGCTGACCTGGCGATGGCGCCCCTGAACCAGCCACCCCGGACCAATTAAATTTCTAAGGAATTCAACGTCATGAACATCGGTAACACGCATCACACGCAAGGGAACGCACTATGACAGCCACACATCGCCTTCCTCTGGGTGAATTCGATACCCTCAAGCTCAACGCCCCCTATGTGGCCGACCCGCTGGCGCTCTATACCCGCCTCTGTCAGGGCCGCCCCAACAACCTGCTGCTGGAATCGGTGGAGATCGACTCCAAGGCAGGCAAACAGAGCCTGCTGCTGGTGGATGCCTGCCTGCGCATCGAGTGCCGTGGTCGCACCGTGCGGGTTCGCAGCCTGAACGACAACGGCGCCCAGTTGCAAAGCCTGCTGGCCGAACGGCTGCCTGCGGTGGTGGCCCGCTCGCTGGTCGATGGCGAGCTGCAACTCGACTTCCCTGCCTCCGATCGGGAGCAAGACGAAGATTCCCGCCTCAAGGGGAGCAGCGTGCTGGACGTGCTGCGCACCCTGCAGCGGGAGCTTGATTGCCAGTTGGGTAAAGAGGCGCTCTTTATGGCGGGCAGCTTTGCCTACGACCTGATCGCCTCATTTGAAGATCTGCCCGACGTGCCGGAAGGGAGCAACGACTGCCCCGACTACTGCTTCTATGTGGCCGAAACCCTGATCACCATCGATCATATCGAACGCACCACTCAACTGCTCGCCTGCATCTTTGGCGGCGACAGCGACGAGAGCCAGGTGGAAGACAGATACACCCGCCTGACCGAACGGCTCACCGACTTCAAACAGATTTGCCAGCAACCCCTCTGCGCCGAGCTGACCACCAAGCCCCTGACCGGTGGCATGAGCGTGGACAAGAGCGACAAGCAGTTCTGCGCCGAGGTGGAGAAGCTCAAGGGCTTTATCCGCCGTGGCGACATCTTCCAGGTGGTGCCGTCCCGCTGCTTCTCCCTGCCCTGCCCTAGCCCCCTGGCCGCCTATCGCCGCCTCAAGCAGACCAATCCCAGCCCCTACATGTTCTACGTGCAGGATGAGGGCTTCACCCTGTTTGGCGCCTCGCCGGAGAGCGCGGTGAAATTCTGCGCCGCCAGCCGCGATGTGGAGATGTACCCCATCGCCGGTACCCGCCGCCGCGGTTTCAACCCCGATGGCAGCATCAACCGGGATCTCGATGGCCGCATCGAGCTGGAGCTGCGTCAGGACGAGAAAGAGGTGGCCGAGCACCTGATGCTGGTGGATCTGGGCCGCAACGACATCGCCCGCATCTCGGAACCGGGTACCCGTTACGTCAAGGAGCTGCTGAAAGTGGATCGCTACAGCCACGTGATGCACCTGGTCTCCAAGGTGGTCGGCACCCTGCGCTCAGACCTTGACGCCCTGCACGCCTATCAGGCCTGCATGAACATGGGCACCCTCACCGGCGCCCCCAAGATCCGCGCCAGCGAGCTTATTCGCATGGTGGAAGGCAAGCGCCGCGGCAGCTACGGCGGTGCGGTTGGCTACATCAACGGCGCAGGCGAGATGGATACCTGCATCGTCATTCGCTCGGCGTTTGTCAAAGATGGCGTGGCCCATGTGCAAGCCGGTGCCGGGGTGGTCTATGACTCCAAGCCCCAGGCCGAAGCGGACGAAACCCGCGCCAAGGCGGCCGCCGTGCTGGCCGCCATCGCCGCCAGCCATGGCACCTCCCTGCAAGCCCTGAGCGCCCAGCAGGAGCAACATAAGGACGTGAGCCATGACTAATATCTTCCTGCTCGACAACTTCGATTCATTTACCTACAACCTCGTCGATCAGTTCCGCTCCCTCGGTTATCCGGTGCGGATCTACCGCAACAGCCTGCCGGCGAGCCGCATCATGAGCGAGATCGCCGCCTGCGAAGGGGACGCCGTGCTGGTACTCTCGCCGGGCCCGGGTGCCCCCCACGAGGCGGGTTGCCTCATCGACCTCATCAAGCTGGCACGTGGTCAGGTGCCCATCCTCGGCATCTGCCTCGGCCATCAGGCCCTGTGCGAAGCCTACGGCGGCACCGTCGGCGCAGCGGGCGAGATCGTCCACGGCAAGCGTTCGTTGATTGAGCACAACGGCCACGGCGCCTTCGCCGGTCTGCCGAGCCCGCTGCCGGTGGCCCGCTACCATTCGCTGGTCGCCACCTATGTACCGGAAGAGCTGACGGTGATTGCCCACTATCAGGGCATGCCCATGGCCATCGAGCAGCAGGATGAGCGGGTACTGGGCTTCCAGTTCCACCCGGAATCCATCATGACCTCGGAAGGGGCCCGCCTGCTGACTCAGGCGCTCGCCCACATCACCCGTCCAGTTAGCAGTGTGCGGTAAGGAGACCAACATGCATCAACATCTCAACACCCTCTATCAGGGTCAGTCTCTGAGCCGTGAAAGTACCCGCGACGCCTTCGGTCAGGTGGTACGTGGCGAAGTGGACCCCATAGTTCTCGCAAGCCTGCTGACTGCCCTCAAGATCAAGGGGGAGACCCCGGAGGAGATCGCCGGCGCCGCCGAGGCTCTCTTGGCTGAAGCGCGCGACTTCCCGCGTCCGGATTATGAGTTCTGCGACATCGTCGGCACCGGTGGCGATGGCCTCAACACCATCAACGTCTCCACCACCTCGGCGCTGGTCGCCGCCGCCTGCGGCCTGAAAGTGGCCAAGCACGGCAACCGCTCGGTCTCGAGCAAGTCTGGTTCGAGCGATCTGCTCGACAAGATGGGCATCAAGCTCGACATGAGCCCGGCGCAGGCGCGTCGCTGTCTGGATGAACTCGGCATCTGCTTCCTGTTTGCCCCCCAGTACCACGCTGGCGTGCGCCACGCCATGCCGGTACGTCAGGCCCTCAAGACCCGCACCCTGTTCAATGTGCTGGGGCCGCTTATCAACCCCGCTCGCCCCACCTATCAGCTGATGGGAGTCTATGCCCCCGAGCTGGTGCGCCCCATCGCAGAAACCCTGCTGGCACTGGGGCTGAAAACCGGTATGGTGGTGCACGGTGCCGGGCTGGATGAAATCGCCATCCACGGCCCGACCCAGGTGGCCCAGATCCGTGACGGCGAGATCCGCGAGTTTCTGCTCACCCCGGCTGACTTTGGCCTGGAGACCTATCCAGTCAGCGCCATTCAGGGGGGTGAGCCTGAAGAGAACCGCGCCATCACCGCCGCCATTCTGGAAGGGCGTGGCACCCCGGCCCACAACGCCGCCATCGCCGCCAATGTGGCGCCGTTGCTGCTGATGGCGGGTAAGGCGAAAGATCTCAAGAGCGCGGCGGCCGAGGTGCTGGCGGTGCTGGCGAGCGGCAAGACGGCGGATCTCGCCGCTAGGCTCGCCACTTTAAGCCATCAGGATGCGGGCCATCAGGAGGCATGATGTCAGCCACCACATTGCACAGCAGTCATTCAGAACGCCCGCAGGGCAAGAGCCAGTTTCGCAAGGATAACGAGATGTCAGACCTTATTGCCCCCCATGCATTTCTGAACATGGCCTCCATCAGCCAGACCATTCTCGGCAAGATCGTGGCGGCCAAGCAGGAGTGGGTTGCCGCCCGCAAACTGGCCCAACCGCTGGAGCGCTTCCAGCGCGCGCTGACCCCCAGCGATCGGGATTTCGTCGGGGCACTCAAGGCGGGCTCCACCCGCTTTATTCTGGAGTGCAAGAAGGCCTCCCCCTCCAAGGGCTTGATCCGCGATGATTTCAGCCCGGAGGCGATCGCCGACATCTATGGCAAATACGCCACCGCCATCTCGGTGCTGACCGACGAGAAGTTCTTTCAGGGGGATTTCGCCTTCCTGCCACGGGTACGCGGTCGCGTATCGCAGCCGGTGCTCTGCAAGGATTTCATGATTGACCCCTATCAGGTCTATCTGGCCCGCCACTATCAGGCGGACGCCATCCTCTTGATGCTCTCGGTGCTCACCGACGAGGGCTATCGCGCCCTGTTCGCGGTCGCCAAGGATCTGGGCCTTGGCGTGCTCACCGAGGTGAGCAACGAAGAAGAGCTGACCCGCGCCATCGCCCTTGGCGCGCCGGTGATCGGCATCAACAACCGGGACCTGCGCGATTTGAGCGTCGATCTCGCCCGCACAAAACAGCTGGCCAAAGACATTCCAAGCGATCGGGTAGTGATCAGCGAGTCCGGCATCAACCAGCGCGCCCAAGTGGCGGATCTGCGCCACCACGCCAAGGGCTTTCTGGTGGGCTCATCGCTCATGGCCGAGCCGGATCTGGAGGCTGCGGTGCGCAAGCTGGTACTGGGCCAGAACAAGGTGTGCGGCCTCACCCGCGCCGAGGATGCCGCCGCCGCCCATCAGGCGGGTGCGGTGTTTGGCGGTCTGATTTTTGTGGCGAAAAGCCCGCGCTATGTGGACATTCCCGCCGCACGCGCCGTAATGGCGGGCGCGCCGCTCGCCTATGTGGGGGTATTTCGCAACGCCCAGCCCGCCACCATCGTCAAGACGGTGGAGGCTCTGAACTTGGCGGCAGTCCAGCTGCACGGGGATGAAGATGCCGCCTATATCGAGGGGCTGCGCGCACTGCTGCCAGCTGGCTGCCAGATCTGGAAGGCCGTAGGCGTCTCTCTCGGCAAAGAAAGCGGCGAGCCGCTGCCCGCCCTAGACTACCCAGCCGATCGCCTGCTGCTCGATACCAAAGTGGGTAGCCAGAGCGGCGGCACCGGTCAGGCGTTCGACTGGGCCATGCTGGCCACCCTCGACAAGAGCAAACTGATGCTGGCGGGCGGCCTTAACCCCGACAACGCCCTGCAGGCGGCGCAAGTGGGCTGCCTCGGCCTTGATTTCAACTCCGGGGTGGAGAATGCCCCGGGCCAGAAGGATGCGCACAAGCTGGCGGCCGCCTTTGCCGCCCTGCGCGACCTGTAACGCAACCCTTTTCGATATTTCGATTTAGCTAATACAAGGAAGAAGCCATGACCCTGCTCAACCCGTTTTTTGGTGAATTTGGCGGCATGTATGTGCCCCAGATCCTTATCCCGGCCCTGCTCCAGCTGGAGAAAGCCTTTGTCGATGCCAAGGATGATCCGACCTTTATCGCCGAGTTTCAGACCCTGCTGACCGAGTATGCCGGTCGCCCGACCCCGCTCACCCTGACCCGCAACCTGACCAAGGGCACCAAGACCCGCCTCTATCTGAAGCGTGAAGATCTGCTGCACGGCGGCGCCCACAAGACCAACCAGGTGCTGGGTCAGGCGCTGCTGGCCAAGCGCATGGGCAAGAAAGAGATCATCGCCGAGACCGGCGCCGGTCAGCATGGTGTGGCCACCGCGCTGGCCTGCGCCCTGCTCGGCCTCAAGTGCCGGGTCTACATGGGCGCCAAGGATTGCGAGCGCCAGAAGCCCAATGTCTTTCGCATGAAGCTGATGGGCGCCACCGTCATTCCGGTGCACTCCGGCTCCAGCACCCTGAAAGATGCCTGCAACGAGGCGCTGCGCGACTGGGCTGCCAACTATGAAACCGCCCACTACCTGCTCGGCACCGCCGCCGGCCCCCACCCCTTCCCCACCATCGTGCGGGAGTTCCAGAAGATGATCGGGGAAGAGGCCAAGGCCCAGTGCTTCGAGAAAGAAGAACGCTTGCCCGATGCGGTGATCGCCTGCGTCGGTGGCGGCTCGAATGCCATCGGCATGTTTGCCGACTTTATCGATGAGCCTTCCGTGCGTCTCATCGGCGTCGAGCCGGGTGGTCACGGTATCGAGAGTGGCGAGCACGGCGCACCGCTCGGTCACGGCAGCAAGGGGGTCTTCTTTGGCATGCACTCCTACCTGATGCAGGACACTCAGGGCCAGATTCAGGAGTCCTACTCCGTCTCGGCGGGGCTCGACTTCCCCTCCGTTGGCCCGCAGCACGCCCACCTGGCCGCCATCGGCCGCGCCGAGTACCCCTCGGTGACCGACAAGGAGGCGCTGGACGCCTTCCAGGAGCTGGCCAAATCCGAAGGCATCATACCCGCGCTGGAGTCCTCCCACGCGCTGGCCCACGCCCTCAAGATGGCCCGCAGTGAACCGGAAAAAGAGCAGGTGCTCATCGTCAACCTCTCCGGCCGTGGCGACAAAGATATCTTCACCGTTGCCGACATCTTTGAAAAAGAAGGAACCTTGTCATGAATCGCTACGCACAACTCTTCTCCCGTCTGGACGAGGCCAATCAGGGCGCCTTTGTGCCGTTCGTGATGCTGGGTGACCCCTCCCCCGAATTGTCACTGGCCATCGTCGATGCGCTGGTCGCAGGGGGCGCCGATGCCCTCGAACTCGGCATTCCCTTCTCCGATCCGGTAGCGGACGGCCCCACCATTCAGGGCGCCGCTCTGCGCGCTTTTGCCAGCCACACCACCCCGGACGACTGCTTCGAGCTGCTTGGCCGCATCCGCGCCAAGTACCCGCAGCTGCCCATTGGCCTGCTGGTCTACGCCAACCTGGTCTATGTGCGCAAAATCGACGGCTTCTACGAGAAGTGCCAGCAGGCTGGCGTGGATTCGGTGCTGGTCGCCGACGTGCCGGTGCAGATGTGCGCCCCCTACAAGGCGGCCGCCGACAAGTTCGGCATCGACAGCATCTTTATCGCCCCGCCCAATGGCGACGCCGAGACCCTGAAACAGGTGGCGGAGCTGGGCTCCGGTTACACCTATCTGGTGAGCCGCGCCGGCGTGACCGGTGCCGAGACCAAGGCCGGCATGCCGGTGGAAGGTCTCATCAACACCCTGCGCGAGTTCAATGCTCCCCCTGCCCTGCTCGGCTTTGGCATCAGCGAACCGGCTCAGGTGCGTGAAGCGATTGCAGCTGGCGCCGCCGGAGCCATCTCCGGCTCCGCCGTGGTGAAGATCATCGAGACCCACCACCAGAACCCGGAGCATATGCTCACTCGTTTGAAAGAGTTTGTGGAAGGGATGAAGGCCGCGACCAATCGATAAGGTCGGATAATGGGGTCAGCTGCCTGTGGCCCTGATGGTCCAGCTTGCGTATCAACACCACGTATGGCGATATAGCTGCAATCACTGCATCAAAGGGAGCCTGACCGGCTCCCTTTCTTTTTATCTCGCTTGCACCCGTTTGCAGCTCGCGGCATTTGCTCCGTCTCCCTCCGGGAGAGGGCTGGGGTGAGGGGAATTGTGCCCCCCCAGCCAAGCTGGTTGTTCACACTGCGCACGCCTTAATAACTAATTTATTGATCCAACACAGATTCCCGCCAAAACACGCTTCTCAACGTCCCCCCCACCCCCTTATGATACCCGAATGACAATCAACCTCTCGGAAGGTCGCCATGACAACGATTGTTGCTATCTCGCAGGTTAACAACAGCATTCCGGGAGCTGTCACTCAGGGGCGGTAGCGTGGTTTTTGCAGGTTAGCACCTAGCGTAGCGAAGCCCAACAGACGAGCCTTATTGCCACCATCAGAGCGGGATAAATATGGATATGGCAGCTCCGTAAAACCGATTTACAGATATATTATCGGTAAACGTTTGGCTTCACTTCGTTCAGCACCAACCTACGATTCTTAGCCCAATATACGTGATATCAAGACAGAGCAGAGTTATACGGAAGGCTCTGCTATCGGATTAGCACTACCTTCTATCTAATAACTGTTAGCGGTTAAGGAGCTATCGTTGAAAAATTACAGAATTATTGAGGGCAGCGAAGCTATAGCCCCTGCATGTATTGCCAAGATACTTTCAGGAGGACTACTGCCAAGAGGTGGCAGCGCTATCTGGCGCTTGGGAAATGAACTCAAGCCATCGGACTTGTACTGCTACTTGTACGCCAAATTTGGGCCCCCGAACGGGCTGCAGAATTTCTTTCGATCAGACGATTCAGATAATCTTATTCACTGGGATTGGACCCTTGCAAGTGAGCATGGATTGGTAATGATTCTCGGACTTAATCTCAGGTCAGAGGTGCATCTGATTGGTGAGTGGACAGTTAAGGGGAATTACTCTCTTGAAGATTTTGTTGAAGAAATTAAATCTGACTTAGCATCACACGGGAAGGAGATGTCACGAATCCGCAAAGAGGTTCTTGAAGACTGGGAGATGTTTGTTAACCCTTTCAAGAACCTTAGAGAATCCATTGACTCTCTAAAAGGTGAGCTCGATTTGCTTGCGTTAGACCCCAAGCAGGAAAATCTGCCAGACCCCAAGTCACCAGACGAATTTCAGGCCTACAACGAAAAATTTGCCAGCCTAGTAGCTCGTTATGATCGCGGGACAGGGCTATCCATGGCTCTTCGGTTTATGGTACCGGTGCTGGCTGAGTCATTCATCAATTTACTGATCTTCGTACTTTGCCGACCCGACATAAAAAATAACTCACGTCTTTACGACAACTTTGTCCGCTCAAATATTGATGTAAAGATTCAATCTCTTCATATCAACTGCATAGGATTTACCTCGGAGGTCAACTGGTCTTCGCCAGAGTGTGCTAAATACAACTCCATTGTTAATGAACGAAACGATTTACTGCATGGCAATTTCGCGGTTGGTAAGTTGAAGTTCAATGAAGTCTTCTTCAACGGTAAGGTACCTGTTTTCAAAGAGTATCGTTCAATGTGGGCGCAGTCTGTAGGGGTATCTATTGAACACTCTGGCGTTCACAAAGTATCCCATGACATTTCAATTGTAGAGGGTTTCATTGAGTATGTATTATCTTGCATTGAGCCGAAAATCCGAGAGCAAGTAGAGATCTTCATGGCGAAGCGCGATTTGGGCTGGAATAAGGCTAACAATCGCCTCGGGGTTCTTTTTCCTGACAATGTTGTTGATTTTGGGGTGTCTGTAGTGCCCGAAGATAAGGGCACAAATGATGATAGCCCAGAAGAATAAGTGGGATAGATAAATCAGGTCCCCCCATCTTTCTAAGCAAAACGCGGTGTAACCTGCCAACAAAAGGGTGGGTATCCAACTTTGCTTTTAGACATATACATGACATATATAAAAAGCATCTTGTAAAAATGGAAAGAAGTAAGAAAAAATCACGCATTAAGCTTCTTAGTTGGATTGCTGCACTCTGCATAGCACAATTCATGACAGACCGATTCTTTTTTAACATCCCAAAACCGATGATGGATAAAGACATTGAATTTTATCAACCTAAAAGTGACCTAGAAAAAAATCTTAGGGATATGAATATCTATATACATGACAAAAACTTAATCTCTCAGTTAAGTATTGAAACCGGACAAAAATCTGTTGATGACACCTATATGTTCACTTTGCGAGAATACCATGCACAGATGCTGGAACTTTATAGGATGATACTTTCCAAGCCTGTTGCAATGTCAATTAACAAGATGAACGAAAACATTGCAATATCAATCAAGTATACTAATTCAGACCAATGCATAATGGTTGACAACTCCAATAAAACCTTTGACAATTTAATCAATGAATATCCGTCTCTAATAGAGAGATTAAATCAAAGGCCTGAAGCTATCATTAAGATACACCAGAGAATATATAATGTAATGCCGATGAAAGATGAACATGGAAACTATAATGCCGATGGACTAATTGAAAGAATAGAAATTATTCGAGATTTGATGCAAGACCCGTATCTTTCAGTGAGAAAAGATAATACTGAAGCATTACAAGAAATTAATCAGTTTCTTGCTCTTTTCGATGATCTTCACACTGTTTACACCCGTTGCGCTGAAAACTACAATAATAAAATAAAAAACATGGAGGAATACAGAGATGTCGCCAGCTTTATCCTCTTCATACTGTTAACATTTTTTATTTACTGTAAGGAGATTCTCAACTAACAGAACACTTTGTAATTCATTAAAGCATATAATGGTGGATGTTTCCGTGTTTCCAACAAACGATAGAGGAATAGCACTGTGCCTTCCTCCATAAGTAAAAACTGGAATATTTAATAAGTTGCATGACAAAAATCAGCCGAAAAACAAAACGACTGGCCATCATCTGCTTTTCCCTGTTTCTGTTAAGACTCGGATTTCGCGCCTTTGGCTATGACCAGCTTTATCACAATCCGAATGACCCCTACGGTATATCGGATTTGATTGAAGTGGCGTTAGCCCTCATTTATCTGGGGAGTCTGGGTCTCTGCATACTGCATGCCTTGTGGATATTACTCCAGAACCGGGATCGAGTTGCATTGGAGGCCTCAGCCCTGCTCGCCCTCTGCGCCATCCAGTGGCACAGCTATGACTATCTTCATCACCTGGCCGCCAGTCTCAGCATCCCCTAGGGCCCCTGCACCACACCCGCCACCCCATCAATACCAGCATCACTACAACCCCCGGCAGCCAGACCCAGTAGAGCTCGGAGAGGATCACCGCTTCGCCTCGGGCGGTGAGATAAGCCTGCAGCTTGAAAGGGGCAACCCGGATCACCTGCCAGGGGGCAAAGAAGCGCTCGTCACGCCACGGCCAGAGCCAGCCAACCCCCTTGCCGCCGGTGGTGAGCGAATCGAGCAGGCTGTGGGAAAGCAGAGAGACCAGCAGAAACGACCAGACGGTGGCGGCGCTGGCCCGATATTGGCGGTGAAACAGCATGGCCAGCGTGGGCAGGACAAAGGCAAACAGCAATGAGTGGGTAAAACCGCGATGGCCAAAGACATGGCCGTAGGCGACCCCCAGTTTAAAGGCGAGCACGTCGGCATCGGGCAGCATGGCGATGGCGACCCCCGCCAACAGCAGGCGCGGCGGGATAATCCGGCAGCCAAGCCCGAGCCCAAGGCAGAGAGGGACGGCGGCGTGAGTGACGATGGTTGGCATAGGATAAAGCTCCAACTGAAAACGTGAGGCAACCCTACCTCAGCTCGGTGAAGTGAAGGTGAAGTGCTCTGTAACATGGATCTTTAAAAGGAAATCAGAAAACCGGTCTGTGCAGGCAAGCCACTGCATGGCCACTCCCCAAAGGATGGCAGCTCCGGTATTGCATCCCTGTTCGATGATGAGCACAGCCAGACGGGGCCCCCTCTCCGATCATCTCCACGACATCCAATCAGCGGCTACCCATAAAAAACCACCGACCTGCAAAAGGTCGGTGGTTTTTATCGGTGGTAGATAACGGGTAGCCGATACGAAGCGTTCGCTACCTCAACTTTCGCCCGGGAGCGAGCACTACTCTTCCTGCTCCTCCGGTTGTCTCTCCCCACCCCGCAACTGTTGCAGCTCATCGACTCGGGCTTGCCACTTCTCTTGGGCTTTTTTGCGCTCCTGAAGCTGGAACTCTTCGCGCATGGTGTCGATGTTAAGGTCAAGTGTTTCCATCAGAGTGTCTCCTTTGTATGACCGCTTAAAGACTGGCTGACGGCGCATTGGCCAACCTGCTCCCCTATTCAGACACCACTCATCCCCCAAACGCCCAACTAAATAATCGATTGAATATGCAATATTCAATCTAAAAAACTATTCATTCTGCACGGTGACACGCTGTAGCAGCGGCTGCCGCCCCGTTACGCGAAACACAACGAGGCCCACGTCCACCGAAATACACGGTGATAAAAGCATGCGTTGTGACCCGGTTTGGCGTATTCCCATGCTGGAGCAGCGCTCCTCGCCGAACCGGATTATCTGGCACAGCGCCGAAATGGCGTTAAGCAGTGCTACCAACATTTTCAATGGGCAGGCAGCGCTGTTGCCCAACCGGCGAAACCAATAAAAAGACCCCCTCTTGCAAAGCGGCAAGAGGGGGTCTTTGTTTCTGCCGCAGACTAACCGGCTATTGCATCACACTATCAGGCCAGCGAGACAAAGATCCCGGCCAGGGTGGCGCTCATCAGGTTGGCCAGGGTCGCCGCCAACACCGCCTTGAAGCCCATATTGGCCACATCGTGACGGCGCTCCGGCGCCATGGTGCCGATGGAGCCGAGCTGCACCGCAATGGAGCCCAGATTGGCAAAACCACAGAGGGCGAAGGTGATGATGATCTGGGTGTGGGCGCTCAGATCCGCCTTGATATTGGCAAAGTCCAGATAGGCGACAAACTCGTTCATGATCACCTTCTGACCAATGAGCGAGCCTGCCGCCATCATCTCGCTGGCGGGCACGCCAATCAGCCAGGCCACCGGGGCAAACAGATAACCCAGCAGCTGCTGCAAGGAGAGATCGGCCCAGCCGAACCACTCGCCGACGGTGGTGAGACCGGCGTTGATCATGGTGATGACGCTGACAAAGGCCAGCAGGATGGTGCCGATGGCCACCGCGATCTTCATGCCACCCATGGCGCCGCCCGCCAGCGCGTCGATGGCGTTGCTGTAGTCGCTCTTGTCGAGGGTGATCTCGGTCTGATCGCTCACCTGTTGCTGCTCCGGCACCAGCAGTTTGGCCATCAGCAGGCCACCGGGCGCCGCCATAAAGGAGGCAGCAATCAGGTATTTAAGATCCACACCCAGACCTGCGTAACCGCCCAGCACCGAGCCCGCCACCGAAGCCATGCCACAGGTCATCACCGCAAAGAGTTCGGAGCGGGTCATACCGGCGAGGAAGGGGCGAATAAGCAGCGGCGACTCCCCTTGCGAGAGGAAGATGTTGCCGGTGGCCACCAGGGATTCGGCGCGGCTGGTGCCGAGCAGACGATGAATGGCACCGCCCAATACCCGGATCACCCACTGCATGATGCCGAAGTGGTAGAGCACGGCGATCAGCGCGCTGATAAAGATCACCAGCGGCAGCACCCGCACGGCGAAGATAAAGCCGTTGCTGGCGAGATCGCCAAACACGAAACGGATGCCGCTGTCGGCAAAGCCGAGCAGGGCGGAAACGCCATTGCTCATGGCACCGAGCATGATTTGTCCGGGGGGGAAATAGAGCACCAGGGCAGCAAAACCGGTTTGCAGGGCGAGCGCCCCCAGCACGGTTCGCCAGCGGATGGCTCGGCGGTTTTCACTCGCCAGCCAGGCGATAAACATCAGGGCCAGCATACCGACCAGACTCAATAACAGTGTCATCTTGCACCTATGAAGAGAGGAGTTTCATATGGCAAGTCTGCAGACAGGCGTCGCGGAAGATCCGGCGGGGGAGGTGCCGACCCACGCGACACGCAGACCACAAACCTACAGGTTAGTGGCGGGTCCCATCCTGGGGTCATTCACGTTCCGGGTGACAGCATGTATCGGGTGACGCCAGCGCCGTCGCAGGGGGAGATGCGGCCGGGTGGCAGGTCGGGCGGCGATGGTACAGTGATCATCGTCACATAAAAAGCGGTAAAACGATTGGCCGCAGTAACTTTTTCAACTTGTTCACACAACGAAACAGGGCCAGCGTGAAGCTGGCCCTGTTTCAATCCGTACCTGAGCGTTCAGATGATTACTTGAGGCGCTTGCCGCTCGCATCCACCACCTGCTCGCCATCCTCCTTGGCGAAGGCCCCTTTTTGCTGATCGGGCAGAATATCGAGCACCACTTCCGACGGACGGCACAGCTTGGTACCGAGGGGCGTAACCACGATAGGGCGGTTGATGAGGATGGGGTGAGCCAGCATGGCATCGATCAGTTCATCATCGCTGAAACGATCTTCCGCCAGACCGAGCGCCTCGTAGGGTTGCACGTTCTTGCGTAGCAGATCCCGCACCGGCATGTCCATGGCGGCGATCAGCGCCACCAGCTGGTCACGGGAGGGGGGCGTCTCCAGATAGTGGATCACGGTGGGCTCCACGCCGCTGTTGCGGATCAGCTCCAGGGTGTTGCGGGAGGTACCACATTCCGGGTTGTGATAGATGGTGATTGCACTCATTTGCGTGTCTCTCATTAATCAAGTGAATAGAAAATCGATAGCATCAGTTCGCGGCCAGCTGTTAGCGGCCATCAGTTAACGGCCCAACCCCGCTTCGTACCAGGGTTTGCTGGCGTTAACCACCCGCACCACCAGCAGCATGACCGGCACCTCGATCAGCACCCCGACCACGGTGGCGAGCGCCGCGCCGGAGTGAAAGCCGAACAGGCTGATGGCGGCAGCTACCGCCAGTTCGAAGAAGTTGGAGGCGCCGATCAGGGCGGAAGGACAGGCAACCGAGTGCTTCTCCCCCACCTTGCGGTTGAGCCAGTAGGCGAGCCCTGAGTTGAACAGCACCTGGATCAGGATGGGCACCGCCAACAGGGCGATAACCAGCGGCTGCTCAATGATGGCGTTGCCCTGAAAGGCGAACAACAGCACCAGAGTGAGCAGCAGGGCCGCCACCGACCAGGGCTGGATGCGGGTCATGACGCCGTCAAAATGGGCCTCTCCCTTGTTCAGCAAAGCCTTGCGCAGCAGCTGGGCGATGATCACCGGGATGACGATATAGAGCACCACAGAAGTGAGCAGGGTATCCCATGGCACAACTATGCTGGAGACCCCGAGCAGCAGCGCCACCAGCGGCGCGAAAGCAAACACCATGATGAGGTCGTTCACCGCCACCTGCGACAGGGTGAAGTAGGGATCGCCGTTGGTGAGGCGACTCCAGACAAACACCATGGCGGTGCAGGGGGCCGCAGCCAGCAGGATCAGCCCCGCTACGTAACTGTCGAGTTGATCCGCCGGCAGCCAGTCGGCAAACAGCACGCGGATAAAGAGCCAGCCGAGGAAGGCCATGGAGAAGGGCTTGACCAGCCAGTTGATAAAGAGGGTGACCCCAATGCCCTTCATGTGGCCCTTCACCTGATGCAGGGCGCCAAAATCGATCTTGAGCAGCATGGGGATGATCATCACCCAGATCAGCAGCCCCACCGGCAGGTTGACCTTGGCCACCTCCATGGCACCGATCGCCTTGAAGAGATCCGGCAATCCCTGCCCGAGCCCAATCCCCACCAGAATGCAGAGGGCGACCCAGGCGGTCAGATAACGTTCAAAAAAGCCGATGGCAGGCACGGCCTTGGCATCACATGTTGCAGACATCACAGCTCCCGATGCGGCGCAATCCCGCATCTTCTATTGGTTCAAAACACGGGTTTATAACAAGTAACGGCATATTCAAACCGCCCCGGCAGCGGGCCGGGGCGGCGACTCACTGGTGCTGGCAGAGGCGGCGCAGGGCATCGGGCCCCACCGGCTCCTCGGCGAGCAGCGGCACCACGGCGTAGCGGCTGGCATGTTGCTGTTCGACCGCCTCGATATGGGGCAACTGGCGCTCGGCCCGCAGTTGCAGCAGCGGCGAGCTGACCGCGGCTTGCTGCAAGCTGTGGTTGATGAGCCAGCCCCAGGGCTCGATACCGGCCCGGTGCAGGTCGGCCTGCAGATTGGCAGCCTCCTGCACCGGGGTCGGCTCGGGCAGCGTCACAATCAGTACCTTGGTCTGTTTGGGGTCCTGCAACTGCATCATGGGGGTGGTGAAGTGCAGCCCCTTGCTTCCCATCTGGCGAGCGATCTCCCTGTGGTAGGCGCCGGTGGCGTCGAGCAGCAGCAGGGTGTGGCCGGTGGGGGCGGTATCCATCACCACGAAGCGCTTGCCCGCCTCGCGAATGATGCGCGAGAAGGCCTGAAACACGGCGATCTCCTCGGTACAGGGGGAGCGCAAGTCCTCCTCCAGCAGTGCCCGCCCCTGCTCGTCCAGCGCAGCCCCCTTGGTGGCTAGCACCTGGGCACGGTAACGCTCGGTCTCGGCGTGGGGGTCGATGCGGCTCACCTCCAGATGGGGCAAGCTACCTGCCAACGTCTCGCTCAGGTGCGCGGCGGGATCCGAGGTGGTGAGGTGCACCGGCAGACCGCGGCTGGCCAGCTCCACCGCCACGGCGGCCGCCAGAGTGGTTTTGCCCACCCCGCCCTTGCCCATCAGCATGATGAGGCCGTGGCCATCGGCAGCCAGCTCGTCCACCAGTGAACTCAGCTCGGGATGGGTATGCTTGACAGTGGACTGTTCTGTCGGGAATTGAGCGGCTGTTCCCTCTGATTGCAGCAACAGCCGCAAACTGTCGAGCCCTACCAGATTGGTGGCCAGCAGCGGGATATGATCCTGCGCCAGCCCCTTTATCCCTTGCGGCATCTGGGCGAGAGCCTGTTGCTCGCGCTGCCAGAGCGCCATTGCCAGCGGATCTCCGGCAATGGCGCCTTCGGGGAAGAGGCCATTGATCACCAACTGCTGATTCAGCAAGCCGATGGCGGCCAGCTCCTCGTGGGTGCGAGCCACTTCCCGCAGAGTGGAGTGCTGGGCGCGCGCCACCAGCACCAAGCGGGTGCGAGCAGCATCAGCCAGCGCGGCGACCGCGTCGGCATACTGGCTGCGCTGCTTCTCCAGCCCCGCCAGCGGTCCGAGGCAGGAGGCATCCCCCTTGCCCTGCTCCAGAAATTCGCTCCAGGCTCCCGGCAGTTGCAGCAGCCGGATGGTGTGGCCGGTTGGGGCCGTATCAAAGACGATATGGTCATACTCGGCCAGCAGCGTGTGGTCGGTCAGCAGGGCGGTGAATTCGTCAAAAGCGGCAATCTCGGTGGTGCAGGCGCCGGAGAGCTGCTCCTCGATGCTGCGCACCACGCTCTCGGGCAACTTGCCGCGCACCGGCCCGACGATCCGCTCCCGATAAGCTTTGGCCGCAGCGGGGGGATCTATCTCCAGCGCCGACAAACCGGGCACAGCGGCGATGGCGGTGACCCGATTGCCGATCTCGGTGGCAAACACCTGCCCCACGTTGGAGGCCGGATCTGTGCTCACCAGCAGCACCCGCTTGCCAGCATCACACAGCGCCACCGCACTGGCGCAGGCTAGCGAGGTCTTGCCTACTCCGCCCTTGCCGGTGAAAAAGAGAAACGGCGGTGGATTGGTCAGAAAATGGTACATAGCCTCTCCCGAATGGTGCGTCACGACTCAGCAGCAACCGCTGCCAGAGCAGCAGCCGCCTTTGACGATCCCCTTGATGGCCGCTTGCGGCGCAGGCAGCCCGGCATAACGAGCCAGCTCGCTGCGGCTCGGATAACGGCCGGTCAACACCACCTGTCCCTCCACCAGCACCAGCGGCAACCCCTCCTCCCCGGCGTGGGTCAGAAAAGCGCTGACGGCAGGTGTCTCGGCAAATTGCAGCGGCTGCTGGGCCAGATTGAAACGCTCGATGGCAACGCCCTGCTCCTTGGCCCAGGCAAGGTCGGCTGCGAAGGTGACCAGTGCCTGATCAACCTCGGTACCGCAGACACCGCTGGAGCAGCAGAGGGCGGGATCAAAAATCTGAATGGAGGACATTGCATTACTCCTTGTTGCAGCAGGGCTGCGCAGGCAAAACATGGGGGGAGCAGGCTGACTCGGCACGCATCACGCCGCACGCCTCGGGATGACCGGCGCAGCACTCCTCGGTGAGGTAGGCGATCACATCCAGCATCAGGGGAATATTGGCGCGGTAGCGCAGAAAGCGCCCCTCCTGCTCCACCGACAGCAGACCGGCATTGAGCATCGCCTTGAGGTGAAACGAGAGGGTATTGGGGGCAATATCGAGCTCGCTGGCCAGTTCACCGGCGACTCGCCCCTCCAGCCCCGCCTTCACCAGCAGCCGCCACACATCGAGCCGGATGCCGGATGCCAGCGATTCAAAGACCTTGGTGGCCATCTCTTTGTTCATCTTCACTCCCCTTGTTGCGACCTGTCATTTCAACTATACAAGAATCATTGAAATGATCAAGATGCGTACCGAAACGAAGATTCGAGGTGCTGGTATCAAACCGGGCAGAAAGGGGAATCGACTAGTGAACAACCGTTGCGGACGACCACACAGGGCTCGTCGCAGATAAACAGACGCCCTCCAGAGGGAGGGCGTATCAGAGCGTTTGACCCGCCAGCACAGTCAGCGCTGTCGGGGCAATCAGACGAACGCGTGCCTTATTTGGCAGCAGGCACCGCGTTGAAGGTGAGCAGGGCCGCCTTGTTGGCATCGCTCAGAGTCAGCTGGTTGCCGTTGATGGAGTAGGTTGCCACCCTCTCCAGCTTTTGCAGGAACTCGGTCTCTTTGTTCATGGCGTCGCCGATGCACATCATGCGAGTGGAGCCCATGGCACCCAGCGTCAAGACTCCGTCACCCTGCTTGGTGATACCGCCAAAATAGCGGTTGCAGCCACCCTTGCCCGCCACCTTGCCGTCGACCACTTGCAGGGTGAAGGTATCGCCGGTGGCGCCTTGCAGCTGCCAGCTGGATGCTTGCAGTTGAGCCATGCTGGAACCTGTTGCCATTGCACAGCCTCCCAGTGCCAGCGCGGCCAGCAGAGTCAGTTTCTTGTTCATGGATTCACCTCTTAATGATTAGAGCCATCAATACGGCAGCCTGTTTATCATGGCTGGCGCCCATGCCAAAGGATTTTATTGTGATCTCCCTTCACTTTACTACCAGCTGGCATGTGCCATGCTTAGGCTCAGTTCCGGACCCAGGGAGGGGAAACGAATGGTCAAATCACTCATCATCACACTGCTTGCAACCTGCGCCAGCTTGGCTGTTCAGGCCGCCGACTGGGCAGTGGTTCAGCCGCAATCCAACCCGTCTCTCTATGTCAAAAGTTACTCGGGTGTGCTGCTCAATGGCCATAGCCATCACAGCGACAGTTTTGATCTCTGGCTGGTCAATAGCGGCTATCAATATCCGGTGGTGGATGATGTGACCCTCTTTATGGAAGCGGGCCCGGCGGTGGCGGATCAAAATCGCACATCCGGTTTCAATATGAGTTCGGGGGTACGCTACCAGCTCTCTCCGGCATTCAATATCGGCAGCCAGATCAAGCATCTCGATCTCAACAAGGCCAGCACCCTGCTGGAGCTCAACTCCAGCCTGCTGCTGACCCCCAGACTCTCCCTCACCGCCAACTACGGCGTCAGCGCCATCACTGCCGATCAGGCGCTGAGTCTGGGGGTCGGCTTCAATTTCTGATGATCACAACAGCGGCGTGGCGCTCACCACCACGCCGTTGCGATCCGCATAGACATAATCCCCTTCGTGGATGGTCACACCGGCAAAGCTGACCACAGCCCCAAGCTCTCCCAATCCTCGCTTCTCGGTCTTGACCGGACAGGCCGCCAGCGCCTTGACCCCGAGCGCCAATGTCGCCAGGGTGCCCACATCCCGCGCCGCGCCGTGGATCAGGATCCCCTCCCACCCCTGCTCCACCGCCTTGACCGCCAGTTGATCGCCGAGCAGCGCACGGCGCAGCGAGCCGCCGCCGTCGATCACCATCACCTTGCCGTGACCGGGGCGGCTCACCAGATCCCGCACCAGACTGTTGTCTTCATAACAGGAGAGCGTTACGGCGCGACCATAAAAGAGGGCCTTGCCGCCAAAATCCTGAAACACCGGGTCGGCCACTTGCAGCAAGTCGCCATGTTGATCGCAGAGGTCGGGCAGGAGATCCAGCATGATTTGATTCCTTTCAGATGCATGAAGGTGTTCATTCTTTCATCAGGCAAGGTTTCTGGCAATCCAGAAGGATTCAATATTGCCCAGACAAGCTGCTGATTTATCCGTCAATACTGGTGTCAGCCAGAGCTGGCCATCCTCCACCCAGTAGATAGCGTTCTGGCCAAAACGGGCAGCCAGCTGACAGGCTTGTGGCAGGGATAGCGCCACCGCCAGCGATGACTCCTGCCAGCGTTCGTCCGGGTCAGATCCCCAAAACGGCCCCACCACGGGCACCTGCAAATCCACGGTCAGATGGCGCCACAGCGCCCGTTCCCGCCGCATATTGCGTCGTTGTGTGACCCACTGGCTGGCCGGATTCCAGGCTGTGATGATGGCAAAGGCAGACCAGTCTGGTGGCTCAAATGGCGCGATAAAGCAGATTTTCTTGTAGTTTTCCCACAAATTCATGTCAATCACATGTTACATTCCATTACATTTTGTAGGGGCGAAAACCCGGTTCAGGCCAAGTATGATGCTGCTGTACCAGGGTTTGACCTATATCAAATCAGAGTTAAAAAGTTGCTATCTGACGGCAAAGAGTGTTGTTATGCTCCTGTTAACTGATAAAATGCGGCCACTTTCGTAATGGACGACCTTTCCAGGCTCTGCTCGACCAGACTTGTCGGGAACCTATAAGTGGCACAGGGATACTTGCCGGTACTGATGCCTAATTCGCGATATTCCGACCTGACTCTCATACCCAGGATGACGTAATAAATTTTCAGGATCAGTCAGGAAATCGGTTTGAAACGCCAAAGAGTGTTAAATTTAAGATAATTAACTGATAAGAATCTGGGAATACTCATGCAAACACCACACATTCTGATCGTCGAAGACGAGCTGGTCACACGCAATACCCTGAAAAGCATTTTTGAAGCCGAAGGCTACATCGTGCTCGAAGCCAACAACGGCGACGAAATGCACCAGGCCCTCACTTCCCACACCATCAATCTGGTGATCATGGACATCAACCTGCCGGGCAAGAACGGCCTGCTGCTGGCCCGTGAGCTGCGTGAGAACGACAACATCGCCCTGATGTTCCTGACCGGTCGTGACAACGAGGTTGACAAGATCCTGGGTCTGGAGATCGGCGCCGATGATTACATCACCAAGCCGTTCAACCCGCGCGAGCTGACCATCCGTGCCCGCAACCTGCTGAGCCGCACCATGAATGTGGCTGCCGGTGGCGAAGAGAAGAAGCTGGTTGAGCGCTACCTGTTCAACGGCTGGGCGCTGGATATCAACAGCCGCGCACTGGTCAGCCCGACTGGCGACATGTTCAAGCTGCCGCGCTCCGAATTCCGCGCCATGCTGCACTTCTGCGAAAACCCGGGCCAGATCCAGACCCGTGCCGAGCTGCTGAAGAAGATGACCGGCCGTGAGCTCAAGCCCCACGACCGTACCGTCGATGTGACCATCCGTCGCATTCGCAAGCACTTCGAAAGCGTCAACGATACTCCGGAGATCATCGCCACCATCCACGGCGAAGGCTACCGTTTCTGTGGTGAGCTGGAGCAGGAATAAGCTCCCGCTACGCTATTGATCTGAAAAGGCGCCTCGGGCGCCTTTTCTGTCTCTGCAATTTGCCTGAAAAGCTGAGAAACGGTGAGCGTGACGTCGAACGGCGCACAAGACAGATGAAAAACAAAAAACCCACTGCAGGAGTGGGCTTTTTGTTTTGAAGCTGGAGCGGGCAGCGGGAATCGAACCCGCATCATCAGCTTGGAAGGCTGAGGTAATAGCCATTATACGATGCCCGCCTGGCATCTGAAATTTGGAGCGGGTGATGGGAATCGAACCCACGTATGCAGCTTGGGAAGCTACCGTTCTACCATTGAACTACACCCGCGTCAGGGCTCCTACTATATGCATTTTGCCGCCGAGCGCAATGGCGCCTTTGCCACTTTTTTCAATAAATCAATCTGTTCGGACAAGGATTGAGCAGACGGTTGCTTTTTCAATCAAACATTTTCAACACAGATAATTTACAAGGTTGCCAAGGCCAAACGGCAAGGATAGTCTTGCGCCACTCGACGCGAGGATGGTGGTAATGGATAAAAAAACGCAAAAACGTCTCTATGGCTGGTTGCGCAAGCAATCGAGTCACGGTCGCCGCTGGATCACGATATCCATCGCTTTTGGCCTTGGCCAGGGCATTCTGATGGTGGCGCAAGCCTGGCTGCTGGCGACCCTGTTGCACGGCTTTATCATCGAAGGCTCAACGCCTGAGCAATCCATCACGCTCTTTATTACCCTGCTGCTGGTGACGCTAGGCAAAGCGGCGCTGGCCTACGGCCGCGAAGTGGCCAGCTTCAAGGCGGGCAGCGCGGTGCGCCAGACCATCCGCCAGCTGGTGCTCACTCGCTTGAGTCGCCTCGGCCCTGCCTATATCCAGCGCCGTCCGGCCGGTAGCTGGGCCAGCCTGTTGCTGGAACAGATTGAAAACATGCAGGATTTCTTCTCCCGCTATCTGCCGCAGATGGCCATCGCCGTCTTTATTCCAGTGGTCATTCTGGTGGCCGTGTTCCCGGTCAACTGGGCGGCGGGTCTGATCCTGCTGGGCACTGCCCCCCTCATCCCCATCTTTATGATCCTGGTGGGTGTGGGCGCCGCCGATGCCAACCGCCGCAACTTTCAGGCGCTGGCCCGTCTCTCCGGCCACTTCCTCGATCGCCTGAAGGGGCTGCGTACCCTGCAACTCTTTATGCGTACCCAGGCAGAAGGTGACGCCATTCGCGACGCCTCGGAAGATTTTCGCGAGCGCACCATGGAGGTGCTGCGTCTGGCGTTTTTGAGCACCGCAGTGCTGGAGTTCTTCGCCGCCATTTCAGTGGCGCTGGTCGCTGTCTACTTCGGCTTCTCTTATATCGACCATCTGAACTTTGGTAGCTATGGGGTCAAGGTCACCCTCTTTACCGGCCTGTTCGTGCTGTTTCTCGCCCCCGAGTTCTACGCCCCGCTGCGGGAACTGGGTGCCCACTACCACGCCAAGGCGCAGGCTATCGGCGCTGCCGAGCAGTTGCTTGAATTCCTCGAAGCCGAGGTGAGCGAGCCGGCCGCAGGCACAGCGCCGTTCCATGCCGACAGCCCGGTCAAGGTAGAAGCTAAAGCCCTTGAAGTGTTGAGCGCCGAAGGCAAGGTGCTGGTCGGCCCCATCGACTTCACTTTGGAAGCCGGTACGCGTACCGCCCTCATTGGCGTCAGCGGCGCAGGCAAGAGCTCGTTGGTCAACGCCCTGCTCGGCTTTGCCCCCTATCGTGGCGAGCTCAAGGTCAACGGGCAGGAGCTTGCCACCCTCGACATGAGCCAGTGGCGCCTGCAGTTAGGCTGGCTCTCGCAAAACCCGCAGCTGTTCCACGCCTCCTTACGTGACAACCTGCTGCTGGCCAAACCAACGGCCAGCGATGCCGAGCTGGAAGATGCCCTGAAGCGGGCTCAGGCGTGGGAATTTGCCATGGAGAAGGGGCTCGACTATCCGGTCGGCGATCAGGCAGGCGGCCTCTCGGTTGGTCAGGCCCAGCGCCTCGCCCTGGCGCGAACCCTGCTCAAATCAACCCAGCTGATGGTGCTCGACGAACCGACCGCCAGTCTGGATCGCCACTCCGAACGCGCCATCATGACCACCCTTGAGCAGGCGATGGCGGGCCAGACCCTGCTGATGATCACCCACCGCCTCGACCAGCTTACCAAGATGGACAAGATAATGGTGCTGGCCCGCGGCCAGCTGGTGGAGCAAGGCAGCTTCCAGCAACTTAGTTCTGGGCAGGGGCTTTTTGCCCGCCTGCTCTCCCAACGTTCCGGAGGTTCTCTCGATGAGTGATCTGTTGCCGTTTCTGCGCCTCTATCGCCAACACTGGCTCAGCCTCACCATTGGTTTGCTGCTGGCGCTGGTGACCCTGGCCGCCGGCATGGGGCTGCTCTCCCTCTCCGGCTGGTTCCTCTCCGCCGCCGCCGTGGCGGGGATGACAGTTGCGACGACCCATGCTTTTAACTACATGACCCCCGCGGGCGGGGTGCGCTTCTTCTCCATCGTCCGCACCGCCGGTCGCTGGGGTGAGCGGGTGGTGAGCCACGACGCCACCTTCCGGGTACTGACCCGGTTGCGGGTCTGGTTCTGGCAGAAACTCTCGCCGCTCTCCACCGGTACCCTGGCCGGTTTCCGTCAGGCGGATCTGCTCAACCGGCTGGTGGCCGACATCGATGCGATGGATCACGTCTATCTGCGGCTGATCACCCCCATAGGCGCGGCCCTGCTCAGCACCGCCGGACTGGTCTTCTTCCTGTCGTTTTTTGACAGTCGCCTCGCCCTTACCCTGGGTGCCATTCTGCTGTTTGGCATGATCGCCCTGCCGCTGGTGTTCTACTTCCTCGGCCGTCGCCCCGGTCAGGCGCTGATTGCCGAAAAATCGACCCTGCGTACCCGGATGGTGGACTATCTGGATGGTCAGGCCGAGCTGCAGATGTTTGCCGCCGCCCCCAAGGCGCTGGTTGAGCTGCAACAGGCTGAACAGGCGCTGCTGGTCGCGCAGGCCCGCATGGCCAAGGTGAGCGGGCTGGCCAACTTCTCGGTGCAACTGCTGAGCGGCTGGACCCTGACCCTGATGCTCTGGCTGGCCGGTCATGGGGTAGCGGGTGCTGCGCCCGACCCCATTACCGCACTGATGGTCTTTGCCACCCTGGCAAGCTTCGAGGCACTGATGCCGCTGGCGGGGGCTTTCCAGCACCTCTCCACCAGCCTCACCTCGGCACGCCGCCTGAACGAGATCCTGCAAGAGGCAAAAGCCCCCGTGTGGGGCGACGAACAGACCCATGCCACCGCTGGCGCGCTGCAGATCAATGACCTCTATTTTGGCTACCCCGGCAACCCCCAGCCGGTGCTGCGTGGCTGCACCCTGCAACTGCACGCCGGTGAGAGGCTGGCGCTGCTGGGCCAGACCGGCTGCGGCAAATCGACCCTGATGGGGCTGCTGACCCGGGAGTGGAGCCCGCAGGCTGGCAAGATCCTTCTCGATGGCAAGCCGCTCACCGACTATAGCGAAGGGGCGCTGCGCGCCTCCATCTCGGTGGTGAGCCAGCGGGTGCATCTGTTTGCCGATACCTTGCGGGGCAACCTCAAGCTGGCCGCCCCGACCGCCACTGACGAGCAGCTGATTGCGGTGCTGACCCAGGTCGGACTGGCCAATCTGCTGGAAGATGAGGCGGGCCTCGACGCCTGGCTCGGTGACGGCGGCCGCCCCCTCTCCGGTGGTGAGCGTCGCCGTATCGGCATCGCCCGCGCCCTGCTGCACGATGCGCCGCTCTGGCTGCTGGACGAGCCGACCGAAGGGCTAGACAGCCAGACCGAGCGGGAGATGATGGATCTGCTGTTCCGGCTCGGGGCAGATCGCACCTTGCTGCTCATCTCCCATCGTCTGCTGGGGATGGAACAGATGGACCGGATTGCCCTGATGGAAGAGGGACAGATCCGCCTCTGCGCCCCTCACAACGAGCTGCTGGCGGATGATTACTACCGCAGCCTCTATCAGCGACTGGCTCCTGTTTGATATCAGGCTGATGGGGGTCACACCCTGACAACAGGGCGCAAAACGGGGCTGGTCGCCGCAGGCGGCTGGCCCCTATAATGTCCCCCTCATTATTCAACAAGATGCCGACATGGAGCGCCCGCGCATTTCTACTGTCCTCATCACCGACACAAGATACGAGACGATGAAACGCCTGATCCTGATGATGCCCCTGATTGCTTCCGGCTGTGCCAACTACGCCTTCAACAGCAATCTGGATAAAGAGAACTTCGACGAATACTTCAAACCCGGTAGCGTGCGCATCTATGAACAGGATGAGCTGGCTGACCTCAACTACCTCTACCTCGGCACCATCGAGGGTGAATCCTGCCAGGCCGATGCCAACCAGCCGGTGCCCAACGCCGGTGAAGCGCGCACCCAGGCCCGTCGCCGCGCGGCAGACATGGGTGGCAACGGCGTCACCATCGACAAATGCGCCGAATTCAGCGACACCCCGGGCTGCCTGAAACAGGTGATCTGCTACGGGCAGGCGCTGAAAGTGGCCGAAGAGAAGTAACCCGCTGTCATGGCCCTTGCTATCGTTCGCCTTGGCAGCCCGCGCCTGCCCGATGAGGGACTGCGGATCGGCACGGTGCGCCGCCCGCCCAGTGGGCAGCGTTTGGCAAACAGTACAAGGCCGAGATGGCGCAACCTGCCGCCAGGCACGATCTGGCGCTGCTGGCCGCCCTCTCTCATACCACCAACCTCTCGGTCGGTTGCTACTGCGAGCAGGAGTCCCGCTGCCATCGCGCCATCTTGAAAGAGCTGCTGGTAGCCGCGGGGGCCGCCATCCGCTAACTCGGTGAGCGACAGCGATGGGATGGGGAATCGCGTCAGCCTCTATTCGGCAACCATCAGGCATGGATAGACAGAGAGGGCATCCCGCGGGATGCCCTCTCTCGTTGTATTCGCACCTGCCGTACCACGCTCGGCAGCAGCGGCTCGATGCACTCTCCTATTACAGGCTGGGCTCCAGCAACTGCTGCCGCAGCGAGGTCTCCTCGGCCTGAGTCATGGCATGTTCCGCCACCCCGGCGGCAGGCTCGATGGCCAGCCAGTGGGCAAGGTCGGCGGCGGTCTCCTCCAGCGGCCGAAAGTTCAATCCCTTAACGATGGCCGCCTCGGCGCTTATAGAGCCGTAACTGGCAAACTCCACCTGCGCGCAGGGCAGCAGGGTGGGATAGCTCTGCCAGGGCTCGATTCCGGCCGCCATCAGGGTCGACCAGGGCAGCCACTCGGGCTGGATGGGGCGAGCGGGCTGCAACCGGGCGCTCAACCGCTCCAGCCAGTCGCAGAGGGTAATGCCGGGTTTGAGCAAGTTGAATGTGCCCCCCAACTGCTGCTCGGCCGCTCGCAGCACAAACTCGGCGCAGTCGCGCACATCGAGATACTGCAAGCGATCCTCGCCACAGCCCGGTAACAACCAGGGCCCGCCCTGCTGCACCCGCTTAATCCACCAGGCCATGCGACCGGTGGGATCATGGGGGCCGCACAGCACGCCCGGGCGCAGGATGCAAAGCCGCTCACCCCAGCGGGCGCGATACTCCTCCTCGCACAACACCTTGAGCGGGCCATAGTCAGTGGGCGTTTCCCCTTCGGGGATAGGGTGCAGGGGCGCCGACTCATCCATTCCGGGTATTGAGAAATCGCGATAGACGCTGATTGTGGAGATAAAGATCAGCCGTGCGCAGCACCCGAGCAAAGCCGCCGAGAGGCTCGCCGCCTGCTCGGGGCGATAGCAGCAGGTGTCGATGGCGAGATCCCACTGCAACCCACCCCCTTGCAGGGCGCTCAGGCTCTTGTCCCTGTCACCGGTGAGCTGCACCAGATCGCGCCAGTCCGGGTGCTGGTGCAGGCCACGGTTAAACAGAGTCACTTCATGGCCCCAATCCAGCGCCAGCGCGGTGAGGTGGCGCCCTAAAAAGCCGGTGCCACCGATAATCAGCAGTTTCATCCCTCTCCCTCCCCCTTCGGTGCGAGTGCGCACATTTCATCCTGACACGCCAGTTGCCTTCACCCTACGCAACTTGGCGTGCGGGCACAGCCCCCGACTGGCCGGGATGGGACTGGGATCACGGCAGCGCCGCAGAAAAGGGCGTATCGAGGCCAAGCCTGCGTTTTGGGGCCGCCTGTGCTAAATTGCCGGGGTTTTCAGTCAGGATCCACCATGAAGTTCGAAATCGACACCCTCGGGATCATCCGCTCTCCCTACAAGGAGAAGTTCGCCATCCCCCGCCAGCCCGGTCTGGTCAAATCAGCCCGTGCCCGCCTCGAGCTGCTCCCCCCTTACGATCAGCCAGATGTGCTGCGCGGCATCGAGCAGTTCTCCCATCTGTGGCTCAGCTTCGTGTTTCACCAGACCATGGCGCAGGGCTGGCACCCGACGGTGCGCCCACCGCGCCTGGGCGGCAACGAGCGGGTCGGCGTCTTTGCCACTCGCTCCACCTTCCGCCCCAATCCGCTTGGGCTCTCTGTAGTCGAGCTGCACGGGATCGGCCGTGAGCGGGGCAAGCTGTGGCTGGAGCTGGGGGCGGTGGATCTGCTCGATGGCACCCCCATCGTCGATATCAAACCCTATATCCCCTATGCCGACAGCCTGCCGGATGCCCGTGGCGGCTTTGCCCCCGACGCTCCCACCTCGCCGCTGACGGTGAGCTTTAGTGCCGATGCAGAGCAGCAGCTGCAACCCTGGCTCAAGGCCCATCCCGAGCTGCGCCAGCTGGTGAGCGAAGTGCTGGCGCAAGATCCGCGCCCCGCCTACAAGAAGGGCAAGCCCGATGAGAAGGAGTACGGGGTGCGGCTGTTTGACTGCAACGTCCGTTTTCGCATCAGCGAGCCGGATTGCGTGGTGCTGGCCATCGAGCCCGCCTGATCCCGGGCGTGAAGCCGTCATTGGCCCCACAGACGCAATTTCACGCAGCCTTCACGTCACAAGGGGCTTAATGAGCCTGTAAATTGTGTGGCATTGATCAGACTATCCACCCGGTTGCCAGTGATACCATACAGACAGTAGAGGGCATCTGCTCTCTGACTGATGCCAGCAGCAGATTGCAGATGTATGACAAGCACGGCAGCCCGGCTGTTGCAGCCAAGGGCTCTGGCCTCGCCCCGACACGTTTGAGTGCGCGGATGCCACACGGATGTGACAACACTTAGAAGGAACAAACCTATGCTGATGAACAGTGAACAACGTTATGGCACCCTGAATATCGGGCTGCACTGGCTGACCCTGTGGGCCATGATCGCCGTCTATGCCCTGATCGAATTTCGCGATATCTTCCCCAAAGGGGACCCTGGCCGGGATCTGATGAAGGAGTGGCACTTTATGCTGGGGCTGCTTATCTTCGCCCTGGTGTTTGTCAGACTGGCCCTGCGCTGGATGAGCCCGACACCCCGTATCGTGCCCGAGCTCTCCCCGGTCATGCACAAGCTGGCAAAACTGGCCCACCTCGCCCTCTACAGCTTTCTGATACTCACCCCGCTGTTTGGCTGGCTGCTGCTGAGCGCCGCAGGCAAGCCTATCCCCTTCTTCGGGCTCGAGCTGCCTGCCCTGATCTCCCCCAGTCCGGATATCAAGGGGCTGATCAAGGAGGTGCACGAAACCTTGGGCAATATCGGTTACGCCCTGATCGGCCTGCACACAGTGGCCGCCCTCTATCACCACCATATTCTCAAAGACAACACCCTCACCAATATGCTGCCGCCGCGCCGCAGCTAACAAGCAGCAGAACAAAAACAGAAGGGGCGCACATTGCCCCTTCTGTTTTTTTGAACGTGACAAGACCGGTGTCTCTGAAGCGACCCACTGCTCACGACTCTGACAGGTCTCTACAAGCAGAACGCCTTATGATTCAGTCCCGATACAGGAGCTGCACGATAGGATTCGAATTGACTCAAAGCGACATACACTTTCTAATTGACAGTCTGGACCCCTATGACCGTTCACATCATGAAAATTCTGTTGGTCGAAGACGACAAGCTGCTCAATCACCACCTCTCCTCTCTGCTGACCGAAGCAAACAACCAGGTCTACAGTACCGATCAGGCCGGAATTGCGCTGCACTATGCCGCCGACTACCCCATTGATGTGGCGATCATCGATCTCGGTCTGCCCGATATGGATGGTTTGCAGTTGATCCGCCAACTGCGCGAGCGGCAGATCCCCTTCCCCATCATTGTGTTGACAGCCCGTGGCAACTGGCAGGACAAGGTCGAAGGACTGGAGGCTGGAGCTGATGACTATCTGGTTAAACCGTTCCAGAAAGATGAGTTGCTGGCCCGCCTCAATGCCCTGATGCGCCGAAGCGCGGGTTTTATTTCCCCCAAGGTGAAGGCCGGTGATTACGAGCTTGATCTCTCCCGCAAGGAGCTGACTATCGCTGGTGAAGTGGCTGTGCTCACCAGCTTTGAGTACCTCATTCTGGAGTACCTGATGCGCAACGCCCGTCAGGTGGTCTCCAAGCAGCAACTGCTTGACCAGCTATACGGCGATGGAGAAGGGGATCCCAACACCATAGAGGTGATGGTGAGCCGCCTGCGTAAAAAGCTGGATCCGGAAGGGACGATTCAACCCATCTCGACCATCAGGCGTCAAGGTTACATCTTCAACCTCTCCTGTAGCTGATGCAGTTTCATCTGCCACGCCCAGTCAAGATGATCCGCAGCTCACTGCACATCAAACTGCTGCTCAGCTCGCTGCTGGTGATCGCACTGATCATGGGGTTTGCCGTCTACGCCCTCTACCTCGGCCACATGGAGGAGCAGAGTCAGAAGGCGAGCGCCGGCATGCAGGAGAACCTGGCCAAGCTTTTCTCCTCCACCAAGCCGGTCAACAGCGAAGCCACCGAGATCGGCCGTATCTCCCGCCAGGTCAGTAACAGCAATCTCGATACGCTGATCTGTCGTGCCGATGGCGAGATGATTTGGTCAAGTCTTCATATGCCGGAGGTCATTAGCTCCAAGCAGACCATCTGCAGAGAGTTGATGAAGTATCTGGGCGGGATGGATCTGGACTACTTTTTCAAAAAACACACTATCAAGAACGGCGAAAGCTACTTCGTCTACAGCCTGCGTTTTATCCGCAACCCCGGCAATGGCACCACCGCTTACTACGTGGTGATGATCGACTCGGCCAAACGCTATCACGAAGAGTCCCGCGCCTACCTCTACCAGACGGCCAAACAGGCGTTGCTCGCCTATCTGCTGCTAGCCGGGCTGCTGCTGCTCACCACCTTCTGGAGCCTCCGCTCCCTGCGCACTATCGCCAATCAGCTCGACGACATCCGGGCAGGCAAGCGGGATGCTATCGCCCATGATTTTGAACGGGAGTTGGCCCCGCTGACCGACTCCATCAACCAGTTGCTGGAGAACGAACGCCAGCAGACCCAGCGCTACCAGCATGCCCTCAACGATCTCGCTCACAGCCTGAAAACACGGCTGGCGCTGATCCAGATCACCACCCGCGAAATGAAGCTGGGGAGGGAGATCCACGACAACATCAATGAACAGATCCTCACCATGGATCAGATGATCCAGTACCAACTCAGACGAGCCGTCACCGGTCGCCAGCGCCTCGCCAGCAAGGGCACCGAGCCGGTACCGCTCATCGAGAAGCTGCTGGCCAGTCTGGCCAAGGTCTATCGCCACAAGAAGCTGCAGACCCACTTCCAGTTCGATGATGATGCCCTCTTCCACGGCGAACAGGGCGATCTGATGGAACTGATGGGCAACCTGCTCGACAACGCCTGCAAATTTGCCATCAGCGAAGTGAAGGTGACAGTACGCCGCCATCTCGATCGGTTACGCATCGAGGTAGAAGATGATGGCCCGGGCATCGATCCGGCCAAATCGGAGCAGATCTTTCAGCGTGGCGTGCGCGCTGACAGCTCGCCCGGCCAGGGCATCGGTCTGGCTGTCGTGACCGAGATCGTTCACAGCTACGGCGGCCAGATCCGGGTCGATGAATCTCCCCTCGGCGGTGCCCGCTTTACCCTGGATCTTCCCTGACACCGGATGGGCAAGGCCACGAGCCCTGCCAACCGCTCCATCGCCCTCCCCGGGGTTAAAAAATCCTGCCTGGCACCACCCAATTCAGCAATATGCTATCGAGATGCTTGAGATGTGAGGCATCTCGGTTAAGCTATGGCCGACTCGTTTGTTAACCATTTGATGGATCTTTAATCGCACTATGGAAAACATGTTTGAAAGATTGATGTACGCATCCCGCTGGATCATGGCCCCCATCTATCTTGGGCTCAGCCTCATACTGCTGGCACTGGGGGTGAAATTCTTTCAGGAGATCCTCCATATCCTGCCCAACATACTGGAGATGAAAGAGGTGGATCTGGTGCTGGTCACACTGTCGCTGATCGATATCACCCTGGTGGGGGGACTTATCGTGATGGTGATGTTTTCCGGCTATGAGAACTTCGTCTCGCGCCTCGATGTAGGGGATGAGAGCGACAAACTGGTGTGGCTCGGCAAGCTCGATGCCGGCTCCCTGAAAAACAAGGTCGCCGCCTCCATTGTCGCCATCTCCTCCATTCACCTGCTCAAGGTGTTTATGAATGCCGAAAACCTCCCCAACGACAAGATCAAGTGGTACCTGCTGATCCACATCACCTTTGTCCTCTCGGCCTTCGCCATGGGCTACCTCGACAAGCTGACCCGCAAATAGAAGTCAGCCTGTAATAGACGCTATGCCCGATAACGCAATCCGGATCGGGCATAGCGGTCGCCCCGAGCTGGGGATGGATTGGCAACGGGGATAAGCAAGTCACCAACATAAATGGCCGCCCGCCTTGGCCGGTATTGTGGCCGCCTTGAATGCCATGGCGGCATTCTCTACAATGACCCACTTTTTATTCATTTCGGGTTATATCGATGAGCGATACCAGCACCAAACCGGCTCTGCCGGATCACCTCTCCTGCAATCCCCGCAGCCCTCACTATGTGGCAGCCTGCTTCGAGCACCCGATCGGTATTCGCCTGAACGGCAAAGAGCGCACCGATGTCGAGGAGTACTGCATCAGTGAAGGCTGGGTGAAGATCCCCTCCCCCAAGGCGCTGGATCGCCGTGGTCAACCCATCCTGATCAAACTCAAGGGCACCGTCGAAGCCTATTACAGCTAATCGCGGCAACCCGCTTCGGGTAAAACAGAAGGCCACCCTCGCGGTGGCCTTCTGTTTTTCGGCATTTGTGCTGGCATCTGCGCTCGCATCGTCGCCAGCACCAGACCATATTTCTCGCCGGGCAGCCCTTATACCCCCAACCGATCGCGCAAGGTGTACCAGGCGGCGCCCGCGGCGGTGAAGGGAATGCGGAACAGCCGACCGCCCGGGAAGGGGTAGTGCGGCAGCTTGGCAAAGGCATCGAAGCGCTCCGCCTGACCGCTCAGCACCTCGGAGAGCAGCTTGCCCGCCAGATGGGTACAGGTGACACCGTGGCCGCTGTAGCCCTGCATGTAGTAGATGTTGGGGCCGATGCGACCAAACTGTGGCAGCCTCGACAGGGTGAGCAGGAAATTGCCTGTCCAGGTGTACTCCACCTTGACGTCTTTAAGCTGGGGGAAGGTCTTGAGCATCTTGGGGATGATCAGCCGCTCGATATCTGCCGGATCCCGTGCGCCATAGACCACGCCGCCGCCATAGATCAGCCGGTGATCGGCGCTGGTGCGGTAGTAGTCGAGCAGGTAGTTGCAATCCTCCAGGCAGTAATTCTGCGGCAGCAGCTCGCGGGCCCGCTCCTCCCCCAGCACCTCGGTGGCGATCACCTGGGTGCCGCAAGGCATGCTCTTGCCGGCAAGCTCGGGCACCAGATTGCCGAGGTAGGCGTTACCGGCCACCACTATGTAGCGCGCCTTCACCGCTCCTTTGGCGGTCTTGACCAGAGCAGGCTGGCCCGGGGTGATGCTGGTAACGGCAGACTGCTCGAAGATCTGCCCACCCTGCATGCGGATCGCTTCAGCCTCGCCGAGAGCCAGATTGAGGGGGTGAATATGGCCGCCGCTCTTGTCGAGCAGGGCGCCGACGTAGCGATCGCTCGCCACCACTTCGCGCACGCCTCTGGCATCGAGCAGCTCCAGCTTGTCGTTGCCCCACTTCTGCCAGCGCGCCTGCTGCGCCTTGAGCTCGTGGAACTGTTTTTCGGTCTCGGCGGCAAAGACGCCCCCCTCCTGCAGATCGCACTGGATGTTGTAGCGTTTGATCCGCTCGCGGATGATCTGCCCCCCCTCAAACAGCATGGAACCGAGCAGCCTGGCCTGATCCGGCGGGCAGTTCGCTTCTATGGTGTCAATGTCGCGGCTGTAGGAGTTGACTATTTGGCCGCCGTTGCGGCCGCTGGCGCCAAAACCGACCCGGGCTGCCTCCAGTACCACCACCTTGTAGCCCTTCTCCACCAGATGCAGGGCACTGGAGAGGCCGGTATACCCCGCCCCGATGACGCAGACATCGCACTCCAGCTGCTCGGTCAGTGTCGGGTAGGGCGCGTGTTTATTGGCGCTGGCTGCGTAGTAACTGTTTACATGTTCGGTCATGATCCTGTTTCCTTACCGGTTTGGTTGGCAAACCCTATTCCAAGATTAAAAACTGGCCGGGGTATGGGCACTGACGATGCGACAGGTCTCCCCCGACGGATTGCTGAAGCTGTGGGGTTCGCCAGTGTCGATCACATAGCTGTCACCCGCCTCCAGCTGATAACTCTCTCCTGCCACGGTCAGGATCACCGAACCCTCCAGCACAGTGCCCACCTCTTCTCCCTGGTGGGTCACCTGACCACCGGTGTCGGTGCCCGGGGGGTAGGTCTCCAGCATAAAGCCGAGCTGGCGGCGGTTGTTGCCGTTGTGCACCAGCTTCATCGAGACCCCCTGACTGCCCAGCTCGATCAACTGATCACCCTTGATCACCACCTGCGGCGGGCGACTCAGCTCCTCTTCGGCAAAAAAGCGTGACAATGGCAAGCCATATACGGTGAGCAGCTTTTGCAGCGAGGCGACCGAGGGGCTCACCTTATCCTGCTCGATCATGCAGATAGCACCGTGGGTCAGGCCGCTCAGCTCGGCCGCCCTCCGCTGGGAGAGCCCCAGTTGATGACGCACCGCCGCCAGCCGCTCCCCCATGCTCGCCTGCCGTGCAGCCCCCTGACCGGAGCGGGTACTGCTGCTCTGGGTTGGCGCCCCGCTCATGGCAGGCCTCCGCCATCGATTCCCTTGTCACGTTGGTACATTGGCCACCTCCCTGTTGCCACTGGTTAAAATAGCGGACCAGCCATGGCATCACTGTTTGCTATCTTACACAGCCTGGCGTTCATTATTTTGCACACCACTTATCGTGCGATACCCTGTTCATCTGGTTAAACTGCGCTACACAGCCCAATTTCTAGCATGCGACACACCAACAATTCAAATATATTTAACACTTGAAAAACATTTGCGCTCAATTTATGGTCTCTCTGTGCTTATTATTTTATACGGCAGCAGTACAGGATGAGCCGCATCATCGCCACCTTGCTGCCAGGTTTCATCATCGAGGCTTGCCATGTCCGCTACCAGTTCCAATCAAAGCTTGATCAAATCCCGTGCCTATATAGCTGGTCACTGGTGCGAGGCCGCCAGCGGCCGCACCTTCGAGGTGACCAATCCTGCCAGCGGGGCCGTCATTACCCAGGTGCCCGACATGGATGCCGAGGATACCCGCCGCGCCATCGCGGCCGCCCACGCGGCGCAACCCGCCTGGGCTGCGCTGACCGCCAAGGAGCGCAGCAACAAGCTCTACGCCTGGTTTGCCGCCATCACAACCCATAGCGACGAGCTGGCGCGCATCATGACCTGCGAGCAGGGCAAGCCGCTGGCAGAAGCCAAGGGCGAGGTGACCTATGGCGCCAGCTTTATCCAGTGGTTCGCCGAGGAGGGCAAGCGCGCCTATGGCCGCACCATCCCGGGTTTTAGCGGCGATCGCCGGCTGGCCACCATCAAGCAGCCGGTCGGGGTAGTCGCCGCCATCACTCCGTGGAACTTCCCCATTGCCATGATCACCCGCAAGGCGGGCCCTGCGCTGGCAGCGGGTTGCACCATCGTCATCAAACCCGCCGCAGAAACGCCGCTCTGCGCGCTAGCGCTGGCGGTGTTGGCCGAGCAGGCGGGCATCCCCGCCGGTGTCATCAATATCGTCACCAGCCATCAGGCGAGCGCTGTGGGCAACGAGCTGTGCAGCAATCCGGTGGTGCGCAAGCTCTCCTTCACCGGCTCCACCCGCATCGGCAAGCTGCTGATGCGCCAGTGCGCCGACACCATGAAGAAGCTGTCGCTGGAGCTGGGCGGTAACGCCCCCTTTATCGTCTTTGACGACGCCGACCTCGACGCCGCCGTGGCCGGGGCACTCGCCTCCAAATACCGCAACGCCGGGCAAACCTGCGTCTGCGCCAACCGCATTCTGGTGCAGGCCAGTATCTATGACGCCTTCGCCGAGAAGCTGACCGCTGCCGTCAGAGCCTTCAAGGTGGGAGATGGCATGGCGGAAGGCACCCAGATCGGCCCGCTCATCAACCCCGCCGCCGCCAGCAAGGTAGCCGAGTTGGTGCAGCAATCAGTCGCCGCCGGTGCCGAAGTACTGCTGGGGGGCGAAGCCCACCCCGCCGGCCCCCTCTTCTACCAACCCACCATTTTGGGCAAGGTGGATAAAACCAACCCCATCCTGCAGGAGGAGATCTTCGGCCCGGTCGCCCCGCTGGTGCGCTTCGAGACGGAAGCCGAAGCCATCGCGCTGGCTAACGATACCCCTTATGGGCTCGCCGCCTACTTCTATGGCCGCGATATCGCCCGTGTCTGGCGCGTCGCCGAGCAGCTTGAATACGGCATGGTCGGCATCAACGAGGGGATCATTTCAACTGAGCTGGCTCCCTTCGGCGGCATCAAGGAGTCAGGTCTGGGCCGGGAAGGGGCCGCCGAGGGGCTGGAGGAGTATCTGGAGACCAAATATCTCTGCTTTGGCGCCATTCGCTAGGGCAGTAAAACAGAGACGACAGGCCGCCGATCTGGCCCGATGGGCTGTTCGGCGGTAATGGGCGCCAGATCGCCCACCACATTTTCAGGGAATATCCGGGGCTACGGCCCCTCAGGGAGGAAAGATGAGTCAGTCAGAATCAAACAAGGCGTGGCAAGCACGCCGCGAAGCGGCCGTGGTCAACGGCGTCGGCACCCTGCTGCCGGTCTTTATCGACCGTGCGCAAAATGCCGAGCTGTGGGATGTGGAGGGCAACCGCTACATCGACTTTGCCTCCGGCATCGCCGTGCTCAACACCGGCCACAACCACCCGAAGGTGGTGGCGGCGGTGCGCGAGCAGCTGGAAAAATTCAGCCACACCTGCTTTCAGGTCACCCCTTACCCGGGCTATATCGAGCTTGCCGAAAAGCTCAACGCCCTGGTGCCCGGCCCGACCCCGAAACGCACCCTGTTTCTCTCCACCGGTGCCGAGGCAGTCGAGAACGCCATCAAGATCGCCCGCGCCCATACCGGTCGCAGCGGCACCATCGCTTTCAAGGGGGGCTTTCACGGCCGCACCATGATGGGGATGGCGCTCACCGGCAAGGTGGTCCCCTACAAGACCGGCTTTGGCCCCTTCCCGGGTGAGGTCTACCACATCCCCTTCCCCGCCGACTATCTGGGGGTAAGTGAAGAGGATGCCCTGTACGCCCTCGATCTCTGCTTCAGCGCCGACATCGAACCCTCCCGCGTTGCCGCCATCATCATCGAGCCGGTACAGGGAGAAGGTGGCTTCTATCCTGCCTCCGCGAGCTTTATGCAAAAGCTGCGCAGCATCTGCGATCAGCACGGCATTCTGCTCATCTGTGACGAGATCCAGAGCGGCTTCTGCCGCACCGGCAAGACCTTCGCCACCGAGTATGCCGGCATCGAGCCGGACATCATGACCCTGGCCAAGAGTCTGGCGGGGGGCTTCCCGCTCTCTGCAGTAGTCGGCAAGGCAGAGATCATGAACGCCGCCAAGCCGGGGGGCCTGGGTGGCACCTATGCCGGTTCCCCCATTGCCTGCGCCGCCGCGCTGGCGGTGTTGCAGGTGATCGAAGAGGAGCAGCTCAACCAGAAGGCCCAGGCGCAAGGTGAGCAGATCAAGGCGGGACTGGAACGCATAGCCGAGCGTTTTGACTGCATAGGTCAAATTCGTGGACCCGGAGCCATGGTGGCCATGGAACTGGTGAAACAACGTGATGCCAGCCGGCCCGATCCCGACCTAACCAAACGTCTGGTGACCGAGGCGGGCAAGCGCGGTCTGATCCTGCTCTCATGCGGGGTGCGCGCAAATGTCATCCGTTTTCTCGCCCCCCTGACCGCCCCTGCGGCAGTGATTGACGAAGGGTTGCGACTCCTTGAAAAATCGCTGGAGGCCGTGCTGGACTGACCAGCAGGAAAGCAATCGCTAACCTGTGCAAAAAAATGCAGTTTCGCCCCCCTTTTTTACTTGTCAAGGGGGCCCTGCAAATGCACAATGCGCCGCCACTGCAAGGACCGGTATCACCACATCTCACCGGTCCTTTTTTGTGCAGCGAACAAACCCATAAACGAGGCCGGATAACCCCCGGAAAAGATAGCGAGATTGGCAGCAATCTCCCGACACCACATTCTGTGAGGAACAACATGGGGCATCTCTATGCTTTCCTGCCGGCTCTGACCGGCGCGCGCCACCCCGGCGCCCTTGATTCCCGGGCCTCTCTCCCGGTTTCGTTGATGGAGTGTGCCGCCCTGGCACCGCGTGAGGAACAGGCATGATGAACGCCCAACCGGTTGGTCTGAAAAAGACCCTGAAACTGTGGCAGGTCGTGGTCATGGGTCTTGCCTACCTCACTCCCATGGCGGTATTCGATACCTTCGGCATCGTCACCGAAATTACCGAAGGCCATGTGCCGACCGCCTACCTCTTTGCCCTTATCGGCATGTTGTTCACAGCCCTGAGCTACGGCCATCTGGTACGCAAGTTCCCGTCGGCAGGCTCCGCCTATACCTATGCCCAGAAGGTGTTTCACCCCTATGTCGGCTTTATGGTGGGCTGGACCTCCCTGCTCGACTATATGTTCATGCCGATGATCAACATGCTGCTGGCCAAGATCTATCTGCAGGCTCTCTTCCCCGAGGTGGAGCCCTGGACCTATATCTTCGGACTGGCGGCGGTGATGACCGCCCTTAACCTGCGCGGTATCAAGCTGGTGGCCAACTTCAACAGCCTGATCGTCATCATGCAGTTCAGTATTATCGCCGTCTTCATCGGCCTGATCGCCTGGGGCGTCCACAACGGTGAAGGGTTGGGGACCGTGGCCAGCAGCCGTCCCTTCTTCTCCGAGCAGATCAACATCTCGCCGTTGTTGATGGGTGCCTCCATCCTCTGTCTGTCGTTCCTCGGCTTTGATGCCATCAGCACCCTGTCGGAAGAGACACCGGACGCGGATCGGGTGATCCCCCGCGCCATCGTGCTGACGGCGCTGATCGGCGGTGTGCTGTTTGTCAGCACGTCCTACTTCCTGCAGCTCTACTTCCCGGACATCTCCCGCTTCAAGCAACCGGATGCAGTCCTGCCGGAGATCGCTCTCTATGTCGGTGGCAAACTGTTCCAGGCGGTGGTACTGGTCTGCACTACGGTGGCGGTGCTGGCCTCGGGACTCGCCTCTCACGCCGGGGTGTCGCGCCTGCTTTATGTAATGGGTCGTGATCGCGCTCTGCCGAGTCGCTTCTTCTCCTATGTGCATCCGAAGTGGCAGACCCCGGCATGCAATGTGCTGCTGGTCGGTCTGCTGGCCCTCTCCGCGGTATCGTTCGATCTCGAGATGGCACTGGCACTGATCAACTTTGGCGCCCTGGTGGCCTTCACCTTCGTCAATCTGGCGGTGATTGCCCACTTCTATGTGAAGCTGGGCCGCAACAAGTGTCTCAAGGATCACCTGATGTACCTGCTGCTGCCGCTCTGTGGCGCCGCCTGCATCGGGGTGTTGTGGCTCAATCTGGAACCCGCCTCCTTCGAGCTGGGGCTGATCTGGGCGGCGCTGGGTGCCATCTACCTGTTCCTGCGCCTCACCGTGTTCCGCATCCCGCTACAACCTGCTGACAAGGTGGAGATCGCCCAGTAATCGCGGCTCAACCATACCGCCATACAAAACAAGGAGCCTGCGGGCTCCTTGTTGTTTTTGCGGCGAGCTGGTTGCCAGAAACGCGGTGTCTGCAGGAAGTGTGACTGATTTCAAATAACTACCCAGCCGGACCGCTCGCCGTGCCATGGCCCGAGCCGCGTCGCCTCCTATCATTAGTCACTAATGTGAATGGATATGCAATCACTCTTTTTCCATTTCACCCCCTCCCATCCCCCGCCAGCCGATAAGATCGCTGGACTCGAGCCCGGGGGAACGCCGGCAAATATGATCAGGATCAATGTTGAGGCGCTATGCACCCTGCAGCCCCAATTTGCCGACTTTTCATACGTTACGACAGGGTTCTCTTCCCCCCCGAAAAGGGGGGAGCGGCTCGGGGACGGCTGCCGGGGGCGAGTGACCACTTACCCGCCCCCTGCGTATGCAAAAAAATGCGTTAATCCGCCCTTTTTTGCTTGTCAAGGGGGCTGACCGAATGCACAATACGCCGCCAATAAAGGACCGATGTTCACTGCGACATCGGTTTTTCTATTTTGAAGTGCAGTACAAACCCACCACAAGAGGCCGGAACATTTCCGGAAGTGATATCCGAGATTGCCAAACAATCTCCCGACGTTGAGAGGATAACAATGGGGCGTTTTAATGCTTTCCTGCCGGTACAGCCCGGTATGCGCCTCCCCGGCGCCCTTGATGTACAGGCTTGCGAATCCATCGTATCCCTGCGCTCGTTGCAAGCACGTGCTGCGGCACTGATTGAGGAGAAAGCGTAATGGCATCGCAAAACGCCAAGCTGCTCAAGACCCTTACCCTGACACAAGTGATTGTGATGGGTCTGGCCTATCTGACCCCCATGGCTGTCTTCGACACCTTCGCCATCGTCGGTGACATCACCGATGGCCGGGTCGCCACCGCCTATCTGCTGGCTCTGGGTGGCATCCTGCTCACCGCTTTCAGCTACGGTCATCTGGTACGCAAGTTCCCCTCTGCGGGCTCTGCCTATACCTATGCCCAGAAGGTGTTCAACCCCTACGTCGGTTTCATGGTCGGCTGGTCATCCCTGCTCGACTACATGTTCATGCCGATGATCAACATTCTGCTGGCCAAGATCTACCTGACCGCCATGTTCCCGGGCGTCGAGCCCTGGGTGTTCATCTTCGGTCTGGTGACCGTGATGACCTTCCTGAACCTGCGCGGCATCAATCTGGTGGCCAACTTCAACGGTCTGATCGTGGTGATCCAACTGGCCATCATCACCCTCTTTATCGGCCTGATGGCGTGGGGCATCTACCACGGTGAAGGGGCTGGCACCCTGATGAGCAGCCGTCCGTTCCACTTCGAGTCAGCACAGCTGGTGCCGCTCTTTACCGGTGCCACCATCCTCTGCTTCTCGTTCCTTGGCTTTGACGGTCTGAGCTCCCTCTCCGAAGAGACCCCGAATGCCGGCAAGGTGATCCCCAAGGCGATCGTGCTGACGGCCCTTATCGGCGGCATCATCTTCGTGGTGGTCTCTTACTGCCTGCAGCTCTACTTCCCGAGCCTCGCCCGCTTCCAGCATCCGGATGCGGTACTGCCGGAGATCGCCCTCTACGTTGGCGGCACCTTCTTCCAGTCCGTGGTGCTGGTCTGCACCACGGTCGCGGTACTGGCCTCCGGCATGGCGGCTCACGCCGGCGTGTCGCGCATCCTCTACGTGATGGGGCGTGACCGCATGATCCCGGAGCGGGTGTTTGGCTACATCCACCCGAAATACCGCACTCCGGCCATCAACGTGCTGATGGTGGGCGGTCTGGCCCTCTCCGCCGTGTCGTTTGATCTGGATACCGCACTGGCGCTGGTCAACTTCGGCGCACTGGTGGCGTTCAGCTTCGTCAACCTGTCGGTGATCGGTCAGTTCTGGGTGCGCGAGAAGTGCAACAAGACCCTCAAGGATCACCTCATCTACCTGTTGATGCCGCTGCTCGGCGCCGCCACCATCGGTGCTCTGTGGATCAACCTGGAGCAAAGCTCGCTGGAGCTGGGCCTGATCTGGGCTGGCCTCGGCGCAACCTATCTGTTCCTGCGTCTGGCGGTGTTCCGTATCCCGTTCCGTCAGTACGAGGAAGCGGCTGACGCCTGATCCTTTGCGGATAACGGATAGACAGAAGGGGAGCCATGGCTCCCCTTCTTGCTATTTGACGGGCTGAATATGGGGCTCGACTATTGCCACTCTGGCGCTGCCTGCCCATCGTGGTCGGCAAGAAACAGCCAGGGCGGATGACGCCAACAGCCCTATTTCTCGCCATCCCCATCATCTATTGGCGAGCAAACCACCAACACAAGTCATAAAACCATCATAAAAGTGTCACCTTGTCATATTTCTGTCATTAACCATTGATTAAATGCGCGGGTCATCAACAACCCAAGACGGAACGACCGTCTCAAGAGGCTTTATGCAACACCATCACTCCTTGTCACAGCCGCCCGCGACCCGCGCCCTGTTCAACTGGATGAGTGTCATCGTACTGGTCTACCTGATCCTGGTTGCCGTGGGCGCCATCTCCCACGGCTTCAAAGATTTCTCCGGCGGCGCCGAGGGCGCAGCCCAGATCTTCGCCTTTGCCAACAACCCCTTTGTCGCCCTGCTGCTGGGTATTCTCGCTACCGCGCTGGTGCAATCCTCCAGCACCGTCACCTCGGTGATCGTCGGTCTGGTGGCTGGCGGCCTGCCCATCAGCATGGCCATCCCCATGGTGATGGGTGCCAACCTCGGCACCACCATCACCAACACCATCGTCTCCATGGGCCATGTGCGGGATCGCGCCGAGTTCCGCCGTGCCTTCGCCGCCGCTACCGTGCACGACTTTTTCAACCTGCTGGCGGTGTTCATCTTCCTGCCGCTGGAGCTGATGTTCGGTCTGCTGCAACACAGCGCCGAGTGGCTGGCCAACCTGCTGGTAGGCTCCGCCAACATGTCGATGAAGGGCATGGATTTCATGAAGCCGCTTACCGCACCGGCCCAGCAGCTGATTGACAGCGCTGTTGCCTTCCTGCCGGGCAAGGGTGCCGCCATCGCGACCATCGTCATAGGTATCCTGCTGATCCTCGCCTGCGTCACTTATCTCGGCAAAGTGCTGCAACAGGTACTGGTTGGCCGTGCCAAAGAGGTGCTGCACAAGGCGCTGGGCCGTGGCCCGCTGACCGGCATCACTTCCGGTGCGCTGGTGACCATCATGGTGCAGTCCTCCTCCACCACTACCAGCCTGATGATCCCGCTGGCCGGCGGCGGCGTGTTCAGCACCCGTCAGCTCTACCCCTTCACCCTGGGGGCCAATATCGGGACCACCATTACCGCCCTGCTGGCTGCCACCGCCATCAGCGGAGCCGGTGCCCAGCTGGCCCTGACCATCGCGCTGGTCCACGTGCTGTTCAACCTCTTTGCCGTGGTCATCATCTATGGCATCCCCTTCCTGCGCGACCTGCCGGTGCGCGCCGCCGAGGGGCTGGCCCGGGTAGGCAGCGAGAACAAGCTGCTGGCTCTGGGTTATGTGACGGGTCTCTTCTTCGCCCTGCCCGCCCTGATGATGGTGGCCGCCAAGTAAGCGCCGCCGCCATGACAAGGGGCGAGTCACCGACTCGCCCCTTTTTGCGTCTGCGTCTCCGAGCTTTGCCTGCCCGCTCACATCCTCCCGCCCTGTGGCTCGCCATCAGGAGCGGTGCGCGATAAGATGGCGCCCTCATTGCACTTTTTACATTTCATGGAACAGGAAAAACCGATGAAATTCATACTGATCGCGCTGCTCATCGCCGGTGTGGCCTACTACTTCTACTCCAGCAGCAACAACAAGAAGCTGGCGGCTGACAACGTGCGGATTGGCGCCGAGTTCCTCGCCAGCAACAAGGAGAAGCCGCTGGTGACCACCACCGCCTCCGGCCTGCAGTACGAAGTGCTGACCCCGGGCACCGGCACCGTTCACCCCACCGCCACCAGCAAGGTGAAGGTGCACTACGAGGGCAAGCTGCTGGACGGCACCGTCTTTGACAGCTCGGTTGCCCGTGGCGAGCCCATCGAATTTGGCCTCAATCAGGTGATCGCTGGCTGGACCGAAGGGGTGCAGCTGATGGTGGAAGGTGAGAAGACCCGTTTCTACATCCCTGCCAACCTCGCCTACGGCGACCGCGCCGCGGGCAAAATCCCGCCGGGATCAGTCCTGATCTTTGATGTGGAGCTGCTGGGTATCCAGTAACCGCGCAGGATGCTCCAGTGGCAATATCCCACTGAGCGCCCGTCCTGATCTTTGACGTGGAGCTGTTGGGTATCCAGTAAGCGCACCATCAGCAACAAGGCCAGCATTATGCTGGCCTTGTTGCTATGGGAACCTCACTCCCCCTTGGCGATCCCTTCCCGACGCGGATCCGCTGCGCCAAACCAGCCGCCAGCATTGCGCTCAACCCCTTGCAGGCCGGAGGTTTGCTCATTCAGTACCACCTCATGTCCCCTCGCCTTCAATCCCTCGACCACCGACATGGGGGTGCGTCCCGCTTCCAGCTCGGTGGGGCCGTTGCGGCTGCCAAAGTTGGGCAGGTTGATGGCCTGTTGCAGGTTCAGGCCCCAATCCTGGGTACCGAGCAGGGTCTTGCCCACGTAGTTGATGATGGCGGAGCCCCCCGGCGAGCCCAGCGTCATGGTCAGCTCGCCGCTTGGCTTGTCAAACACCAGCAGGGGTGACATGGAGGAGCGAGGGCGCTTGCCCGGCTCCACCCGGTTTGCCACCGGCAGACCGGCGGCATCCACCGAGGTGAAAGAGAAATCGGTGAGCTGGTTGTTGAGCAGGTAGCCGTTGACCATCTGACGCGATCCGAAACCATCCTCGATGGAGCTGGTCATGGAGATGGCCATCCCCGCCTTGTCGACGATCGAGACATGGCTGGTGGAGGGGAGTTCCGGGGTCGCATCCTTGCCCCGCGCCAGCGCCAGTGGCGGCGTACCGGGCTTGGCAATCCCCATGGAGTGCCGACCGACAAGTTTGCCGCGTTCGGCCAGATAGCCTTTGTCCAGCAACCCCTGCACCGGCACGCTGACAAAATCGCTGTCGGCGACGTACTGGTTGCGATCGGCGAAGGCGAGACGCGCCGCTTCGCTGTAGAGGTGGATAGCCTCGCTGGAAGCAGCCAGTCCCCCCTCCTTCGTTGTGATCGGCTTGAGGGCCGCCATATCGCGGCTCTCCAGCATGCCGAAGATCTGGCCGAGTGCCAGGGTGCCGGACGAGGGAGTGGGAAAGCCACAGACCTTGCTCTGGCGATAGTCAAAGCAGAGGCCATCCCGCACTTTGGCCTGATAGCTGGCCAGATCGGTGGCCGCCAGTACCCCGGGATTGGTGGGATGCTGGCGCACCTTGGCCACCATGGCATCCGCCAGCGGCCCCCGATAGAAGGCATCCACCCCCTCCGTGGCCAGGGTGCGCAACACCTTGGCCAGCGCCGGGTTGGTCAGCCGGGTGCCTGCCGTTTTGGGGCTGCCATCCGCCTGATAGAAGTAGGCTCGCGCCTCAGGATCCCGTGCCAGATAAGGATCCTTGGCCAGCAATGTAGCCAGCCGTGGACTTATCACAAATCCTTGCTCTGCCAGCGTGATGGCGGGCTCGAACAGCGCAGCCCAGGGCAGCTTGCCATAACGCTGATGGGCCAGTGCCAGAGCGCGCAGGGTGCCGGGAACGCCGACCGAGCGGCCCCCTACCACCCCGTCATAAAACGCCAGCGGCTTGCCATCTTGCATAAACAGCTGGTCAGTGGCGGCAGCCGGCGCCGTCTCGCGGCCATCCACCGCACTCACCTTGCGGCCATCCCACACCAGCAGCAGCGTTCCGCCACCGATCCCGGAGGATTGCGGCTCCACCAGCGTCAACACCAGCTGCACCGCAATGGCAGCATCGACGGCACTGCCACCGGCCTTGATGATCTGGTAGCCCGCATCCACCGCCAGCGGGTTGGCGGCCGCCACCATGAAGTCATGGCCCTGCCAGCCCTGTTTGTCAGTCCAGCCACTGGCCGCCTCCGGCGCGATCAGGGTCTGGGCTGGCGGGGTGTAGTGAAAGCCGTTGTCACTGGCACAACCGGCCAGCAGGGCAAGGGCGACAGCCAGCCCCAGAGGTTTGCGCAACATGACACTCTCCTTGTCTGTTTTATGACCATGAAGAGGGACTATGTCACGATTGGCGCTGACAGCTCAAGTTATTGAATGAGATCAATATCTTACTCATCTATCAATAATGGCTATCCACAATAGATATAAAAAAACCGCCCGAAGGCGGTTTTTACGATGGGATGGCAGAGGCCAAACAGACGCAAGTCCGGTTAGATGGACTGCTCTTCGCCACCCAGGGCGGCAAACAGCGCCGGGATAAACTGGGACAGCTCGGAGGTGACCAGCGCGAAATCGGCATCCAGACGGGCGGCCGGATCTTCGCTGGTGACATCGTCGTTCTGCTCGCGCAGCTCTTCGCTGAATTTCAGCCGCTTGATGGAGAGATCATCCCCCAGCACGAAGCTGACGGTCTCGCCCCAGTTGAGGGCCAGCTTGGTCACCAGCTTGTCGTTGGCCAGGTGGTTCTTGATTTCATCCGTCATCAGATCCTGCTGCTTGCAGCGGATGATGCCGCCGTGCTCCATGGCACTGCGCAGCTCGGCTTCATCTTCCAGAGTGAAGGAGGCGGGCAGATTGCCCTCGTTCAACCACTCGGTCATGGTGATCTCGGGCGGGTTCTTGAGGGCCACCGGCACCACCGGCAGGGAGCCGATGGATTTGCGCAGCAGCGCCAGCAGATCGTCCGCCTTCTTGGCAGAACCTGCATCCACCACCATTAAATTGTCGGCCGGATTGATCCAGGCGAAGGTCTGGCTGGTACGACTGAAGGCACGGGGCAGCAGGGTGTGGAGGATCTCCTCTTTCAGCGCTTCCTTCTCTTTCTTCTTGAGGGCGCGTCCCTGTTCGAACTCGATCGCTTCTACCTTCTCGGCCAGCATCTCCTTGACCACGGTGCCGGGCAGCATCTTCTCCTCTTTGCGGGCGCAGATGAGGATGTGGCCGGAGGCAGAGTGGGTCAGGGTTGAGCCGAATTTGCCAAGGGGCTTGACCCACCCGAAACGGGAGATGTCCTGACTGCCGCAAGGGGTGAAGGCACAGGCTTCCAGCTGGGTTTCCAGCTGATCCACGGTCAGGTCAAAGGGGCGGGTAAAGCGATAAATCTGCAGGTTTTTAAACCACATGGCGTCCTCGGTCTCTAGATTGTCCGGCGGGCATTGTACTAGAGAGGCGCTTTGTGATCAGCCAATCATTCTCGCTAAATAAAGGGCGATCGACCTCACAGGGTCTCATTTATATCACCTGAACGGCCGTCAAGTTCCCCTAGACTGCGAGTGTACAAGTTGTTACCAAGGATGGATTTATGTTGCGGCCCAGTCGCCCGGAAGATATGGAAGAGATCGTCGAAATCTGGCTGCTGGCCTCCCTGCAGGCCCACGATTTCGTCGATGCCTCCTGCTGGTGGCAGGCCCAGGAGGATCTGCGTACCCGCTATCTCGATCGTGCCGCCATCTGGGTGTTTGAGGAGCGCGGCGATCTGCTCGGCTTTATGGCGCTGGTGGACAACTATCTCGCCGCCCTCTTTGTGCGTCCCGACCGTCAGGGTCGCGGTGTCGGCCACGCCCTGCTGCAGGAGGCCAAGCGTCAGGGGGCGTCGCTCTACGCCCGGGTCTTCGTCGAGAACGATCAGGCGGTACGTTTCTATCGTCGCCACGGTTTCGTCATCAAGGGTGAAGAGTCCGATCCCCTCACCGGTCACCCCCAGTACAAGATGTGCTGCGAACCCGCATGAACTGATGACAGACCGCTGTTTTACTTGAAAAAAGCACGGGGCATCCTCATCTTGTCTCCATCGGGTGCCGCGGGCACCATCCCTGCAACCGGGCTGCTTTCCAATGAAAATCCTCCATACCGCCGACTGGCATCTTGGCCATCAACTCCATGGTCATGACCGCCGTTTTGAACACGATGCCTTCCTCGACTGGCTGAGCGACACCCTCAAGGCGCGCGAGATCGACGCCCTGTTGGTAGCGGGCGATCTGTTTGATACCGCCAATCCCCCCGCCAGCGCCTGGCAACAACTCTACCGTTTTCTGGCGCGGCTGCGCGCCGAAATGCCCCGCCTCAACATGGTGCTGATCGGCGGCAACCACGACTCTCCCTCCAAGCTCGATGCCCCCCACGAGCTGCTGCGCGCCTTTGATCTGCATCTGGTGGGCAGCATCAGTCGCGACAGTGAGGGCAAGCTCGAGACCGACCGCCTGCTGGTACCGCTGCAAGACAAGGAGGGCAACATTGCCGCCTGGTGCGCCGCCGTGCCGTTCCTGCGCAGCAGCGACTTGCGGGTGGAGCCGTTGGAAGAAGGGCAGGACCGGCTGATCGAAGGGGTACGCCAAATCTACGCCGAGGTATTGGCCGAAGGGCGCGCCCGCTGCGGGGAGGGTCTGCCGCTCATCGCCATGGGCCATGCCTATCTGGCGGCGGGCCAGCTCTCGGAGCTGTCGGAGCGGCGGGTGCTCGGCGGCAACCAACACGCACTGCCTGCCGAACTCTTTGCCGGTGCCGACTACACGGCGCTCGGCCACCTCCATCTGGCCCAGAGCCCGGCCGAGGGGGTGCACTACAGCGGCTCGCCGCTGCCGCTTTCGCTGGCCGAAGCCAACTACAACCATCAGGTGCTGGAAGTGACCTTTTCAGAGGGGAAACTGGCCGGGCTGGAGCGGATCCCTGTACCGCGCGCGGTGGAGATGATCCGCCTGCCCCAGAGCAGCCTCGACGACGCACTCCAAGCCATCGCATCGCTCGAGCTGCCTGCTTGTCCACAAGAGGCACAACCCTTCCTCGAAGTGCGGCTGCTGCTGCCCAAGCCAGAAGCGCGCATCCGCGAGCGCATTCTCGCCGCAATCGCAGACAAACCGGTGCGTCTGGCCCGCATCAGCACCCAGTATCAGGGCTCGGGCGAAGGGCTGGCCGATGGTCGCGAGCGGCGCAGGCTCGATGAGCTCTCCCCCACCGAGGTGTTTCGCCTCTGCTATCAGCGCCAGTTCGAGGGGGAACCCGAAGCACAACTGGTCGCCTCGTTTGAAGAGATCCTGGAGCAGGTGAAGGAGTCAAACCAATGAAAATCTTGTCTCTGTCAGGTGAGAATCTGGCCAGTCTGACCGGCCCCTTCACCATCGACTTTACCAGGGGGGCGCTCGGCGCCGCCGGTCTGTTTGCCATCACCGGCAACACTGGCGCGGGCAAGAGCACATTGCTCGACGCCATTTGTCTGGCCCTCTACGACGAGATGCCGCGCTTTATTGCCAATCGCAAGAACGTGGCCGAAGTGGGCCGCATGGATGACGAGGAGAAACTCAAGGCCAACGATGTGCGCGGCATCCTCAGCCGCGGTCACGCCAGCGGCTTTGCCGAGGTGCAGTTTCGTGGCTGCGATGGCCGCATCTGGCTGGCCCGCTGGGCGGTGCGCCGGGCGCGAAACCGCTCGGAGGGGCGTTTTCAGGCGCAGGAGCGAACCCTGACCGATGTGGAGTCAGGGCAGGTTTTCTCCGGCAGCAAGCGGGAGCTGCAGGATCGCATCGACGAGCTGGTGGGACTCTCCTGGGAGCAGTTCCGCCGCGCGGTGATCCTGCCGCAGGGGGAATTTGCCGCCTTCCTCAAATCGGATGCCAACGAGCGCTCCGCCCTGCTCGAACGGATGACCGGCACCGAACTCTACTCTGCCATCTCCATCCAGACCTATGAACGGGCGCGGGAAGAACAGCAGAAGCTGGCCACCATCGCCCAGCGCCTCGGCGACGTGGCGCTGATGGATGAAGCGACCCGCGAACAGTGGGTAAGCCAGCAGGTGAGCCTCTCCACCACCCTCAAGCACGAGCAGCAACAGCAGCTGCTGATGCAGGACTTGCGCGACCTCAACAGTCGCATTGCAGCCCAGCTGCAGGGCTGCGCCGAGGGACAGGCGGCGCTCGATGCCGCCCTGCAGGCCCACGGCGCCGCGGCCCCCGAGCGCGAGGAGTTTGCCCGTGCCGAACAGGCCCAGGTGGCCCGAGCCGATCACGACGAGCTGGCCCGCCTCACCCTTGAGGTACAGCAGCAGGAGAAGGTGATCGCCGAGCTGGGGCCGGAGCTGGCCAAACTCGAGGAGCAGACCCAGCAGAGCGCGCTGACCGAACAGCAGTTGCTGGCGGAGAAGATCGCCGCCGAGCGGGAATGGGGTGCCCTGCAACCCGAACTCAAGCGGGCGCAGGAGCTCGATACCCGCATCCGGGAAAAAGTGCAGCAGTTGCAGAAGATCCAGCAGGAGGGGACACAGGAGCGAGAAGTGCAACTCACGCTGGAGCAGGGCTGGCGCGAGCAGAGCCGACAGGTAGAACTGCTCAAGCAGCAGCACCAGCAGTGGGGCCTTTGGCTCGAAGAGCACAAGGAGCTGGCACCGGTGGCCCGTCAGTGGCAACCCCTGCTCACCGCCATGCAAGATTGGGCCGAGGATGCCGACAAGTTACAACAGCTGCTCACCCTGCGGGATCACAAGCTGCGCGCCCTGCAACAGTTGCAGCGCCAGCTGGAGCAAGGCCAGCAGGAGCGCGACTACTGGCAACATGAACAAGCTCGGCTGCAACAGCAACAGAACGAGCTGCAGGAGCAGCAGTGGGAGAGCCGCCTCGCCAAGGCGCAGGAGCAGTGGCAGCAGCAAACCGAACAGCTGGGTCAGCTGCGCCAGCTGCTGGAGCTGGCCGATTATGGCCGCAACCACGGCGAACAGCATGGCCGCTTGCAGCAGGAGATTGCCCAGCTGGAGCAGGCGCTGGGCAAGCTCGCCACCCTAAGCGAAGAGCTGGCCCCCGCCCGCGAGCGGCTCGCCCTGCAGCGGGATGAAGCGCGCCATGCGCTGGAGCAGTCCCGCGCCATCGCCAGTTTCGAGCAGTATCGCCATATCCTGAGCGATGGCGAACCTTGCCCGCTGTGCGGTTCTGGGGAGCACCCCTACAGCCAGAGCCAGCCACAGGTGGCCGGCATTCTTGGTCAACTGGCGGAACGGACCCGCAGTCTGGAGCTGGAGTGGGAGCGGCTCAATCATCAATACATTCAGTGCGAGAGCGAGCGTCAGGAGCTGGCCCGCCAGCTGGCGGTGCGTCAGCAACATCTGCCGGAGCTGGAAGCCCGCGCCGAGCAGCTGACCCAGCGCTGGCAACAGCTGGGGGGCGATACCCTGCTTGGCCATCCGCTGCCGCTGCGCCAAAGCCCCATTGAGTGGAACGAGCTGATGAGCACCCTGCTTGGCCGTGGCCAGGCGCTGGAACAGGGGTTGGCCCAAAGCCAGCAGCAGCTGCGTCAGGCCCAGCTTGGCCAACAACAGCTGCAGGGAGTGCGTCAGCAACTTAGCCAGTTGGCTGCCCAGCACCAGCAGTTTGACCAGCAGTGGCAGGAGGCCGATCGCCAGCGCATCGCGCTGGAAGGAGAAGTGAAGGCAATGGGCGAGCAGGAAGCGACCCTGCGCCAGCGCCTCGAACAGGGGGGCAACCGTCTCGATGAGCAGATGGCTGGCCAACCCTGGCGCCAGTGGCTCGGCAGCCAACAGTGGCACGAGTGGCAGCAGGCCTGCGAAGCCTGGCTGCACGGCCAGAGCGAGTGGGAGCGGCTGGCCAGCGAGATCGCAAGCCTCACCCCGGCACTGAGTGCGCAGGAGGCACGCCTGCAGACCCAGCGCGAGCTGCTGCACAAGCTGGAGCGGGACTACAAGGAGCACGAACAGCAGCGGCAGGGGCTGCTCACCAGCCGCGCCGCCTGTCTGAATGGCGAGGAGATCCCGCAGGTCGAGAGCCGCTGGCAGCAACGACTGCAGCAGCTCGCCAGCGAACTGGAGGCGATGCAACAGAGCGCCCGCGCCCTGCGCGAGCGGCAGACCGAGCTCAAGACCCGTCTCACCCATGTGGAGCAGGAGAAGCAGGTGAGCAGCCGCCGCAAACGGGAGGTGCTGGGCCGCTGGGCTGCCCACGCCAGTACCCTCAGCATCGCCGAATATGACCTTCGCCGCCTGCTCGCCATCACCCCCGATGAACTCAAGGCTCGCCGCACTGCCCTGCAAGGGCTGGAGGATGCGGTTGGCGAGGCGCGCACCCGCCTTGCCGAGCGGCAACGGGCGCTGGCGCTGGAGGAGAGCAAACGGGATCGCTATCGGGAACATCACCCCGAGCTGGCCGCCCTGCCGGATGCAGAGCTGAGCGACCAACTGGCGGCACTCGATGCCCGTTGTCGCGCCCTTGAAGAGCAGCTGTTCGAGTGCAAGAGCAAGCTGGCACAGGCCGAAGCCGCCGCTCTCAAGGCAGGCAGCCTGCAACAGGAGCTGGCCGCCCAGCAGGCGATGGCCGACCACTGGCAGCAGCTGTGCGATCTGATCGGGCAGGCCAACGGCGCCAAGTTCCGCACCTTTGCCCAGAGCCTCACCCTCGAGCGTCTGCTGCTGGAAGCCAACGCCCAGCTCGCCGAGCTGTCGCCCCGCTACCGGCTGGAGCGGGTACCCGGCACGGATCTGGCGCTGCAAGTGGTGGATCTCGACATGGGGGACGAGGTGCGTTCGGTGGACTCCCTCTCCGGTGGCGAGAGTTTTCTGGTGTCGCTGGCGCTGGCGCTGGCCCTCTCCAGCCTCTCGTCACGGCAGACCCAGGTCGAGTCGCTCTTTATCGACGAGGGGTTTGGCACCCTGGATCCGGACAGTCTGGATCTGGCGCTCGCCAGCCTCGACTCCCTCCAAGCCGCCGGCCGCCAGATCGGGGTCATCTCCCACGTCCAGACGCTGGTGGAGCGGATTGGCGTGCAGATCAGGGTCGAAGCCCTCGGCGGCGGCGAGAGCCGGGTAGTGGTTCCCTGAGAGCCTTCGGCTAAATCACTACACCGTAAATAACAAGACCCCGCCAATTGGCGGGGTCTTGTTGAGAGGCTATCAGCCGAAGCGGTAGGCCCCCATATAGAGGCTGCCGCCATCCCAGCTCTCGTGCAGCCGGGTCGGCGCCACACCATCGGCCGCCCCCAACGCCACAAAGAGTGGGCGCAGATGATCGTCGTGGGGATGGGACTCCACCGCGCCTGGAGCCAGCCGACGATAGTCGAGCAGCGCCAGCCGATCCTCGTCGGCCATCTTCTGCTCCAGCCAGTCGACAAACAGGCTGGCCCACTCCGGCACTGGCGAGCCTTCCGGTGCCAGCGCCCGCAGGTTGTGGGTGATGGCGCCGGAGGCGAGGATGCCAATCCCCTGACTGCGCAGTGCCCCCAACACCTCTCCCAACTGCCACAACTGGGCCGGGGTGAAGCTCGCGGGAATGGAGACCTGCACCAGCGGGATCTCGCTGTTTGGGTCGATCAGAGATAGGGGCGACCAGACTCCGTGATCCAGCTCGCGCCGCACCGGGGTGGCGGTCAGTCCGGCCAGTGCCAGCTGGTCGCTCACCCCTTGTTGCAGCCACTCGGGGCTGCTGGCAGGCCAGCGCATCCGGTAGAGGGGCTCGGGGAAGCCGTAAAAGTCGTACATCAAGGCCGGTTTGGGCTCGACGTTGATCTGCAGCTCGCGGCTGAACCAGTGGGCGGAGATGACCACCAGCCCCTTGAGCTCACCCAGACGCAGGGTTCGCAGAAAGCGGGTGGCGGGTTGCTCACGCAGCACCAGATCCGGTGCGCCGTGAGAGATAAACCAGACGGGGGCGAGGGACATAAAGCAGACTCCAACAAAGTATCAGGGGGCGATACCGGAGGGGATATCGCTGTTGGAATCGATTATCCTCCCGCCATGAAAGGTGGACAATCCAGCAAGATAGATAAGAACTATCAACTAATGGTTGATAATTTCACGCCTTCACGACCGGTAAGCAGCAATAGATATCAAGGCTAAGGAGCATCCGGCAGTGGTCGGGCTGCACGAAGCGCCATCCGGGTCGCTGCACTGTGATCCTGCCACTCTCGCCACGCCAATCCCTCGGCGGCCGCCTCCCCTTTCACCGGATGGGAGAAGATCGCCAGCAGACCGGCATTGTCAGGCCAGTAGCGGGCTGGCAGTGTCTGAACCAGCAGCAGGGCGGCGCCCAGCAAGAGCAGAGCCCATCCGGTTTCATGGCTGTTTTTCATCCCTGCCTCCTTCACCCACGCGCCAATGAACTAACATTTTTGCGCAAGCCGGTGACAAGACGGTGACAGCGGACGGGTGGTCATTTTACAACATCTGAACCTCAACCCGGCCAAACAACCACAGATGGCAACATTTGTATCCCTTCAGCCCGAACCTGTGGCCGTACGCTCTAAAATGTGACTCACAGGAAAACGTTATCCCTGAAAAGAAAACGTTATCTGGTCAAAACGTTGTTTCTGGATCATAAAAAGATTCCAAAAACTGGTGTATATTGCTCGGCGGAAATTCCTTAACCATGAAGATTGACATGAAAAAGACCAAAATTGTCTGCACCATCGGTCCGAAGACCGAATCCAAAGAAATGCTGGCCAAAATGCTGGACGCCGGCATGAACGTCATGCGCCTGAACTTCTCCCACGGTGACTACGCCGAGCACGGCAGCCGCATCAGCAACCTGCGCGCTGTGATGGCCGAGACCGGCAAGCACGCAGCTATCCTGCTGGACACCAAGGGTCCGGAAATCCGTACCATGAAGCTGGAAGGCGGCAACGACGTCTCCCTGGTCGCTGGCCAGACTTTCACCTTCACCACCGACCAGACTGTGGTTGGCAACAAAGACAAAGTGGCCGTGACCTATGCAGGTTTCGCCAACGATCTGCGCGTCGGCAACCGCATCCTGGTTGATGACGGCCTGATCGGTCTGGACGTTATCGAAATCACCGAGCGCGAAGTTATCTGTAAAGTGCTGAACAACGGTGATCTGGGCGAGAACAAAGGCGTTAACCTGCCGGGCGTCTCCATCAAGCTGCCGGCCCTGGCCGAGAAAGACAAGCGCGACCTGATCTTCGGTTGCGAGCAAGGCGTTGATTTCGTTGCTGCTTCTTTCATCCGCAAGAAAGAAGACGTTCTGGAAATCCGTGAGCACCTGAAAGCCCACGGTGGCGAGAACATCCAGATCATCTCCAAGATCGAAAACCAGGAAGGTCTGGACAACTTCGACGAGATCCTGGCTGTTTCCGACGGCATCATGGTTGCTCGTGGCGACATGGGTGTAGAGATCCCGGTTGAAGAGGTTATCTTCGCCCAGAAGATGATCATCGCCAAGTGCAACAAAGCCCGCAAAGTAGTTATCACTGCTACCCAGATGCTGGACTCCATGATCAAGAACCCGCGTCCGACCCGCGCCGAAGCTGGTGACGTGGCCAACGCCATCCTGGATGGTACCGACGCAGTCATGCTGTCCGGTGAGTCCGCCAAGGGTAAGTACCCGCTGGAAGCCGTGACCATCATGGCCACCATCTGCGAGCGTACCGATGCCGTGATGCCGTCCAACCTGTCTGCTGCCAACGACAGCAACAAGCTGCGCATCACTGAAGCCGTATGTAAAGGCGCGGTAGAGACCTCCGAGAAGCTGGACGCCCCGCTGATCGTGGTTGCTACCGAAGGCGGCAAGTCTGCCAAGGCCATTCGCAAGTACTTCCCGAAAGCCTGGATCCTGGCTATCACCACCAACAAGAAAACTGCTGCCCAGCTGGTTCTGACCAAGGGTGTGGTTGCTCACGTGGTTGACAGCATCGCCTCTACCGACGATTTCTATCGCATCGGTAAAGAAGCCGCGCTGGAAATCGGCATGGGTCTGAAAGGTGACGTGGTTGTGATGGTCTCCGGTGCTCTGGTACCGAGCGGCACCACCAACACCGCTTCTGTTCACGTTCTTTAATCAGAGCTGAACGAGTTGAAAACGGCGCCTGCGGGCGCCGTTTTTTTTGTCCCTCCCCCCTGCTTACCTGACAAGCCCGGTGTTAGAATCCACGCGAATTTAATCTATGCGGGAAATCTCCCGAATATCGCGTAATAACCCGGAAGTTATATGCCCTCAATACGTTTTAAAAGAGTCTCGGCCACCCTGTTGCCGCTGCTCTGTCTCCTTGCCAGCCTCTGCGTGCCGCAAGCCATGGCGCAAGATGTCCCCTCTCGCAACGCAGTTCAGCGAGCGCTGGATGGTCTGGGTAAATCAGAGACCCTGACCGTCAGTCAGCAAGCGGATCAGAAGTTGCTGACCGAAACCCTCGGTCTGCTCGACAGCATCGACAAGGAAGAGGCGAAGGCCAAGACCCAGGCCCAGCGGATCCGCAACCTGCCCACCGAACTCAGAGAGATCAGCGCCAAGCTCGATGCCCTGACCAAGGGCAAGAGTGCCGAGCAGATCAAGAGCGAATACGCCAGCATGAGTCTGGCAGAGCTCGACAGCCGTCAGCCGGAAGTGCTGGCCAACATGCAGGCGGCCCAGGAGGCCCTCGGCGCCATCGGCAGCCAGCTCACCAGCTTGCAGACCCTGCCGGAGCGGGCCCAGGCCAGCATGAGCCGTGCCTACCAGCGCAGTCAGGAGATCCGTACCCGCCTCAACGCCGGTGAAAGCGTCTCCAGCGCCGAGAAGATGAAGCTCGGTGCCGAGCTGGCCCTGCTCGACCTGCAACTGGCCCACCTGCAAAAGGAGCTGGATAACCGAACCAGCATGCAGGATCTGGCGATCAAGCAGCGCGACTACCAGAGTGCCCGTCTCGCCAGCGAAGAGCAGAAACTGCAGCTGTTGCAGGATCAGAGCAGCGCCAAGCGCCTCGGCGACACAGAAAAAACCGCCGAGCAGACCGGTGAACTGGTGGCGACCGAAGACAGCCCGCTGGTGCAAAAAGAGCAGGAGCTCAATCACCAGCTCAGCCAGCAGCTGATCGGTGCCACCACCAGCCTCAACTCGCTGGTACAGAAAAACCTGCAAGCCAAGAGCTGGCTGGAGCGCGGCATCCAGACCGAGCGCAACCTCAATGAACAGGTGCAGATGCTCAAGGGCAATCTGCTGCTGTCACGCATCCTCTATCAGCTCTATCAGCAGCTGGAGGCAGCCCCCACCATCGCCGTCAAAAACCTGGAAGAGCAGATCGCCGATCTGCATCTGGCCCAGTTTGAACTGAGCCAGCAGCGTGACCAGCTGTTCCAGAAGAACCTCTATCTGGACAATCTGATCGCCGGCAGCAAGGATCCGGTCAGCGAGGAGGACAAAGAGAGCCTTGCCAAGCTGCTCGACACCCGTATCAATCTGCTCGATCAGCTCAATCGCCAACTCGACAGCCAGCTCACCAACGCCATCAGCCTGCAGCTGACCCAGCAGCAGCTGGCGCGGGTCTATGCCTCTATCGAATTTACCCTGCAGCAACACATCTTCTGGGTAAGCAGCAACAAGCCCATCGACAGCAAGTGGTTTATCAGCTGGCCCGCCCAGGCCTACAAACAGGCCTCCGACTGGGTATTGAAACCGGACTGGAAACGCTGGCGCGAAGAGCTGCTGGGGATCTCCCTGCTCGCCTTCCCGCTGCTGCTGATCGGCGGCCTGCTGGTCTGGAAACGTCCGGCGCTGGTTGAGCGCGAGAAGAAGATCACCAAGGACCTTGGCCGTTTCCGTCAGGATAGCCAGTGGCACACCCCGCGCGCCCTGCTCTATACCGTGCTGCAACGCTTGCCGGGCAGCATGTTCATTCTGGCTGGCGGTCTGCTGCTCACCTACTGCGGTCTGCTCAGTCCCAAGCTGATGTTCCAGATCACCCTGAACCTCGCCCTCGGTTATCTGGTGTTCAGCGTCTATCTGGCGGTGATGCGCCCGGGCGGCATCGCCGAAACCCACTTCCGGATCCCGAAAGCGGAGCTGCAGGCCAAGCGCAACAGCATGCGCTACATCTGGTTGCCACTGCTGCCGCTCATCATGCTCGCAACCAAGGCGGTGGTTGAACCCTCCACCCTGGGCAACGACGTGATCGGCCAGGCCATGACCCTGACCCTGCTGGGGCTGGCCGCCTATCTGGTGTTCCCCATCTCCCGCGCCCGTATCAAGGGCGAGGCGAGCATGCAGAAGTCGCTGATCGCCATCGCCTTGGCGCTGGCACCGGTGGCGCTGATCGTGCTGGCGGTGCTCGGTTACTACTACACCGCGCTGAAGCTGACCGGTCGCCTGATCGAATCCTTCTACCTCATCATCATCTGGAGCCTGGTCTACCGCACCGCCCTGCGTGGTCTGGAGCTGGCTGCCCGTCGTCTGGCCTACCGCCGTGCGGTGGCCAAGCGTGAGCACAAATCTTCGGAAGATGCGGAAGGGGGCGAGTCCATCGAAGAGCAGCCCATGGATCTGGAGGATGTCAGCCAGCAGTCCCTGCGTCTGACCCGTACCGTGCTGATGCTGATCTTCGGCGTCGCCTTCTACTGGCTCTGGTCCGATCTGGTCGCGGTCTTCTCCTACCTCGACAGCATGGTGCTGTGGCACCGCAGTGAAGGCACAGGCGCCAACGCCGTGCTGTTCCCCATCAGCCTGAGTGACGTGCTGATCGGCTTCCTGCTGCTCGGCGGTGCCTGGTCACTGGCACGCAACCTGCCGGGCTTGCTGGAGGTGCTGGTGCTCTCCAAGCTCAACCTAGCTCAGGGGACTGCCTACGCCATCACCACCATGCTCAACTACGTGCTGATCGGCTTCGGCTCCCTCACCGCTCTCTCCATGATGGGCGTGCAGTGGGACAAGCTGCAGTGGGTAGCGGGTGGTCTGTCAGTCGGTATCGGTTTCGGCATGAAGGAGATCCTCTCCAACTTCGTCTCCGGCATCATCATCCTGTTCGAGCGTCCGGTGCGGATCGGTGACACCGTCACCATCGGCTCCTTCTCCGGTACCGTCTCGCGGATCCGCATTCGCGCCACCACCCTGACCGACTTCGACCGCAAAGAGGTGATCATCCCCAACCAGCAGCTGATGACAGAACGGCTCATCAACTGGTCGCTGAGTGACACCGTCACCCGGGTGATCGTGCGGGTGGGCGTAGCGTATGGATCGGATCTCGAGCTGACCCGCACCCTGCTCAAACAGGCGGCCGACGAAAACAGCCGCGTGCTGAAAGACCCGGCTCCCATCGTCTACTTCCTCACCTTTGGCGCCAGCACCCTGGATCACGAGCTGCGCTTCTTCGTGAGCGAACTGGGGGATCGCAACCCGGCGGTGGACGAGTTGAACCGCAAGATCGACCAGCTGTTCCGCGAGAACGGCATCGAGATCGCCTTCAACCAGATGGATGTCTACATCAAGAACATGCAGGGCGAAGAGCAGAAGGTGGAGTCAAACTCCGCCGCTCTGCCGCCGCCCGCAGAAGATGGCAAGCAGCCAGCCTGATAGCGAACTGCACAGTTCTGATGACAACAGCCGCTCACCCAGGTGAGCGGCATTTTTATGTTCCCGTTGCCACGACCGTCCACTCAGGCAACCGCCGGAGAGTGATAAATGAGTTTACCCGCTGCGGTCTCTCACCTAATGTAGGCTGACGAACGGGAGAGCAGGGAGCCGCGTTTTCGCCCATGGATGACCAACAACTAGAGCACATTCTGTTTCGCTCCTTTGATGTGATCCCGCTCCCAATCCTGGTGTCCGAGTCGACAGCCAGCCAGGGTCATATGTCACCCGACCGGATCCCCCTGCGTCGCCATCTCTTCCTCAACAGGGCCTTTCGCGAACAGCTGGGCTATGAGCTGCACGATCTGCCGGACATGGAGAGCTGGTTTCACCTCGCCTATCCCGATGAGAGCTATCGCAACTCGGTAATTCAGGCTTGGCATAACCAGATAGAGCAGAGCCTGCACCATGGACTGGAGGTCGCCGAGATGCCGGCGCTGATCCGATGCAAGAGTGGCCACTCTCGCTGGTTTATCGTCACCGCCCAGCTGGGGGCAGATGCCATCCCGGATAGCCATATCGTCACCTTTCGCGATATCCACGACCTGCAATGCATGGTAGAAGAGGTGAGCCGCCTCTCCTGCACCGATCCCCTCACCGAACTGACCAACCGGCGTGGCGCCCAGCAACAGCTGCAGGCTCTCTGGTTGCAGGGCCAGCTCCTCTCGGTGGTGTTGGGAGATATCGACCATTTCAAGCAGGTCAATGACCGCTACGGCCATCCTGCGGGCGATGCCGCACTCTGCGCCGTCGCCCATGCCATGGCGGGCCAGTTGTTGCCCGGGGAAAGCCTGGCCCGTTGGGGCGGAGAGGAGTTCCTGCTGATCCTGCCTGGTTGCGATATTGAACAGGCGGCACGGCGCGCCGAACAGCTGCGCCAGCATGTCAGTACCACCCGCTTGCCATGGCAAGGAGAACAGATCGCGCTAACCATCAGTCTGGGGTGTGCCAGCATGAAGGGTCAGGAGAGCATCGACTATCTGCTGATGATGGCAGACCGGGCCCTTTATCAGGCGAAGGAGCAGGGACGTAACCGGGTGGTCATCTCGGCACAATAGCCTGATAGCCAGAAAGGGAAGCTCGCACGCAACCATAAAAAAACCGAAGCACCAGGCTTCGGTTTTTTACTGCGGCAACTGGCATAGGCCAGCCGACCATTACTTCTTGATGCGGATAACCGGAGTCTCGCCCACGGTCACGGCACCAGTCATCTTCACCAGCTCTTTGATCTCGTCCATGTTGGAGATGACCACCGGAGTCAGGGTAGACTTGGCTTTTGCTTCCAGAACGGCCAGATCGAATTCGATGATGGTATCACCGCGCTTGACCTGCTGGCCTTCCTGAGCGATACGCTTGAAGCCTTCGCCTTTCAGTTCAACGGTGTCGATACCGAAGTGAACGAACAGCTCGATACCAGAGTCGGACTCCAGAGAGAACGCATGGTTGGTCTCGAAGATTTTGCCGATGGTGCCGTCGCACGGAGCAACCATCTTGTTGCCAGCCGGCTTGATGGCGATGCCGTCACCCACGATCTTCTCGGCGAAGACAACGTCAGGCACATCTTCGATCGGCACGATTTCGCCAGACAGCGGAGCAAAGATTTCGATGCCGCCGGTATCAGCGCTATCGTCGGACACCAGTTTCTTCAGTTTGTCGAACAGACCCATAGTAAAAGCTCCTAAAGATGATTTGTCGCTGTTTGCAGCCGATCTTAGCAGACTGCCTTCTGCTTGATAAAGTTATCTACGCACGCTTCGATTTCAGCAGCGGTGGCAAAGCTCAATGCCTGGTCAGCCATTGCCTTCACATCTTCGAAGCTGGTGTTGCGGATAAGCTTCTTGATACGCGGTACAGAGATGGCGCTCATGGAGAACTCATCCAGACCCATACCCAGCAGCAGCAGGGTGGCGCGCTCGTCACCAGCCAGTTCACCACACATACCGGTCCACTTGTCTTCGGCGTGGGACGCATCGATAACCATCTTGATCAGGGTCAGGACGGAGGGTGACAGCGGGTTGTACATAGCGGAGATCATCTCGTTACCACGATCGACAGCCAGGGTGTACTGGGTCAGGTCGTTGGTACCGATACTGAAGAAATCCACTTCCTTGGCCAGATGATGAGCCATCACGGCAGCGGCCGGGGTCTCGATCATGATACCCACTTCGATGGATTCATCAAAGGCTTTGCCTTCGGCACGCAATTCGGCTTTCAGCGTCTCTACGGTAGCTTTCAGGCTACGGAACTCTTCGACAGAGATGATCATCGGGAACATGATGCGCAGTTTGCCGAAGGCAGACGCACGCAGAATGGCCCGCAGCTGAGCGTGCATGATGTCTTCGCGGTCGAAGAAAATACGCACGGCACGCCAGCCCAGGAAGGGGTTCATCTCTTTCGGGAAATTCATGTACGGCAGCTCTTTGTCGCCGCCAATGTCCATGGTGCGCACGATGATCGGCTGATCCGGCATCGCTTCGGCCACTTCTTTGTAGGCTTTGAACTGCTCTTCTTCGGTCGGCAGCGCGTCACGATCCATGAACAGGAACTCGGTACGGTACAGGCCCACGCCTTCGGCGCCATTGCGGATGGCACCTTCGGTATCCTTGACGGTACCGATGTTGGCGCACACTTCGACCTGGTGACCATCCAGCGTGATGGCTGGCAGATCTTTCAGCTTGGCCAGCTCATCTTTCTCGGCCTGGAACTGAGCCTGGAACTTCTTGGCTTCGGTCAGCTGTTCAGCGGTCGGATTGATGATGATCTGGTTGTTGATCGCATCCAGCACCAGCATGTCACCGTTCTTGACGCGCTCGGTGATGTCGTTGGTGCCTACCACGGCCGGCAGCTCCAGGGAGCGGGCCATGATGGAGGTGTGAGAGGTACGGCCACCGATATCGGTGACGAAACCCAGCACATATTTCAGGTTGATCTGAGCGGTTTCAGACGGGGTCAGGTCTTTGGCGACCAGGATCACCTCTTCGTCGATGGTGCTCAGGTTGACAACGGCGATGCCCAGCACGTTCTTCACCAGACGGGTACCGATGTCACGGAAGTCGGTGGCGCGCTCGCGCAGATAGGGGTCATCCAGCTCGGCCATCATCTTGGCGTACTGCTCGATCACCTCATAGATGGCTTTGTCGGCGGATGCCTTGTTCTCTTTGATGAAGGATTTGATATCCCCTTCCAGCTCCTCATCTTCGAGCAACATGATGTGGCCTTCGAAGATGGCCTCTTTTTCCTCACCGAAGGTGCGACCGGCCATCTCTTTGATGGCTTCCAGCTGGGCAGCTGACTTGGTACGAGCTTCGAGGAAACGGTTGATCTCGGCATCAATCTGATCAGCAGAAATTTTGCCCTGATTGATAACGATTTCATCTTCTTTAAGAAGAAGCGCCTTACCGAATGCGATACCGGGGGACGCAAGAATGCCAGATATCATAATCCTTCCTATTAAAACGACTGTGGGGGAGGAATCTAAAGCTGGATTACTCCAGCTCGTCCATCAGGGCAACCAGCTTCTCAACAGCTTGCTGGGCATCCGGGCCGTCAGCCTGGATGGTTACGTTGGTGCCCTTGGTCAGGCCCAGGGTCTGCAGCTTGAACAGGCTCTTGGCGCTGGCGGACTTGCCACCGGAGACCACAGTGATCTCGCTTTGGAATTCTTTGGCTTCTTTCACGAACTGAGCTGCCGGACGGGTGTGCAGGCCGTTTTCAGCAGTAATAACAACAGACTTCTCGTACATGGTTTCACCCCATATTATTGATATTTTTTGGTGGATTGGTCGTTTTTGAAGCAACCTGACCCACCGTGTCAGTATGGATATGTTGTAAAGTAACGAAAGCAGACCCGCAATGGTTTAATCCAGGTCAAGTTTCTGTGCAGTAATCGGCGCGCTGGTTGGCAATTTTCAGTTATTGGGCTACAAGCCGCATCAGGACTGGCCTGAAATTATTTTATAACGAAAAATAACACTTTGTTACTTTGTGATACCCAGCCAGCAAACACCGCGTGACGCCGCACAGGATATGAGATTTAGAGCGGAATGTCTGCTTTTTTTCTCACTCCGGAACTTGTTATTTTACCCCAAAAAATAAGGATCAAGTGACACTATCAGGGGTTGAGTCTAGCCCATAAAGAAGCGGCGCTCTTGGGAGCGCCGCTGTTTTGAAAGATTCCGATCAGTTACTGCTGCAGTTCCTGCTCGCTGAACACCCCGGCAAACAGGGCGCTGGAGAGGTAACGCTCCGCCGCACTCGGCAGGATGACCACAATGGTTTTGCCCGCAAATTCCGGCAGCTCGGCCAGACGGCTGGCAGCCACCACCGCAGCACCGGAGCTGATACCGGCCAGGATCCCCTCCTCCTCCATCAGGCGGCGAGCCATCTCGATAGCTTCGTCACTGGTCACCTGCTCGACCCGGTCAATCAGGGAGAGGTCGAGGTTGCCCGGGATAAAGCCGGCGCCGATACCCTGGATCTTGTGGGGGCCCGGTTTGATCTCTTCACCGGCCAGCTTCTGGCTGATGACCGGCGACTCGGCAGGTTCGACCGCAACAGAGACCACCGCCTTGCCCTGGGTCTTCTTCAGGTAGCGGGAGACACCGGTAATGGTGCCGCCGGTACCGACCCCGGCCACGAACACATCCACCTCACCGTCAGTGGCATCCCAAATCTCGGGGCCAGTGGTCTTTTCGTGGATCTCCGGGTTGGCTGGGTTTTCAAACTGTTGCAACAGCACGTATTTGCCCGGCTCGGACTCGAGGATCTCGTTGGCCTTGGCAATGGCGCCCTTCATGCCGAGCGGCCCTTCGGTCAGCACCAGATTGGCACCGAGCGCCTTGAGCAGCTTGCGGCGCTCCAGACTCATGGTTGCCGGCATGGTCAGGGTAATGGGATAGCCGCGAGCAGCCGCAACAAATGCCAGAGCAATACCCGTGTTGCCGCTGGTGGGCTCGATGATCTCCTTACCCTTGGTCAGGATGCCACGCTTCTCGGCATCCCAGATCAGGTTGGCGCCGATCCGGCACTTGACGCTGAAGCTGGGGTTGCGGCTCTCGATCTTGGCCAGCACGCGGCCTTTGGTAACACGGTTGAGACGAACCAGCGGGGTGTGACCGATAGTCTGGCTATTGTCCTCAAAAATTTTGCTCATGGTGCTATCCCTGTGTTTGTTACGACGATGAAACAAGATTACCCTGTGGTTTCTGAATGAGAAGTGACTATTCGTTATAACCATATGGTATTACAACATATAGAGCTTATTCTCTCTGGCCCCTGACTCTGGGCGCCAATCGTCAAAGGAACCGACGTTATGGGATTTTCAGGAAGCAGCCAGTATCTCGCCTCCGATGCATTGAAGATGGCAGTCAATGCCGCCATCACCCTCGAAAAACCGCTGCTGATCAAAGGGGAGCCGGGCACCGGCAAGACGGTGCTGGCGGAAGCGGTCGCCAATCATCTTGGCACCGATCTCATTGCCTGGCATATCAAGTCCACCACCAAGGCCCAACAGGGACTCTACGAATATGATGCGGTGGCCCGGCTGCGCGACTCCCAGCTCGGCGATCCCAGAGTGGCCGATATCAGCCACTACATTCGTAAAGGCAAGTTGTGGCAGGCCTTCAGCGCCGAGCAGCGACCTGTGCTGCTGATCGACGAGATCGACAAGGCCGACATCGAATTTCCCAACGATCTGCTGCTGGAGCTGGATCGGATGGAGTTCGATGTCTACGAGACCGGCGAACGAGTCAAGGCACGCCAGCGGCCGGTGGTCATCATCACCTCCAACAACGAAAAAGAGCTGCCGGATGCCTTCCTGCGCCGCTGCTTCTTTCACTACATCCGCTTCCCCGACAAGGCCGAGATGCAGGCCATCGTCAAACTCCACTACCCCGACCTCAAGGAGAGCCTGCTTGGCGAGGCAATGGAGCTCTTCTTCGAGCTGCGCGAGGTAGAGGGGCTGCGCAAGAAGCCCTCCACCTCGGAGCTGCTGGACTGGATCCGCCTGCTGCTGGCCGACGATATCGCCCCCGAGGCAATGCGTGCCCGCGAGCCCGGCAAGCTGGTGCCCGCGCTATATGGCGCCCTGCTCAAGACCGAGCAGGACCTGCATCTCTTCGAGAAGCTCGCCTTTCTGGCCCGGCGCGGCAGCTGACCCATGCTGATCGACTTTTTTACCCACCTGCGCCGCCACAAGCTGCCGTGCAGCCTGCGTGAGCTGCTGGACTTGCACGCCGCACTGGCTGCCCGGCTGGTCGCTGTCGATATGGAGGAGTTCTACCAGCTCTCCCGCTGCCTGCTGGTAAAAGACGAGGCCCACTACGATCGCTTCGATCGCGCCTTCGCCGAATACTACGAGGGGCTGGAAGCCATCCCCCTGCTGCCGGAAAGCCTGCCCGAGGAGTGGCTGCGCAAGGAGTTCGAACGGCTGTTGAGCCCAGAGGAGAAGGCACAGCTCAAATCCCTCGGCGGACTCGACAAGCTGCTGGAAACCCTTACTCAGCGGCTGAACGAGCAGAAAGAGCGCCATGCCGGTGGCAACAAGTGGGTAGGGACCGGTGGCAGCAGCCCGTTTGGTCACGGCGGTTTTCACCCCGAGGGAGTCCGCATGGGTGGAGAGGGGCTGCATGGCAAGGCGGCCAAGGTGTGGGAGGCCAGACATTATCGCAACTTCAGCGACGACTCACCGCTTGGCCAGCGCGCCATTCAGCTCGCGCTGCGCAAACTCAGACGCTGGGTGCGCAAAGGCAATCCCGACGAGCTGGATCTCGACGACACCATAAAAAGTTCTGCCCGCCAGGGCTGGCTCGATGTGAAACTGCGGCCCGAGCGCCACAACGGGGTGAAGCTGTTGGTTTTCTTCGATGTGGGAGGCTCCATGGATGCCCACGTGGCCGAGGTGCAGCGCCTCTTCTCCGCCCTGCGCCACGAGTTCAAGCATCTGGAGTACTTCTATTTTCACAACTGCCTCTACGACTTCGTCTGGAAGGATAACGAGCGCCGCTTTGAGGAGCGGTTCGATACCCTGCGGCTACTGCGCACCTACGGCAGCGACTACCGGGTGATCCTGGTGGGGGATGCCACCATGGGCCCCTACGAGATCACCTGGCCAGGCGGCAGTGTCGAGCAGTGGAACGAAGAGTCGGGTCAGGTGTGGCTTACCCGCTTGCAGCAGCACTTTCCCAAACTGGTGTGGATCAACCCCACCCCGCGCCGGGAGTGGCTCTGGCATCCCTCCATCAAGCTGATGAATGACGTGGTTGGCGGGCGAATGCATCCGCTGACCCTGGCGGGTCTCGCTGCGGCGATCGACCAGCTGTAACCCTCTCTACCCTATAAACCGACAAGCCGGGAACGCACCCGGCGAGGAGCAAAGATGACCTCTATCGTGATCAGTGGCTCAGGCCTCTATACCCCACCCTTTGCCGTCAGCAATGAAGAGCTGGTGGCTGCCTTCAACCAGTATGTGGATCTCTACAACGAGGAGAACGCCTCTGCCATCGACGCCGGCCAGCTCCCCGCCAAGCAGCACTCCAGCTGCGAGTTCATCGAGAAGGCCTCCGGCATCAAGAGCCGTTATCTGGTGAGCCGCGAGGGGGTGCTCAACCCCGATATCATGCAGCCGCTGCTGGCGGAGCGGCCCGATGAGATGCCCTCCATCATGGTGGAGATGGCGGTGGCCGCCGCCGAGCAGGCGCTGATCGCCGCCGGTCGCGAGCCCGGCGAGATCGATTTGGTGATCGTGGCCGCCTCCAACATGCCGCGCCCCTACCCGGCGCTGGCTATCGAGCTGCAGCACTATCTGGGGGCGAGCGGCATGGCCTTTGACATGAACGTGGCCTGCTCGTCCGCCACCTTCGGCATCAAGACAGCCGCCGACATGCTGGCGGCTGGCACCGCCAATGTGGCGCTGGTAGTCAATCCGGAGATCTGCTCGGGGCACCTCAATTTTCGCGATCGGGATAGTCACTTTATCTTCGGCGATGCCTGCACCGCGGTGCTGCTGGAGCGGGAAGCCGATTGCAAGGTGGCCAATCCATGGCAACTGGTGGCCAGCAAGCTGGTGACCCAATACTCCAACAACATCCGCAACAACTTCGGCTTTCTGAACCGGCTGAGCCCGCGCACCCGCTACGGCGACGACAAGCTGTTTCGCCAGCAGGGGCGCAAGGTGTTCAAGGAGGTGTTACCGCTGGTGTGCGACCAGATTGCCAACCAGCTCGACGAGCAGGGCTGGCCCGCCGAGAGCCTGAACCGGCTCTGGCTCCATCAGGCCAACCTCACCATGAACCAGTTCATCGGTCGCAAGCTGCTCGGTCACGATGCCAGCCAGCAGGAGGCGCCGATCATTCTCGACAGCTACGGCAACACCAGCTCGGCAGGCTCCATCATTGCGTTTCACCTTCACAACGGTGACCTTCCTGCCGGGGCCCGCGGCGTCCTCTGCTCGTTTGGTGCCGGTTACTCCATCGGCAGTCTGCTGCTACAACGACAGTAACAGAGTGCGCGGGGAAAATGGCCCGCGCCCTGCACTCTGGTTGGGGCTTGGTACTGTTTCGCCACTAGCCCCTCTCCCAGCCCCCCTTGCGAGAGGAGAAGATGGGCATAAGAGAGTGGTCAGACCATAACTATTGACCCGAAAACGCCAGAACACAGTGACAACGGATACCGACAAGCCATTGATGAAAAACTTATTTTTCAGATTCGTTGCAATTTTTGAGTACCATGGTGCAACGGGCCGCTATCTGGATCACAAGATGACAGGAAAAGGCGGCAATTTGTCATCCTTTGCTAATGATGGCTTCCAATGAATTCGAGGTTTGCTATCATCCGGAGACATTTCTAATCTGTCGCCGGCTACAAAAGAATCCCCTCATGTACACACAGTTCTTCGGCCTATCTGAACCGCCCTTCTCTATCTCGCCCAATCCCAAATACCTCTATATGAGTGAGCGCCACGGCGAAGCCCTTGCTCACCTCAACTACGGATTGCAGGATGGCGGCGGCTTTGTGCTGCTGACCGGCGAAGTGGGCACTGGCAAAACCACCGTCTCCCGCTGCCTGTTGCAGCAGTTGCCAGCAGAGACCGAGATCGCCTACATCCTCAACCCCTCCCTGACCGAACGGGATCTGCTGGCCGCCATCTGTGACGAGTTTCAACTCCCCTACCCCGCCGAGGCCGGGATCAAGCAACTGTTCGACCTGATCCGCGACCACCTGCTGGCCAACCTGACCGCAGGCAAGCGCAGCGTGGTACTGGTGGATGAGGCCCAACATCTGTTGCCCGGGGTATTGGAGCAGTTGCGTCTGCTGACCAACCTGGAAACCGACGAGAAAAAACTGCTGCAAATCGTGCTGATCGGCCAACCCGAACTGCAACAGATGCTGCGCCTGCCCCTGTTGCGCCAACTGGCCCAGCGCATCACCGCCCGCTACCACCTGCTGCCCCTCTCCGCCACCGATGTGGATGCCTACGTCCGCTTCCGGCTGCAAGTAGCCGGTTGTGTGCAGCCCATTTTTACCCCCAGAGCGATCCAGACGCTGCATCGGCTCTCCGGCGGCATTCCGCGCCTGATCAACCTCATCTGCGATCGCGCCCTGCTCGCAGCCTTCGCCCGTGGCAGCTACAAGATTGTCCACAGCGATATCAGCCAGGCCGCCTTCGAGGTCAATGGCGTTCGGGACGAAGGGAGCTGGGCCTCCGGTCTGATGGTGACGCTGGCGGGCGCCCTGCTGGTGGCCGCAGGCTGGTGGGGCTGGCAATTTTTCGGCGTGTTCCCCACCCGTCCGGTAGTCAAGGTCGAGGTACCAGTCACCATCGACGAAACCGCCGAGCAGCAGGAGCAGCTGACCGAGGCGATCAATCAGGCCATCGACCCCGACAGCGCCATGCAGAATCTCTATCGGGTCTGGGGTTATGAACCGGAACCGTTCGAGGCAACATGTGACAACGCGCCCCGTGCCGGTCTGCGCTGTCAGGAGGGAGAGGCAAGCCTCGACGAGCTGCGCGCCCTGCAGTATCCCGCCATGATCACGCTCACTGACCAGAATGGCGGTCTCTATTACGCCACCCTGGTCAATCTGGGGCCAAGCAAGGCCAGCCTGATGATCGGCAACCAGAGCTGGCAAGTGGATCGCCAGTGGCTCACCGACAACTGGGGTGGCAGCTATACCCTGCTCTGGCGCATGCCGAAAGGGGGCGTCAGCCTGATCGCCAGCAATGCCGGACAGACCCAGATCCAGTGGCTCGACAACGCCCTGAGCCGAGCATTGCAACAACCCGAACGCAAGGTGCGCCGTTTCGATGGCGAGCTCAAGACCAAACTGCAGCAGTTCCAGCGGGATCAGGGGCTCACCCCTGATGGCATCGCCGGCAGCAACACCCTGCTGCGGCTCAACGCTCTCTCCGGCGAACCCATGCCAAGACTGGAGGAGGCCTCCTGATGTCTACCCTGCTCAATGCTCTGCGCCGTGCCCAGCAGCCTTCGCAACAGAGCCATATTCCCGCCATGGGGCTAGCAGTAGCCCGCGAAGAGACGCAACCCGCGCGCCGTATCGGCTGGCTGCTGGCCCCCCTTGCCCTGCTACTGGGGGCGGGTGCCAACTATGGCTGGCATCTAATCCACCTGCGTCCCATCGAGGAGAAGGTGGAGGTAAAAGAGGTGATTGCCTCCCCCTTCGTGCGGGTTGAGCCCAAGGCGATGGTGACCCGTCCGCTGCCCCCGCCCCTGCCGGAACCTGTGGTGCAGCAGCCCAGGGTTGCTGCGGCTGCCAGCAATCCGGCAACCAGTCGACCGACCTTGGCCGAACAGCTGATGCGCGCCCTCAACGAAACACCGCTGCAACAGGAATCGGGTACAGTTCCCCAAGGCGTGCAGCCGGCCCAGCTGATGTCGCTGAATGCCGCTCCGCTTTCGGTTCGCCAGCAAGTGCCCGCATTCAGCTATGGCTCCCATGTGTTCTCATCCAATCCGGCCAAGCGGGCCGTGGTGCTCAATGGCCGGGAATATCGGGAAGGAAGCGAAATCGCCCCCGGAGTCCTGCTCGCCACCATAGACCAGCAGTACATTGTGCTGCAGGTCGGAGGCCAGAGCGTAACCCTCAAGGCGTTGCAGGATTGGCGAGGGTGAGTACGCACCTGTCCCTGATGATCGCTGGCCAGCAGGATGCGCCTCACCTGAGTGACACTTTTATGAGCATTCAAAGGGTTACGGTGTGATGAAATATCCATTTTTACAGTTTGGTGTGCCCGGACCCGTTGTGTCACAGCACGCAGCCGTACACAATACGCAGCCGCCCCAGAACCTGGAATTTGTTGATTAATATGACGCTACGATTCAGGGATGACATCTTGACCCTGCTGCTGGCCCGGTGCCGGCAGCTTCCTTTGACTCACGTCACTGGAGTGTTCTTTCTGGCGCTGCTGTTGATGCTGGCACAACAGAGCGCAGCACTCACCTGGCGCTTGCTCACCCTGGCAAACCCGCAATCCAGCCAGCCGTGGCAACCTTCCACCGTAGCGGTCAGCGGCCAGAGCAGCCCGCGCCTTGAGCTGGATGAGGTAAGCCGACTGGCGCTGTTTGGCAAGGCGATCCCCAAGGCGCAGGCCAAAGCCGCAGTGGCCGCCAATGCGCCGCGTACCCAGCTCAATGCCCAACTCAACGGGGTGCTGGCCAGCTCAGATCCATCCAAATCCATCGCTATCATCGCCATGTCCGGCATCCAGAACTCATATGGTATTGGCGACATGATTGACGGCACCCAGGCGCGGATCCGGCAGGTCTATCCGGATCGGGTGATCATCGAGCGGGATGGCCGCGACGAGACCCTGATGCTGGATGGCGAGGAGTATGGCAAGCCGCTGCCGCAAACCAACTCTGCTCCTCTTGGCTCCCTGCGCAGCGAGCTGATGGCCGACCCGGGCAAGATCACCGATTACCTCAATATTTCACCGGTTCAAGTGGATGGCCGCATGACCGGCTATCGCCTCAACCCGGGCCCCCATCCGGAATTTTTCAACCAGAGCGGGCTGCAGGCCAATGACCTGGCCATCAGCATCAACGGGCTGGATTTACGGGACAACATGCAAGCCATGCAGGCGATGCAGCAGCTGGCTGGCGCAACGGAAATGACAGTGACCGTCGAGCGACAGGGCGAACAGTTCGATGTCTATGTGCGCTTGTCAGAATAATGATTTGGAGTCGTACCAATAATGACAACTAAAGGGAAAGGCTGGCGTCTGGCCACTATCGCAGCGGCACTGATGATGGCGGGCTCAGCCTGGGCCACCGAATACTCTGCCAGTTTCAAGAACACCGACATTGAAGAGTTCATCAATACGGTGGGCAAGAACCTCAATAAAACCATCATCATAGAGCCTTCGGTGCGCGGCAAGATCAACGTGCGCAGCTACGACCTGCTCAACGAGGAGCAGTACTACCAGTTCTTTCTGAGCGTACTCGACGTCTACGGCTTTGCCGTGGTGCCGATGGATAACGGCGTGCTCAAGATACTGCGCTCACGGGATGCCAAGACCTCCGCCATTCCGGTGGTGGATGGCAGCAACCCGGGCATGGGCGACGAGATGGTGACCCGGGTCGTGCCGGTGCGCAACGTCTCGGTGCGTGAACTGGCTCCCCTGCTGCGCCAGCTCAACGATAACGCCGGTGGTGGCAATGTGGTGCACTACGAGCCCTCAAACGTGCTGCTCATCACCGGCCGCGCTGCCGTGGTCAATCGTCTGGTGGAAGTGGTCAACCGGGTCGACCGTGCTGGCGATCAGGATGTGGACATCATCAAGCTCAAGTTTGCCTCGGCGGGCGAGATGGTTCGCTTGGTGACCAACCTCAACAAGGATGGCAATCCGCAAGGAGGCACCGCCTCCCTGCTGCTCTCCCCCAAGGTGGTGGCTGACGAGCGCACCAACTCGGTGGTAGTGAGTGGAGAGCCGAAAGCGCGCGCCCGCATCATCCAGATGGTACGCCAGCTCGACCGTGACCTGCAGAGTCAGGGCAATACCCGGGTCTTCTATCTCAAATATGGCAAGGCCAAGGACATGGTCGATGTGCTCAAGGGGGTCAGCTCCAGCATCGAGGCCGACAAGAAAGGGGGTGGCAGCGCAGCCGCTACCAGTGGCGGCAGTATCGGCGGCGGCAAGCTGGCCATCTCGGCCGACGAGACTACCAATGCTCTGGTCATCACCGCCCAACCAGACGTGATGGCCGAGCTCGAACAGGTCATCGCCAAGCTCGACATCCGCCGCGCCCAGGTGCTGGTAGAGGCGATCATCGTCGAAATGCAGGATGCCGATGGCCTCAACCTCGGCGTCCAGTGGGGCAATGCCAATGGCGGCGGTACCCAGTTCACGAACACAGGGCTCCCCATCACTGGTGCCATCGCCGCGGGCAAGGATTACCAGAATGGCAAGACCGATGGTGCTGCCAAGTTGCTAGAGAGCTTTAACGGGATGGCTGCCGGTTTCTATCACGGCGACTGGGCCATGCTGGCGACGGCGCTGGCCTCCAATACCAAGAACGATATTCTCTCCACCCCGAGTATCGTCACCATGGATAACAAGGAGGCCTCCTTCAACGTCGGTCAGGAGGTTCCGGTCCAGAGCGGATCACAGACCTCCACTACCAGTGATCAGGTGTTCAGCACTATCGAGCGCAAGACAGTGGGCACCAAGCTGACGGTCACGCCGCAGATCAATGAAGGGGATTCGGTGCTGCTCAATATCGAGCAGGAAGTCTCGAGCGTGGGTAAACAGGCAACAGGAACAGACGGTCTGGGACCCACCTTCGATACCCGTACCGTCAAGAACTCCGTGCTGGTAAAGAGTGGCGAAACCGTGGTGCTGGGCGGCCTGATGGATGAGCAGACCAAGGAGGAGATCTCCAAGGTACCACTACTCGGCGATATCCCGGTACTGGGCTATTTGTTCCGTTCTACCGCCAACAGTACCTCCAAGCGCAACCTGATGGTCTTTATCCGGCCCACCATCTTGCGCGATGCGGACGTCTACTCCGGCATCTCCAGTAACAAGTACAGTCTGTTCCGCGCCGAGCAGCTCAATGCGGCCTCGCAGGAGGGCTACCTCACCTCCCCCGCCCGTCAGGTATTGCCCGCCTACGGTCAGGATGTGATGGTATCACCCGAGCTGCAAAAAGAGATTCAGAAGCAGATCAACGAGATGCAGAACAGACAGCAGAGCGCCGTCGAAACCACCACCCCCTTTGTGCAGAGCCGTCCCTGATGAGTGCCTACCATCTTGACGGCGGCGAGTTGCCGCCCCCGCTGCCGGAGCTGCCCTTCGCCTTTGCCCGCAATTTCGGGGTGATCCTGATTGAGCGGGAAGGGGCACCTGTGTTGCAGTGCCGCCCCGGCGTAACCCCGCAAGCCCTGCTGGAAGTACGGCGGGTAGCCGGTTGCCGCTTCGCGGTAGAGCAGCTCGACAACGAGTCCTTCGAAGAGCTGCTGATGGCCCACTATCAGCGCGACTCCTCCGAGGCACGTCAGCTGATGGAAGATCTCGGCAACGAGATGGACTTCTTTGCGCTGGCCGAAGAGCTGCCCCAGAGCGAAGACCTGCTGGACGCTGATGACGACGCCCCCATCATTCGCCTCATCAACGCCATGCTGAGCGAGGCGATCAAGGAGGAGGCCTCAGATATCCATATCGAGACCTTCGAGCGGGCACTGGTGATCCGGTTTCGCATCGATGGGGTGCTGCGGGAGATCCTGCGTCCCCATCGCAAGCTGGCCTCACTGCTGGTCTCGCGGATCAAGGTGATGTCGCGGATGGACATCGCCGAAAAGCGGGTGCCGCAAGATGGCCGCATCTCGTTGCGCATCGGCGGCCGCGCCGTCGACGTGCGGGTCTCCACCATGCCGTCCAGCTACGGCGAGCGGGTGGTACTGCGTCTGCTCGACAAGAACACCATTCGCCTCGAGCTCAAGCAGCTCGGCATGACGGCGCGCAACCGCAGCATCATCAGCGAGCTTATCCGCAAGCCCCACGGCATTATCCTGGTCACCGGCCCGACCGGTTCAGGTAAATCCACCACCCTCTATGCGGCGCTCTCCGAAATCAACTCTCGGGATCGCAACATTTTGACGGTGGAAGACCCCATCGAATATGACCTCGAAGGAGTGGGCCAGACCCAGGTCAACAGCAAGGTAGACATGACCTTCGCCCGCGGCCTGCGCGCCATTCTGCGCCAGGATCCGGATGTGGTGATGGTGGGGGAAATCCGTGACCTCGAGACCGCCCAGATCGCGGTACAGGCATCCCTCACCGGTCACCTGGTGATGTCGACCCTGCACACCAATACCGCCATCGGCGCCATCACCCGGATGCGGGACATGGGGATCGAGCCCTTCCTGCTCTCCTCCTCCCTGCTGGCGGTGCTGGCCCAGCGGCTGGTGCGCACCCTCTGCCCCGATTGCCGCGCCCCGCGCCCGGCCACCGAGCAGGAGCGTCTCGCCATGGGCATCAAGCTGGAGCCGGATCAGCCTATCTGGCATCCGGTGGGCTGCGAACAGTGCAACCACACCGGCTATCGCGGTCGCACCGGCATCCACGAACTGGTGGTGGTTGACGAGGCGGTGCGTGAAGCCATTCACGGTGCCAGCGGCGAGATGACCATTGAACGGCTGATCCGCGGCCACACCCCCAGCATCCGCCGCGATGGCATCGACAAGGTGCTCAAGGGGCAGACCAGCCTCGAAGAGGTACTGCGCGTGACCCGGGAAGATTGAGATGGCGGCATTCGAATACAAGGCCCTCGATAACAAGGGGCGTAGCAAGAGCGGCGTGATGGAGGGCGACTCGGCCCGTCAGGTACGCCAGCTGCTGCGCGAGCAGGGGCTCACCCCGCTCGAGGTCAACGAGACCACCGAGAAGGCGAAACGGGAGGCAACCCGCTTCGCCCTGTTCCGTCGCGGTGCCAGCACTGCCGAGCTGGCCCTGATCACTCGCCAGCTGGCCACCCTGGTCGGTGCCGGTCTCACCATCGAAGAGGCGCTCAAGGCCGTGGCCGAGCAGTGCGAAAAGGCCCACTTGCGCTCTCTGGTGGCGACCGTGCGCAGCAAGGTAGTGGAAGGTTATTCGCTGGCCGACTCGCTGGGGGCCTTTCCCCATGTGTTCGACCAGCTGTTTCGCTCCATGGTGGCGGCCGGTGAAAAGTCGGGCCATCTGGAAAAAGTGCTCAACCGCCTCGCTGACTACACCGAGCAGCGCCAGCATATGCGCACCAAGCTGCTGCAGGCGATGATCTACCCCATCGTATTGACCTGCGTCGCCATCGGGGTTATCTCGATCCTGCTCACCGCCGTGGTGCCCAAGGTGGTTGCCCAGTTTGAACACATGGGTCAGCAGCTGCCGGGCACCACCCGTTTTCTCATCGGCACCAGCGAACTGATGCAGGCATACGGCCTCTGGTTCCTGCTGCTGATCTTCCTCGGCAGCTTTGTCTGGCGCTGGTGGCTCACCGACGAGAAGCGCCGCCGGCGCTGGCATCAGGTGCTGCTCGGCCTGCCGGTGATTGGCCGGGTCAGCCGCGGTCTCAACACCGCCCGTTTCGCCCGCACTTTAAGCATTCTCAACGCCAGTGCGGTGCCGCTGCTGGAGGGGATGAAGATCGCCGGTGAAGTGCTCTCCAACGACTTTGCCAGAATGCGCATTCTCGAGGCCGCCGAACGGGTGCGCGAAGGGACCAGTCTGCGCAAGTCGCTGACCGAGACCAAAATTTTCCCGCCCATGATGCTGCACATGATCGCCTCCGGCGAGCAGAGCGGCGAGCTCGACAGCATGCTGGAGCGGGCGGCAGACAACCAGGATCGGGAGTTTGAATCCCAGGTCAATATCGCCCTCGGGGTATTCGAACCCATGCTGGTGGTCTCCATGGCCGGGGTAGTGCTGTTTATCGTGATGTCGATCCTGCAGCCGATCCTCGAGCTCAACAATATGGTGAATATGTAAGTTTCCGGTGTTCGGTGATGCCGCTGGCGGCCCGTCGAACCCACCCAGTGATCACTCTCTGATGGGTCATCCCATCTCATTCGTTACGGAGCAACTCATGAACAAACGTCGTCAATCCGGTTTTACCCTGCTGGAAGTCATGGTGGTCATCGTGATCCTCGGTATTCTGGCCAGCCTGGTGGTGCCCAACCTGATGGGCAACAAGGAGAAGGCTGACCAGCAGAAAGCGGTCTCCGATATCGTGGCGCTGGAAAACGCCCTCGACATGTACAAGCTGGACAACAACCGCTACCCGACCACCGAACAGGGTCTGGAGGCACTGGTGACCAAGCCCTCCATCGATCCGGCACCGCGTAGCTACCGCGATGGCGGCTACATCAAGCGCCTGCCGCAAGATCCCTGGGGCAACCCCTACCAGCTGCTGAGCCCGGGCCAGTTCGGCAAGATCGATATCTTCTCCATGGGTCTGGATGGCGAAGCCGGTACCGATGACGACATCGGCAACTGGAACCTGAAGGATTTCCAATAAGTGATGTGCCGCCACCCCATGCAGTCCGCCTTGCTGGAGCAGCCTGAATGAGGGCTGCACCATCTGCCCGTTGTCAATCCGGCTTTACCCTGCTGGAGGTGCTGCTCGTTGCCATGTTGATGGGTCGGCTTGAGGCTACCGCTATGCAGTTGAGGCTGGTGCCATGAAACATACTCGCCAAGCTGGCTTTACTCTGCTGGAAGTGTTGCTGGTTGCCATGCTGATGGGGCTGGTGGCCACTGCCGTCACCCTCAGCATGGGGGGCGCAAAAGGTGACAGGGAAATCGACAAGCAGGCGCGCCGCCTGATGGCGACCCTGCAACTGGCGCAGGAGTATGCGGTGATGGATGGTCGACTGGTGGGCATTCGCATCGAGGATAACGGCTGGCAGTTTATGCAGCGTCAGGCCAGGGATCGCAAGTGGCTGGCCCTGGCCGGCGACAAACAGCTGGGCCCGGTACAACTGCCCGACGAGATGACCCTGACGCTCGAACTGGAGGGATTTGGCTGGCAGCCGGATCCCGATGAAGAGCGAGAAAAGAAACGGGATGCGAAGGAGCGTACCCCGCAGCTCCTTATCTTCCCCGGTGGTGAACTGACCCCCTTTACCCTTACCTTCAGCCAGCAGGGTGACGATGCGCGTTACACCCGCCTTGTCAGGGGTGACGAGTTTGGACGTCTCACCCTGTTCACCGGCGATGAGGATGAAAAAGGGAACAACCCATCATGAACGCCTGCAGGATGATGTTGTTTGATAAAGCTGTGATGGTGGCGCCACCGCTGTGCCAACTACGCCCTCTACAGGTGACACGATGAATGCGCGCGGCATGACGTTACTCGAAGTGATGGTAGCGCTGGCGGTCTTTGCCATTGCCGGTCTCGCGGTCATGAAGACCGCCAGCGAGCACCTCTCGGCCCTCAACTATCTGGAGCAGAAAACCCTGGCCACCTGGGTGGTGGAGAACCAGCTGGTGCAACAGAAGCTCGAGAACAAGTGGCCCGGCAACAGCTGGGTAGAGGGGGAGGAGCAGATGGCGGGCAGTACCTGGTACTGGCGCTATCGTGGCGTCGCGACCAGCGACAGCAACTTCAAGGCACTGGACATGGAAGTGCGCACCGAAGCCAGGGCAGAGAACCCGGTCGCCATGATGCGGACCTATATCAGCCGATGACCCAGCTCTTCGCCCGTACACCTCGCCCCATCCGCCAGGCCGGTTTCACCCTGCTCGAAATGCTGGTGGCGATCGCTATCTTCGCCAGCCTCAGCATGGGCGCCTATCAGGTGCTGCAGGGAGTGCTCACCAGTGACGAAGTGGCCAAGCGCAAGGAGGCCCGCATCAACGAATTGCAGCTCGCCTTCACCCTGCTGGAGCGGGATGTCACGCAGATGGTGCCGCGCAGCGGCCGCATCGAGGGGGAGAACAACAAGGTGCTGCTGGCGGCCTCCCGGTTCGGCCAGCAGAGCGATGACTGGGGTATGGCCTTTATGCGCAGCGGCTGGCTCAACCCCGATGGCATGCTGCCCCGCTCCCATCTGCAGCGGGTCGGCTGGCGGCTCAAGGGGCAGACGCTGGAGCGCCTCAGCTACCTCTATCCGGATCCGGTGATCGGCACCGAGCCACGTATCCAGCCGATTCTGACAGGGGTCACCGCCTTTCGCCTCTACTTCTACGACAAGGGCAACTGGAAGGAGGAGTGGACCCAACGCAGCGTGCTCCCCTACGGGCTGGCAGTGGAGCTGGATCTGGAAGATTACGGCACCATTCGTCGTCAGTTTCTGATTGGTGCCGGTGGCCAACGCGCCGAAGAGAACAGCCAGAGCAGCAACCCCGATCAAGGGAGCGGCAACGGCAATACCCATGGCGGTAATGGTGACAGCCAGAATGGAGGGGGCGCCAATGGGGGCTAATCTCCCGGGCCGCCAGCGCGGCATGGCACTGCTGGTGGTGCTGCTGATCCTCTCGGTGATGGTAATCATCGCCAGCAATATGAGCGGCCGCCTGCAGCTCGAGCTGCGCCGCACCGCCAACATCACCACAGGTAAACAGGCATGGTGGTATGCCCTCTCGGCTGAGGCGCTGGTGAGCAAGGTACTGGCCCAGGATTTCAAAGACAGCCCAGAGGTGGTGCACCTGGGTCAGAACTGGGCCCGCAAGGATGCCATCTTTCCGGTGGATGATGGCCAGCTCAAGGGCGAGGTGACCGACCTGCAATCCTGCTTCAACCTCAACAGCCTGAGCGTGGCATCGAAGGCGGGGAGCGACGAGGATCTGGCGCAGCAGCCCTATCCGGTGCAAGTGTTTCGCGCACTGCTCAAGGAGCTGGCGATGGATGATTACGAGGCAGCCCAGCTCACTGACGCCATCCGCGACTGGACGGACAAGGATACGGTGCTGGTCTCCAGCCTAGGGGCCGAGGATGCCTACTACGAGGGACTCAAGCCTCCCTACCTCACCGCCAACCAGTGGATGCTGGGCAAGGATGAGCTGCGGGCGGTGCGCGGGGTGACGGCCAGGGTCTACGCAAAACTGGCCCCCTACGTCTGCGCCCTGCCAAACGACAAGCTGAAGATCAATATCAACACCCTGCTGCCCGAACACCCCGAGCTGCTGGCAGCCCTCTATCTGGGCAAGATTGGCAGCGATGACGCCAAGCGGGTACTGACCGAGCGGCCGAAGAAGGGGTGGAAAGAGAGCAAGCTGATGACGGATCAGCTGCCCGTACCTCTTGAAACCGTCAAGGGGCTCAAGGAGGCGCTGGTGGTCAAGAGCGACTTTTTCGAGGCCCACGTGGTCGCCGAGGTCGGTGACAACCGCGCCTGGCTGGAGAGCACCTTCCAGCGGGGCAAGGACAACAAGCTGGTCATGCTGCGCCGCCTCAATAGCGGCGCCGAATAAACAACGCTGGCGGGAGCGACTCCCGTCAGGGAAAACATTGGATGCAGCCTGCGGGCTGCGCACCGGTTGCGTGGGCCTGGCCCACACGAACCGGTATCGCAGGAGAGAGAGGCGTGAGCGAGAGTCTGGTCATCCGTCTGGGGACCACTAAACAACAACCGGTCGCCTGGCTGGTCTGGTCGAGTCAGGAGCAGGAGATCATCGCCTCCGGCGAGCTCCCTTCGGCCGATGCGCTGAGCGAACTGCAGGAGCGTGCTGGCGGCCGCCCCGTGGTCACCCTGGTGCCGGGCAGCGATCTGATATTCCGTCGGGTCACCCTGCCAGGACGATACAACCGTCAATCGGCGGCAGCCCTCCCCTATCTGCTGGAGGAGCAGATCGCCTCCGATGTGGATGAGCTGCATCTGGTGGTACTGGCTCACGACGGCCCGCAGGTAGATCTGATGGCGGTGGATCGGCAGAAGATGGCCCAGTGGCTCGGCTGGCTAGAGACAGCAGGACTCAAGAGCCTGCAACTGCTGCCCGATGTGCTGGCGCTGCCACAGGCCGCTGATGGCTGGTCTGCGCTGCAGCTCGGCAGCGAGTGGCTGGTACGCCAGGGCCCCTGTCAGGGGATCGTCGCCGACGAACCGCTGCTGGCCATCTTGCTGGCAACCGAAGTCGAGCCAGTCACCATCCACAGCCACACACCGGAGCCCGCCATTGCCGCCGCCAACTGGCAGGCGGCGGAGCCCGAACTCCCCATGCTGCTGCTGGCCAAGGGGGCCCTCACCTGCCGGGCCAACCTGCTGACCGGCCCCTACCGACCACAGACCGAATATGCCCGCTACTGGCTGCAGTGGCGCAAGGTGGCCATCACCGCAGGTCTGTTGCTGCTGGTGGCGCTGGGCCAGCGCGGCGTGCAGCTCTATCAGCTCACCGAGCAGGACAAGGCGCTGAAAGCGGAGATCCGCGCCGTCTATACCCGCATCTTCCCGGGAGAGAGCCGCATCGTTAACGTGCGCAGCCAGATGACCCAGCACCTGAAACAGATAGGACAGGCCCCGCAAAACGGCGTGCTGCTGATGCTCACCGAACTGGCCCCCACCTTTGCCGAAGTGCCCGGCCTCAAGCCACAGGTGATGCGTTTTGACGCCAGCCGTCGCGAACTGCGGCTGCAGGTGACCGCCCCCGGTTTTGCCGAGATCGAGCGGTTCCGCGAGCTGGCGGGCAAGCAATTCGAGGTACAGCAAGGCGAGGTGCGCAGCACCGAGGGCAAGGTTGAAGGGGCGCTGGTGCTCAAGGGTAAATCATCATGATGGAAAAATTGCAGGGCTGGTGGCACGGCATCACAGCACGGGAACAGCGGCTGGTGGTCGCAGGCGGCGTTCTGCTGCTGGTCGGCCTCTTCTACTGGAGTGTCTGGCATCCTCTCAACAACCGCATCGCCGAGCGCGAACGCCAGGTGCAAAACCAGCAGCAGACCCTCGCCTGGCTCAAGGAAAAAGGTGAAGTGGTGTTGGCCATGCAAGGGAGTACGGGGAGTCAGATCGACACCAGCGGCACCCTGGAGGGGGTGGTCAACCGCACTGCCTTCAACCACAAGATCAAGATTGCCCGGCTGCAACCCCAGGGGCAGGAGCTGCAGGTGTGGATCGACACGGTCCAGTTTGATGACTTGCTGCTCTGGCTCTCCACCCTGGTGGAGCAGCACGGCATTCAGGTTCAAATCATCGAGATCGCCCGCGAGGATCTGGCCCCGGGTCTGGTCAAGGTCAGACGTTTGCAGTTGAGCCGTCCACAATGAAAAAACGCATCCTGATTGCCAGCCTGTTTCTGGCCACCTATCTGGTCTTCCTGCTCGCCACCCTGCCCGCAGCACTGGTAGCGCGCTATCTGCCGCTGCCTGCCAACATTGCCAACCGGCTGAAACTGGAAGGGGTGAGCGGCACCCTCTGGAGTGGCCAGATCGCACGACTGCAATATGCCAGCGAATCGGTGAACCAGTTGCGTTGGGATCTCAACGGCTGGTCGCTGCTACGCTTCGCTCCCGAAGTGACCATTCGCTTTGGCGATCGCAACGGACTCAACGGTCAGGGCGTTGTCGGCTGGAATGGCGCCGCCTTCGGCCGCGACCTGACCCTCAATGCCCCCGCCCCCTGGTTGCTGAGCCGGGTGCCGATGCGACTGCCGCTCCCGATCACTGTCACCGGTCAGCTGCAGCTCAAAGTGGAGCAGTTTGCCCAGGGTAACCCCTGGTGTGACAACCTCTACGGTAACCTCGACTGGTACAACGCCAGCGCCGATACCCCGGCGGGCAAGCTGGATCTGGCCGATCCTGAGCTGAAGATCACCTGCCTCGACTCCAGACTGGTGGCCGAACTCAAGCAGGGCTCCGATGCGGTGCAGACCATGGGTCGCCTCGAGCTGCAACCCAATGGCCAATACCTGTTTCAGGGTACCCTGAAGCCAGGCCCCGAATTGCCGCCGCAGATGCAGCAAGGGCTCCCCTTCCTCGGTCAGCCCGACAGTCAGGGCCGCTTCCCCCTGCGCTACCAGGGGCGGATCTAATTCACCATCCCACCAACCCCGGAGCCACGCCGGGGTTGTTTTTTCCTCTTTGTACCTCTCCTCTCACTAAACTGACCCCCTCAGCCCTTACTCATTCTGCTCTTACGTACCGTCACGTCCCCTGCCCCCCTCTCCTTCAACCCGATCAGCGCAGCAACAACCAACCTCACCGGCCAATCCATTTGCCGCCAATGGTCAATGAGCGAACATCGAGCTGAAAAAGCAGCAACTCGCCACAACAAAATTAAATATCAATCAGGTTGCATTAATTGATAAATGTGAGCTGTCACCCGTTATTGATCTTTTCCAGCCAAATTACAGCCGCCCACCAGAGCATAAAAATAACTAACTGAAAAATAACAACTAAAAAAGAAAAACATCTTCTTTACGCCCCATTTCATCTCATTTCCTTTGTGCCCACCCATCAGAAGTGTGAGCAACGGCAAAACGGCAGGTCAACCAAAGACAATTGATATAAGTATCGAAATACCAGATGCAAAGCAGAGGTCGATACAATCAGGTCAACTGGAGATGATTGATTTGTCTTGCTAGCGCGACAGGCACGCATCTCGACTGATCTGTCCATTTGATTTTCAAGCGTTGAGGGAAGGGTTATGGAAAAGAAGCGTATCTACCTGTTTTGCTCTGCGGGCATGTCCACATCACTGCTGGTCTCAAAGATGAGGGCCCAAGCGGAAAAATATGATGTGCCGGTGCTGATCGATGCCTACCCGGAGACTCTGGCTGGCGAGAAGGGACAGGATGCCGACCTGGTGCTGCTGGGGCCACAAATCGCCTACATGCTGCCGGAGATCCAGCAACAGCTGCCGGGCAAACCGGTCGAGGTGATTGACACCCTGCTCTACGGCAAGGTCGACGGGCTGGGCGTGCTGAAAGCCGCCGTCGCCGCCATCAAGAAGAGCCTCGCATAGGTAAGGAGATCCCTGTGAGCAACATCATCGCATCGTTGGAGAAGGTCATACTGCCCATTGCCGTCAAGCTGGGCAAACAGCCTCATGTCAACGCCATCAAGAACGGCTTTATCAAGATGATGCCCCTGACACTGGTCGGGGCCATGTTCGTACTGATCAACAACGTGTTCCTGAGCTTTGGCGAAGGATCCTTCTTCTACTCCATCGGTGTGCGGCTCGATCCTGCCACCATCGCCACCCTGGACGGCCTCAAGAGCATCGGCGGCAACGTCTATAACGGCACTCTGGGGATCATGTCCCTGATGGCCCCCTTCTTTATCGGTCTGGCGCTGGCCGAAGAGCGCAAGAGCGATCCCCTGGCATCGGGCCTGCTCTCGGTAGCGGCCTTTATGACCGTCACCCCGTTCAGCGTGGGCGACGCCTATGCGGTGGGCGCCAACTGGCTGGGCGGAGCCAACATCATTTCCGGCATGCTGATCGGTATCGTCGTGGCCGAGATGTTCGCCTTTATCGTCCGTCGCAACTGGGTGATCACCCTGCCTGACAGCGTGCCGGCCTCGGTCTCCCGCTCGTTCTCCGCGCTCATTCCGGGCTTTATCATCCTATCCATCATGGGGGTCATCTCCTATCTGCTGAGCGATGCGGGTACCAACTTCCACCAGCTGATCATGGACAGCATCGCCAAGCCGCTGTCCAATATGAGCGGTCTGGTCGGCTGGGTCTATGTGGTGTTCTCCTCCTTCCTCTGGTTCTTCGGGGTACACGGCATGCTGGCGCTCACCGCGCTGGAATCCGGCATTCTGTTCCCCTTCGCCCTGGAAAACGTCGCCCTCTACAACCAGTACGGCTCGGTTGAAGCGGCGCTGGAGGCAGGCAAACAGTTCCACTTCTGGGCCAAACCGATCACCGACTCCTTCGTCTTCCTCGGCGGCACCGGTGCCACCCTTGGCCTTATCCTGGCCATCTTTATGGTCTCCCGTCGCGATGACTACCGTCAGGTGGCCAAGCTGGGCCTGCCCTCCGGCCTGTTCCAGATCAACGAGCCCATCCTGTTCGGCTTGCCGGTCATCATGAACCCCATCCTGCTGGTGCCCTTCATTCTGGTGCACCCGGTACTGATGGGGATCACCATGGCGGCCTACTACGCCGGGATCATCCCGCCTATCACCAACATTGCGCCCTGGACCATGCCAACCGGCCTGGGTGCCTTCTTCAACACCAACGGCAGCGTGGCCGCCTTCTGTCTGGCGATATTCAACCTGGGGGTCGCGACCATGATGTATATCCCCTTCGTGTTGATTGCCAACAAGGCGCAGAACGTCATCGATGAAGAAGAGGAGAGCGAAGAGGATATCGCTCTGGCTCTGAAGTTCTGATAACAGCCATTCCAATGACAGCAAGGGAGGAGCAAAACTCCTCCCCTAACAGCCTGGAGAAGTAACCCATGCAGTATCGTTTTCCGGATAACTTCTGGTGGGGCAGCGCCAGCTCGGCCCCGCAGATGGAAGGCGCCGCCAACCGCGGCGGCAAATCCGCCAATATCTTTGACTACTGGTTCTCCATCGAACCGCAGCGTTTCCACAACGGGGTCGGCCCGACCGACACTTCCACCTTCTATGACAACTTCGAGAGCGACATCAAGCTGCTCAAGCAGCTGGGGCACAACAGTTTTCGCACCTCCATCTCCTGGTCACGGCTGATCCCGGACGGGGTGGGCGAAATCAACCAGGAGGCGGTCAGCTTCTACAACGCCGTCTTTGACCGGCTGCTGGCCGAGGGGATCACCCCGCTTATCAACCTCTACCACTTCGACATGCCGATGTGCATGCAGGAGCGTGGCGGCTGGGAGAGCCGGGAAGTGGTGGCCGCCTATGTGCGCTACGCCACCCGCTGCTTCGACCTGTTTAGCGGTCGCATCAAGCACTGGTTCACCTTCAACGAGCCGATTGTGCCGGTCGAGTGCGGCTACCTTGGCCACTACCACTACCCCTGCGTGGTCGATTTTGGTAGGGCGGCCACCGTCGCCTACCACACCGCGCTGGCCCATGCCGGTGCCGTGCAGGCCTATCGCGCCTGCCAGCATGATGGCGAGATCGGCATCATCCTCAACCTGAGCCCGACCTATCCCCGCTCGCAGGATCCGGCAGATCTCGCCGCCTCCCGCATCGCGGATCTGCTGCTCAACAAGAGCTTCCTCGATCCGGCCCTGAAGGGGAGCTACGACCCCGAGCTGGTCGCGCTGCTAGAGCAGTACGACTTGCTGCCGCAGATCGAAGAGGGTGACAAGGCGCTGCTCGCCGCCGGCAAGGTGGATATCCTCGGCATCAACTACTACCAGCCGCGCCGGGTCAAGGCCAAAGAGGTGGCGTGGCAGGGTGTACCGCGCACGCCGGAAGATCTGTTCGACTACTACGAGATGCCGGGCCGCAAGATGAACCCCCACCGCGGCTGGGAGATTTACGAAAAAGGGATCTACGACATCCTCACTGACCTGCGAGTCAACTACGGCAACCTGCCCTGCTACATCTCGGAAAACGGCATGGGGGTCGAAGGGGAAGAGCGCTTTATCGGTCCCGAGGGACGGGTGGAGGATGACTACCGCATCCAGTTCATTCGCGAGCACCTCAAGTGGCTACATCGCGCACTGGAAGAGGGCAGCGCCTGTCGCGGCTATCACCTGTGGACCTTTATCGACAACTGGTCGTGGCTCAACGCCTACAAGAACCGTTACGGCTTCGTCCGCCTCGATCTCAAGAGCCAGCAGCGCACCATCAAGAAGAGCGGCTACTGGTTTGCCGAGGTCGCGCGCAACCATGGTTTTAATTAACGCATTTACGTAAGGAACGACACATGTTCGATCTGGACAACATCACTGAAGAGGCCACCACCAGCAACGATCTGGAAGAGGTGGTAATGGGGCTTATCATCAACTCCGGGCAGGCCCGCAGTCTCGCCTACACCGCGCTGAAAAAGGCCAAGGAGGGGGACCTGGCCGCCGCTCACCAGCTGATGGCCCAATCCCGCGAGGCGCTCAATGCCGCCCATCTGGTGCAGACCCAGCTGATCGAGGACGATCAGGGGGAAGGCAAGATCCCGGTCACCCTGGTGCTGGTCCATGCCCAGGATCACCTGATGACCTCCATGCTGGCCCGTGAGCTGATCAGCGAGCTGATCGAGCTGCACGAAAAGCTGCAGAACCAATAACCTCCGGACGGGGCGAGAGGCCCCGTCATCGGCCCGCAGATCAGGAAGCGACTCATGAGCGTCAAGACAATCCGGGAATCCGAACTGTTTAACAACAAACCGTTCCACATGTTCATCTACAACAAACAGGTGAGCGGAACCGGTTTGCACCAGCATGACTATTACGAGTTCACCCTGGTTTTGACCGGCCGCTATTACCAGGAGGTCAACGGCAAGCGGGTACTGCTGGAGCGGGGGGACGTGGTGTTTATCCCGCTCGGCTCCCGCCATCAGAGCTTCTACGAGTTCGGCACCACCCGCATCTTCAACGTCGGGATCACCCGTACCTATTTTGACGAGCACTTCAAATACCTGCTGCCGGAACACTTCGTCGCCTCACAGGCCTATGCGCTCAAGAGCGAGTTCCTCAGCTATATCGAGTCGGTACTGGTCTCCCCGGGCTTTCGGGAAGAGGCGCTGACCGAATTTCTCGAAGTGGTGACCTACGCGGTGATGAACCGGCTGCGTCACTACAAGGACACCTCCGCCAGCGATGATCTTCCGCTCTGGCTCCACGAAACCGTGGAGCGGATGCACGATCGCCCCCTCTTTGCCGAGGATGCGCTGGCCAACATGGTCTCCCTCTGTGGCAAGAGCCAGGAGTATCTGACCAGGGCCACCCGGCGTTACTACAACAAGACGCCGATGCAGATCATCAACGAGATCCGGATCAACTACGCCAAGATGCAGCTGGAGGTGACCAACAACTCGGTGGCCGATATCGCCTTCGAGACCGGCTACAACGACGTCAGCCTCTTTATCAAAAACTTCAAGAAGCTGACCTCGTTTACCCCGGGCAGTTACCGCAAATATCTCTATCCGAAATTCGAAAGTTCAGCCTGAGACCTGCGAGTTGCTGACCTAAACAACCCGGTTCAAGAGAACCAACCCATTGTCACCAGCCCCTGCCACAGAGGGCTGCGGCCCCTCTCACCCTGATGACAGAGCGGCCACCATCAAACCGATAAAGATCGATGAAGAGGGATTTATGAGCGAGAAGATCAAGGTAGTCACCATAGGCGGCGGCAGCAGCTACACCCCCGAGCTGGTCGATGGTTTCATCAAGCGCTACGCCGAGCTGCCCATCAGCGAGCTGTGGCTGGTGGATATCCCCGCTGGCGAAGAGAAACTGAACATCATCTTCGATCTCTGCCAGCGGATGATCCGCCAGGCGGGCATCCCCATGACCCTGCACAAGACCCTGGATCGCCGCGAGGCACTGGTGGGCGCCCACTTCGTCACTACTCAGCTGCGGGTCGGCCAGTTGCAGGCGCGGGAGAAGGATGAGCGCATCCCCTTGAGCCACGGCATGCTGGGGCAGGAGACCAACGGTGCAGGCGGCCTGTTTAAAGGGCTGCGCACCATTCCGGTCATCTTCGACATCATCCGCGACGTCGAAGAGCTTTGCCCGAATGCCTGGCTGATCAACTTCACCAATCCGGCCGGCATGGTGACCGAAGCGGTGCGCCGTCATACCAACTTCCGCCGCTTTATCGGGGTGTGCAACATTCCGGTCGGCATGCAGATGTTTGTGCGTGATGCCCTCAAACTGACCGAGCAGGATCACCTCTCCATGGATTTGTTCGGTCTCAATCATCTGGTCTTTATCGGCGATGTGCTGGTCAACGGCGAATCCCGCTTTGACGAGCTGCTGGAAGGGGTCGCCGATGGCAGCCTGACCCGCGCCAGCTCGGTCAAAAACATCTTCGACCTGCCGTTCGACCCCGGTTTTATCCGCGGCTTGCGCCTGCTTCCCTGCTCCTACCTGCGTTACTACTTCAAGGAGAAAGAGATGCTGGGGATCGAGATGGGCGAGTTCTATAAAGGCGGCGCCCGGGCTCAAGTCGTGCAGCAGGTCGAGAAGAAACTGTTCGAGCTCTACCAGAACCCCGAGCTGTGCGAGAAGCCCAAGGAGCTGGAGCTGCGTGGCGGTGCCTACTACTCCGATGCGGCCTGCGAAGTGATCAGCGCCATCTACAACGACAAGCAGAGCGAGCACTACGTCATCGTGCCCCATCAGGGCCATGTCACCAATATCCCGGCCGACTGGACGGTGGAGATGAGCTGTCTGATCGGGCGGGATGGCGCCATCCCCCACCCGCGTCTCACCCGCTTTGACGACAAGGTGAACGGGCTGGTGCACCTCATCAAGAGCTTCGAGATCGCCGCCGCCAAGGCAGCCATCAGTGGCAACTTCGATGACCTGCTGCTGGCGATGAACCTCAACCCGCTGATCCACTCCGACAACGATGCCCGCATCGTCGCCCGCGAGCTGCTGCTGGCCCACCGCGAACACCTGCCCAACTTCGCCGCCGCCATCGACGCCCTCGCCTGAGGCCAGCACGCCCCGCCCGAACCGGCGGGGCGCTTAACCGCAAGGGAACCCTCATGAGCAAGAGATTGATCATCAACGCCGACGACTTCGGCCTCTGCCGCGCCCAGAACTACGGCATCATAGAGGCGTTCGAGCACGGGGTCGTCAGCTCCACCACTGCGATTGTCACCTCCCCCGCCATCGACCATGCCGCCTGGCTGGCCAAACGCTTCCCCGAGCTGCCAGTCGGGCTGCACTTTATGCTCAGCTGGGGAAAACCGCTCACCCCGCTCACTTCACTGGTGAACGAGCAGGGTGAACTCAACAAGGGGATCTGGCACAAGAGCGAGGCGAGCGAGCTGGATCTGGCCGAGATATCCGGCGAGCTGGCGAGTCAGTATCAGCGCTTTGTCGAGATCTTCGGCCAGCAGCCGACCCATATCGACAGCCACCACCATGTTCATATGTTGCCGACCATCTACCCGCTGGTGGAGGCCTTCGCCAAAGCGCATGGCCTACCCCTTCGCATCGACCGGGGCGAAATCGCCCGCCACGGTCTGACCGTTAACCACCCGCAGAGCTGCGATCGGTTCGACGACCGCTTCTACGGCGCACAGCTGACCCAGGCCAACCTGCTGCAACTGCTCGATGAAGCCAGTGAACAGGGGGCCCATTCGCTCGAGGTCATGTGCCACCCCTCCTTTATCGATCTGGAGATGCAGGGCAGCTCCTACTGCCAACCCCGCCTCAACGAACTGGCCATCCTAACCGATCCGGCCCTGCCCGCTCTTATCACCGAGCGCGGTTACCACCTTGCCAGCTATCGGGATTGGCGATCTTAAGCTCAGTAAACAGACCGTTAGCTGCCGGGGAAACGAAAGAAGCAGGCAAGCGTGTGCGCCAGCAAGTCAGAAGGCCCCTCGGGGCCTTCGTCTTTGGTCGCTGCATTTTCCGAACAATATCCGCCCTGAATATCCTGAAAATGCCGCTATTTCCCGCTTGAGGTGACCCGCTCAATAGAGCTTTTTCTGTGGGGGGCCTGCGAAGTTAAGGGGGCCAATGCCTTGCATCTTCACTTCGATCAGCGCCGGCCCCTTCAGGGCACAAGCCTGCGCAATGGCTTGTTCAAAGCCCGCCAAATCGGACACTTGCCAACTGGCCAGCCCGATAGATTGACCCAGGGCCCTGAAATCCGGGGTGTGCAGCTGATTAAAGTACTGACGGCCACCAAAATAGTGGTTCTGGATGCCGCGCATCACCCCATAGCCCCCGTCGTTCATCACCAGCAGGACCAGGTTGGTTTGCTCTTGCACCATAGTGGCCAGCTCGCCAACCCCCAGCATCAAGCCGCCATCCCCTACCAGGCCCACCACCTTGCGCGTCGGGTTCGCTATAGCAGTGCCGATCGCCATACTCAGCCCCATGCCGATCGCCCCCGCCAGGGAGTGAATATTAGTATTCGGTGCCCAGATGGGAAACAAACGACTACCCCAGGTACTGCCAGACATGGTGATGTCACGCACCAGAATCGCATCTTGAGGCAGGGCCTGGCGCAGTTGGCCACAGAGGGTGGCATAGGGGCCAAGTTGCTCGGTGAGCGCGGCAATGGCACTGCCTTTGGCCTCACTGATCGCCTGATCAAACGCTCGATTGACCTTGGTTTCCCCCTGCAAGCTGTCGCGCAGCGCCGCCAGTACCACCTTGGCATCGCCGCACACGAAGTGATCACTGGCGTAGTTGCGCGACGCCGCGCCGGGGTGAGCATCCACCTGATAAAGGGGACGGGGCAACGCCAGGCTATAGGTGCGGGTTTCATTGCTGCGCAACCGTGAGCCGACCACAATAGCCAGATCGCACTGCGCCATCAGGGCTTCCACCGCCGCGGCGTTATGAAACGCCCCCAGGCTGCGCGGATGCTCATCTGACAAGATGCCGCGGCCATGGGTCGAGGAGATCACCGCGACCCCTAGATCGGCCAGGGCCAAGACCTCCTCATGGCACGCGAGCGCGCCACCGCCGACCCACAGCAGCGGCTGCCTGGCCGTTTTCAGGGCGGCGACCAGCTTTGCCAGATCCGGCGCAGCCGGTGCGGGAAGCTGCAGGGGGGCGATCGGGCCGAGCTCGGCGGGCAGGGTGATCTGCGCGGCCTGCACATCGATGGGGATCTCGACACTCACCGGCCCCATGGGGACTGTTGTCGCAATGCGGATGGCATCAAGCAGCACTCCCACCGCCTGCTCCGGGCTGTTGATCCGAAAAGCCGCCTTACTGCTGGCTTTGAGAAATGTCAGCTGATCCCGGGTCTCATGGATAAAACTGGCATCCCGATCAAGGTATTCCCGCTCGACCTGACCGGTGAGATGCAGTAGCGGGCTCCCGGCGTTGAGCGCCTCCAGCAAGCCTCCCACCCCGTTACCTGCCCCGGCACCGGTACTGGTGATGGCCACCCCCAAGCCGCTAAAGCGTCCGTGTGCATCGGCCATGGTGACCGCCCCCGCCTCTCCTCTTGCCGCCACAAACCGGATCCGCTCCCGTCGCCCGATGGCATCGGCGATGGGCAAATTGTGGATAGAGATGACCCCATAAACCGAGCCAACCCCATGGGCTTCCAATACTCTGGCGATGGCTTCGCCCACATTGACTTGATTGCTCATGACCTTTCCTTACTCTGTTCAGTGGTTGGCCCGGTTAGTTGCACCAGGGATTGGGTTGATCGCCAAGGCCCAGATAGACACTCTTCTGCTGCATGTATGCGAACACGCCCTGACGCCCCTTTTCCCGGCCAAGCCCGCTCTCTTTGAAACCGCCGAAGGGAGCCGAGACGGAGAATTTTTTGTAGGTATTGATCCAGACAGTGCCCACCTCGAGCCTGCGCGCCAACGCCCAGGCCCGGCGAAAATCTTCACTCCAGATCCCGGCGGCCAAACCAAACACACTGTCGTTGGCCTGTTGCAACAACTGCGCGTCGTCCGCGAAAGGCAGCACCACCAGCACAGGGCCGAAGATCTCCTCCTGACACACCCGGGCTTGATTGGAGAGACCGGTAATAATGGTGGGTGGATAGAAACTGCCCTTGGCATATTCAGCGCCGGTCAGGCGAGCACCGCCGCACAACACCTGCCCCCCTTCCGCCTTGGCCAACGCCACATACTCATCGACTGACTGCAGATGGGATTCACTGATCAGCGGCCCTATGTGTATCCCCGGCTGCTCAGGGTGGCCAATTCGCAGCTCCCGGGTCAACGCCAGCAAGCGGGTGAGAAACGCTTCATATAACGACTGATGCACAAACAGCCGCGCCCCTGCGATGCAGGCCTGCCCTGCCGAGCTGAAGATGCCATATACCACCCCTTTGGCAGCCAACTCGAGGTTCGCATCCGCCAGCACTATGGTCGGTGACTTGCCGCCAAGCTCCAGCGAGGTGGGGATGAGCTTGTCGGCAGCGATATGGGCCAGCCGTCGCCCGGTATTGGTACCGCCCGTGAACGAGATCTTTTTAACCAGCGGATGGCGAGCCAGCGCCTCACCAACGATGGAACCCCGTCCCGGCAACACGCTCAATAACCCCTTGGGCAACCCCGCCTCTTCAAAGATACGGGCCAGCGCCAGTGCCGCCAGCGGAGTGGCATCGGCCGGCTTGAGCAGCACCGCATTGCCCCCCGCCAGAGCAGGGGCAATCTTCTGCATCTCGCTGGCGATGGGGGAGTTCCACGGGGTGATCGCGGCCACGACGCCTAACGGCTCATGGACGCTGAGGGTCATGAAGTCCGGCGATCTCGGAGTTGGCAACTGCTCATCGAGGGTCTCGCAGACGGCCGCAAAGTAGCGGGCCGTACCGGCGGCACTGGCGACCAGCCCACGGGTCTCCTGCAGCGGCTTGCCGTTGTCTCTGGTTTGCAGCCGCGCCAGCTCTTCACTGCGCAGTTCGATAAGATCCGCGACCCGATAGAGCACTGCGGCCCGTTGGTGGGGCAGGCTATGGCGCCAGGAGGGATCACGCCAGGCCCGCTCGGCCGCCTCGACGGCCTCTGCCACATCCTCCACGCTGGCAGTACTGATCTGATCATTGATGCTGCCATCGGCAGGAAAATAGCTGGTGCTCACCGGGCCACGCCCCTGGCGCCATTCACCCGCGATATAGATAGGTTTCACCATGTTGCTGCTCCTTAAATAACCAGGCTGTCGCTACATTGGCGACAGGCACGCACCACGCTCAGTGCAGCCAGCGTGGAGGTTTTCGGATTGGCCTCCAGCGGGAAACCGCTCATGGCGATATCGAGTTCACCAAACCGACCACACGCTTTGATTTGGTGCTGGTTGCGCCCAATCGTCGGGTCGACAACCAGTTCAACCTGAGTACGATCCATGCCCAACCCGGCCAGCGCGATGGTGGCAGCCACGTTGGCATTAGCAGGAAACAGCATGGCCGCCTCCCGGGCTGACCCGCGAAAGAAAGTTGTCGGTTCAGAGATCCGGGCCAGATCGATCAATCGCTCGGCATAACTCCCTCGCCAACTCTGGGGACTCTTGCGCCCCTGATAGGTGACCGACTCCAGCCCCCCCTCGCGGGCGGCGGCCAGACCATCGATCCCGGCGATGGCTCCGGCGAGCACCAGCATGGTGCCGCCCCCCTGACGGGCGGCCTCCCGCAGTTGCCGGGTGAGGGTCTCATCGGCCAGCGCGCCCGCCGAGATGAGCCCCAGCGTCCAACCCCGGGTCAATATCGCCGCCCCGTGCTCACGCACGGCCGCCTGCCCGGCACACTCCACCACCAGATCCGGGCTTGCCGTACACTCTTCAATCCGGCTCAGCACCGTCACGGCGGGTCCCAACTCGGCTTGCACCAGTGCCACGCTGGCCGGGGGCACCACGACCCATTTCAGCATCAGATCCTCAGGCAGCAGCGTCATCACCTCACGGGCCATGGCACCAAAGCCCACCATCATCAGTTGTTTCATCATCTCTCCTAGAGGTGCCTGTTAAAGCCACCCGAGACATCGAGCGCTGCCCCGGTGGTATAGGCCGCCAGTGGCGAGGCCAAAAAAATCAGCGCACGGGCAGGCTCTTCGGGTTTGCCCAACCGTCCCATGGGTATGCCCCTGCGTGCAGCGATCCCCTGTGTCCACTCCTCCCAACTCAGCTGTTGCTCGCTGCGTTCGGCAAAGCGGCGACGCCACTGCTCCGACTCCACCATGCCGAGCAAGATGGAATTAACCCGGATCCCCTTGGCGGCAAACTCATGAGCCAACGAGTGGGTCAGGTTTAACAGGGCTGCCCGAGCGGCCGAGGTCGCAATCATGTGTGGCTCTGGCTGTAATGCCAGCAACGAATTGACATTGGTGATGGAGGGGCATGGCGAGCGCGTCAGCTGATCCAAAAAAGCCTTGATGGGATAGATGACACTGAATGTTTTCAGCCGGCTCTCTGCCAGCCACTGCTCATCGTCGGTCTGCTCAAAGTTGGAGACACGTCCCTGACCGGCGTTGTTGATCAACATGTCGGTACCGCCAAAACGGGCCTCGACCGCCGCAGCAAAGGCCGTCACCGCCTCTTTATCGAGTACATCGCACGGGTAAGCCATGCAGTTGTCCTCGGAAAAGCTGGCCAACATCTCGGCCAGCGAGGCAGCCAAACGCTCGGTATTGCGTCCACACCAGGCCACTCGAGCCCCCTCGGCCAGTAACAACCGCACGGTTTCCAGCCCGATCCCCGATGAGCCGCCCGTTACCACGGCTACCTTGCCTTTCACGTTAAAACTCACGGTTATCCCCCTCGATTGGTTAATAAAGCGACCAGTTGCACAACGGCCCGGCTAAACGCCGCAGGTTGATCGATATAACTGGCATGACCCGCCCCCGGCAGAGGCTCGCAATGAGCATTGCCATGCCCGGCAGCCAGGGCCAGCACCCCTACGGGTGGCGTAATGACATCCTCTTCGCCATAGATCACCCCGATCGGAGCGGGATAGCGCGCCAGATAATCACGAATATCGTCATAGGCCAGCAGATAGGAAGCAGCCTCGAAGCCCACCTGGGTCAACCCGGTCATGCTGTTGGCAACCAGCGCCAACTGGGCCTTATTTGCGCTGGGGCCCAGCAGCACAGGGCCACGGGCGGCCGCGAGCCCAGCGTGGCCCAGGGTGCGCAACATCTCGGGGCGCTTGCGATGGACCTGCTCCCGCATCTCAGGTTCGTCCCGGCCATAACCCTGTGCGGGATTGGCCAACAGCAGCCCCCTGACGCTATCGGGTTGTTCACTGGCATAAGCTGCGGCCACCATGGCCCCCAACGAATGCCCCAGCAACAGCGGTTGCTCCAGCTCAAGGGCAATGATCAACTGATGCAGCACTCTGGCATACGCCCGGGCGTCCGGAGTTGAACCTGGCAGCGGGTCACTCTGGCCATAGCCGGGCATATCCCACGCCACCAGGGTGAACTGCGCAGCCAACTGCTCCAATTGGCACACCCAGGAGCCGGAGCCGGAGCTGATCCCATGCAGTAACAGCAACACGGGCCCCTGCCCAACCCGACGATAGGCCAACTGACGCCCGGCCAGCATCGTCCGTTGCAACGGGAAGTCAGTGAGACGAGCGACCAGATCGCCCATCATGAGACCCGCTTGATCTTGGATAACGGGTGGATGTCCGGGTAGGTGGGCGTGGTCGGCTTGCTGGCCCCCAGCATCACGCACATCAGTGCATCCTCCTCACCATGGTTCAGCAGACCACGATAAATTCCCGGCGGAATGGAGATAAGATCCCGCTCATTAAGTTGGGTCTCAAATTTTTCCCCTTCGAACTCGACGAACAGGGTTATCGAGCCACGCAGCATGAAAAACACCTCTTCTACATCGTCATGGAGATGCAGCGGCCCTTCACACTGGGCAGGCAGCACCATGGTAGAGAAAGTGAAATGCTCGGAGGGGACGGTATTGCTGTCGCTCTGTACCCCTGTGGCCCCCGTGCCCATGTAGCGCATCTGGGCACGGCGATATTTAGGGTCATAGTCAGCCTGGAATTTCAGGGCATCGAAGTCATAGCGACGGGTGCTAAAGCGGGCGATGCGACTATCCAGCCACTCTCCCAGACTCTTGTCAGCGGGTTTATTCCAGGTGGCAAATTTCGCGTTCATAGTGCGTTTCCTCTCAGTGGTTATTGCTCAGTTTCAGATAAAGAGCGCCCCTTCCGCGGCAACGGAATAAGCAGCCAGTCAGGTCAGGATCAGTACTTTTTAACGAGGGGGAGCAGCAGCAGCGAACCGAGCACGGCCACCCACACCAGGAACATCAGTCCCAGATTGAAGTCTCCGCTCCGGGTCACTATGTAGCCCATCAATACCGGGGCGGCAGACCCTGCAAAGTTGCCAAAGCCGTTGAAAATCCCCCCTGCCGTCGCACTCACTTCTGCCGGCGTGAGCCGGGCCAGCAAGGCAAACACGGCTGACACACCAAAGCCCCAGCTCATGGCACTGACCGACAGGGCCAGAATCGCCAGCACAGCATCATGGAGCTGCAACACCAGATAGAGCGAGCACCCGGCGAGAAACAGACCGGCAAATACCTGCACCGCCCGCTTGCCTGTTTTGTCAGAGAGGAAGGCTCCCGCTATCTCTCCAAACAGCATGGCGATGAAGGGCAGTGACGAAAGTGCGCCGAAGGAGGCAAGATCCACCCCTTTCTCTTCGATGAGGTAGCTGGGCAACCAGCCGTTCACCCCCCAGAGATAGGTCAACAAGGCGGCATTAAAGAGACAGAGGGCCCAAAACGAGGGGGACCTGCACAATTGCTGACTATTGTGAAAGTGCTGCAGCCAGGTCACCCGCTTCTTCGGCGAACCATCAGCACTGCCACTGTTCAGTGAGACCCCCTTCAGACCCCAGTAGACCACCATCAAGGTCGCCAGCGTCAACCCGGCCATCACGAAGAAGGTCATCTGCCAACCGTAGCGATGGAGGATAAAGGCGGTAATGGGGAAGCCGAGCGCAGCGCCTATCGGAGTGCCCAGCAGAAACATGGTACTGGCCCTGGCCTGCTGCCCCGAGTTGTAACACTGTTTGACGATGCTATAAGCCAGCGCAAACAGCGGGCCTTCGGCAATCCCTAGCAGAACACGCAACACCAGCAGTTGTTCATAACTGGTCGCCATGCCCATCATGGCCATCAATATTCCCCAGGAGGCCACGCCAGTCAGCAGGCAGGTTCGCGGGTTGATGATGTCGCCGATAAAGCTCAGGCAGACAGATGAGAGGCCATACGCCAGCAAGAAACTGCTCATCAACCAGCCCAGCCTGGTCTTGTCAGCCCCGATGCCCATTGCATTCTGAAACACCGGGTCCGAGAACAGCACTGCAATACTGATCTTGTCAAAGAAGGCCAGCACCACACACACCATGAGCACGACGGAGATAGACCATCGCCGGAACAGGCTCGCAGAAGCGGGCTTGTCGGTCATCAGCAGGGTTTCTTTTATGGTTTCCATACTTGTTTAACCTTGTCGTCCTGTTACGGTTTCAGCGTCATCAGATTGACTGTGATGTCAGCCAGTTGTCCGGCAGGCAGCAGAGTCCCCCCCTTGAGCCATCGTTTGCCAAGTTTCATCAACCTGGCGTCATTGACCGTCACCATGGACTCCAGTCGCCCTTCTGCATCCAGATAGATAAATGAACGCTGATGTTCCCCGTAGTAGCGCTCAACCAGGCGGCTGGCGTGATTGGCCGGAGTGCCCAATATCTGGATATTGCAGTCATATTGATCCGACCAAATCCAGAGTGCCTCCCGATACTCGCAAGGCTCACCCAGCATCGACTTGGCCACGCTGATGGCCTGATTCTGGGCATTGGCCCAAGACTGCACGCACATACCCAGCGTGGGGTGAACGGCCACATCCCCCGCGGCATAAATATCCGGGTGGGATGTCCTGCCGAACTCATCGACCAGCAGACCATTATTGACGGCCAACCCCGCATCGCGGCCCAGCTCGGAGGCTATTTCCGCCCCGGCCCCCACCACTACGGCGTCCACCTCCTGCAGCAACTGACCCTCTCGCAGCAGTCGGACTGCCCCACCGTCGGTCACCACCAGATCAATGGCGCCACACGCCAGCTGAACGTCAACCCCCTGCTCCTGGTGCAGCTTCATAAGAAACGCCGACAGCTCGGGCCTCACACTGCGGGCACACAACCGGCTTGCCTGTTCGAACAGGCTCACAGCTACCCCGTTGGTTCGCGCCGTCGCAGCCACCTCCAGGCCAATCCATCCGCCACCCAAAATGGCCAGACGCTTGCCGGGCAGCAGTCGCTCACGCAGACGGATGGCATCTTCGACGGTGCGCAGGGTAAAGACGTGGGGCAACCCCAACCAGTCTCGCACCGGAACACGGGCCCGGCTGCCGGTGGCGATCAGCAGTTTGTCGTAGGCCAGGGTCGCCCCGTTGGCCAGGCTTACCTGCCGCTGCTGCGGGTTGATGGCCGTTGCCAGCACAGGTTTGTGCCAATCGATATCCATGGCGGTAATCGCCTCGTCGGAAAAGAGTTGCAACGCCGCCGGGGCCATAGTCCCCGCCAATACCTGTTTGGAGAGGGGGGGGCGCTCATAGAACACCTGCTCCTCGGCAGAGATCACCGACAAACGCCCCTGATAGCCCTGTTGCCTCAGGGTGTGTGCAGCCCAGGCCCCAGCCTGCCCTGCACCGATGATCACAATCCGGCTGATGGTTGGATGCATGGCTCAGACCTCCTGCTTGAGCTGCCGCCGGGTACGGCTATCGAGCCCCCCCTCAATAGCCCACTCGGTAAAGAGCTCCAGACGATGTTCCATGGTGCGGGGCTGCCACTCCAGGGTCAGATAATCATCGTTGGTGTAGTACTCGAACGCCCCGCCCAGTGGGCTGTTGACATACCAGAAGTAGGCCGACGAGATCGGGTGACGACCCGGCCCCATAAAGGTGGACCAGCCATGTCGATTCATCGCCAGGCCAGCGCCAACCACCTCGTGAATATCTCGCACCGTGAAAGCCACATGATTGAGCCCCGCCGATTTGCCCGGCACATGCAAGAGGAAGAGGTCATGATGGTGCCCTTCCGCGGCGCAGCGCATGAAGGCGCCCTTACCCTGATAGCAGTCAGAGAGATGGAAACCGAGTCGATCACGGTAAAATGCTTCTGTGCGGGCAAGGTCAGGGGTAAAAAACACCACATGTCCGATCCCGATGGGTTCACCACGCTCATAGACAGGGCTGGCCTCATTGATCCGGCGAATATCCCCATGTTGATTAATCGGCGTCACCCATAACTCGACCGGTCGCTGCGCACTCAATTGAAAACTCAGGGTCATGCCATTGGGGTCCTGGCAACTCAGACGCCCTTCCTCGCTTCGCAATGACGGATGCCCCGCCAGCCGCTCGGCCAGTTGCGCCAGACACTCCGGGCTGGCCACGCCCCAAACCACCTCGCGCAGCGTCGAGCCGCTCTCGAAGGCCGCCGGCAAACGGGGGTCATCCACCTCGAACAGATAGACCCGACTCTGATTAAGCGTCAGGAAGAGATCCGCCCCGGCGATATCACTGCTGGCCCGGCGCAACCCGAAATCAGCAAGAAACGCGGCTGCCTTGGCTCTGTCGATCACCCCGAACTTCAGGGTTTCAATTCCAGTAATCTTCATGCTCACACTCTCTTAATTGGGATGTCATCCGCTCAGTTGAAGACAAAACCGCCGTTAACCGGCAGGTTCTGACCCGTGACAAAGGAAGCGAGATCAGACAACAGATAGAGCACGGTGCCGTTTACATCCTCAGGCACCTGCGGCCGGTTGATGGCCCGCCCGTCGACATAGTGCTGATGACGCGATGCAGGGACATAGGTGGTCGCCTCAACCTGCGTCAGGCCAGGACTGATCGCGTTGACGCAGATGTTATACTCCCCCAGCTCGCGAGCCATGGAGCGGGTCATTGCCAGCAAGGCCCCTTTACTGGCCACGTATGCCATTAATCTGGGGGCCCCCCACAATGCGGTGTCGGACGCGATATTCACCACCTTGCCGGCACCGGACACCTTGAGATAAGGCACTACCGCCCGGGTCATCAGCCAACTGCCACGGACATTGACCTGCATGACGCGATCCCACACCGCCACATCCAGCGCCAGCATGTCGACGCCACCAATACCGGTCGCGATGGCACCGCAATTGACCAGCCCGTCGAGCCCGCCCAGTAGCTGAGCTGCATCATGGGCGCAGCGGGCAATGGAGTCCGGATCAGCCAAGTCCAATGACAGGCCATGTGCCATACATCCCTCGGCAGACAGCGCCCTGGCACCGGCTAACACCTGCTCGGCAAGAATGTCCGCCATCACCACACTGGCACCCGCCGCACAGGCGGCCCTTGCAAACTCCAGCCCCAGCCCTCTGGCCGCTCCGGTGATCAGCAATCGTTTGCCCGACAGCAACCTAGACATCGCTCACAGCCTCTTCCCTGACTTGCAAGCGGGCCAGTTGCTGCTCTGCCATCTTCTTCATCAATCTGCGCAGCCGCGACAACCCCACATCATGCTGATAAAGAAACTCGTGTTCGCGGGCATCGGGGGCCATCTGTTCAAGGATCACCCGGTCTTGCTCCAGCACATCCCAGTGCAACTTTTCCAGATGGTTGCGATAGAGGAAGCGCCACACATTGCGCTGCCAACCGCTGACCTTGCGTGCGCGCCAGAAGAATACCCGGGTGTGGTGCTCGTCTACCGGGGTGGCGAAACCGACAATCCAGAACTCGCCGCCCGGCCCAAACTGCGGACGATAGGGGATCGACAGGCGCAACCAGAAAGTTCCGCTGCTGCCAAATTCCACCCAGTCGAAGTTGACACCACTTTGGCCGGTTTTCTCGAAGATGAATCCCTGTTCCGTGTTGCGAGCCCGCATATCAGCACTCTTGTCCCCTTCGGCCATGGAGTGGGAAGTGCAATGCAGGTAGCTGCCATGCATGGGATCCATCACGTTATCCACCGCATAGCGGTAGTTGACCGCCCAATCGGCTTGACAGAGGAAGTGGCTCCACTCCTCACTTTCCAACTGTTCCGGCAGCACCAGCTCTGCGGGTGTGCTCTCCGCTTCCAGGCCAAACCACAGAAAGATAGCGCCGTGCTTCTCGATGACCGGATAAGAGCGCAGGCACTTGCTGCCAGTCATGGGACAGGCATCGACTGCCGGCACATCGGTCACCACGCCCGCGCCATTTACCTCCACGCCGTGATACCAGCAAGCCACCCGATCCCCCAGATTCCACCCCAGAGAGAGCCGGGCTCCCCGGTGAGGGCAACGATCTTCCAGCGCGTTAACCTTCCCCTTGGTATCGCGCCACAGCACGATATGTTCACCAAGACGCGTGATACCTACCGGATTGCTGCTCACTTCCCAACTGGATACCACCGGATACCAGAGATCCTTGAGACCCAAATTCAGGTGATGCTCCAGTGCACTTTGTTGCTTCATCGTGTTCTCCTCGCTATCTGCAGTGGGCCGCTCAGTAACCGAGGCGGGCCATCTCATCCTGAAAATTGGTACAACTCCACGGATCGCCCGCCTCATTGCGCAGTCCAGACCGATTGAGGGTCTCTACAAGGGACTCCAGCTCGGTAATGCCCTCGGCAAAGGCCTTCTCCAGTTGACTCACCAGCGCCAGCTCATAAGCGGTCGGCTCGCGGTAGCGGTTCTGCCATATCAGGTTGACCGTCTTGCCCGGGATCTGAATGTTGTTTTGCCCGGCCTCAGCACTGGGCTCCTTATTGAGCCAAGCGGCCAGTTTGGGATTGAAATTCTCCATTCACTGCTTCCTCGTCATGCCATGTGAAGGAGTACGTCGTCGCCTTCGACGCGTACCTCGTAGGTGTTCAAATCGCGGCAACCCGGGCCGCTTTGCAGCTTGCCGGTGGGTATATCGAAAATAGCCTCATGCAGCGGGCACTCAACCGTGCGCCCTTCCACGAACCCCTCACTCAGCAGGGCGTAGGCATGGGGGCAGATATCCTCGATGGCATGAAGCTGCCCCTCGATCATGAATATCCCAACCGCTTTCCCCTCGACATTGAGCGCCAGATGCTCCCCATCCGAAATCGCACTCAATTTACAAACCGGCATCCAACTCATCTCGCCTCCGAAAAATTCACTATAGAAACATTTTTTCGTATGCAAACACGTTAATCGCCAAGAGCAACCCATGTCAATGGGTTGTGTACTTTTTGTTACCATCACCACCAAAGCCTCCTCCATGAGGTGCCACGATAACGCTCATCGACCCTCTGTTGAGGGTTCGCCAGAACGGAAATGGGTCAGTGCAGCTGAGCGCAACAGGCAACTGGGTTTGATTATCCGATTGAATTTGATGATTAATTTTTGATGTTTGAGAAGGGCGCTACGCTCTGCCACCATCGACGCAGGTTGGCGACAGTCAGCCATGAACATGGCCCCAAGGCATCAGCAGCTATCCAGTGGCGGGAACAAGATTTAACAATCTGACCAAGTTGCGTTATTGCTGGCCTGATGTTCGAGCAGCAAAGGCTCGGTAGTGCACTGGGTGGCAAAGAAAGGAGGGGGGGATAAACCGAGTGTGGCAGATCATGCAACAAGCCATGCGCTTGCGCATGGCGTTACAAAAAGAGCGCTATTTTTCAGGGATTACCGTTATTCAAACTGAGTGTGCGCGACAGATCGTGCGCAGCATGGATCACCTTATCCCGAATGCGTCCTTCAAACTCCTCTCGGGGAAAACTTTGCAGGGGGCAGCTGACAGAAACCGATGCGATCATGCGGCCGTCACTTAACCGATTTATCGGTGCCGCACAGGCAGCCATCACGGGATTGTAATAGCCCCAGCTGATCAGCGCCGGTTGTCCCCGTACCTCAGCCATGCAAGCCAGCAGTGACTCAATGCTGTTCGGGGTTCCCTCGGTGTAGGTGGACCATTGATAATCACGATATAGCTCGATAATGGCCTCATCAGACAAGTCAGAAAGCAGCAACTGACCGGTGACGGTTGCATGGGCTGGCCATCGGGTGCCCACTCCTACCGTGCTGGTAAACGGCCCTTTCGCCTGATAACGATCGACAAAGACTATGTCTGTCCCCTGACGGATCACCAAATGGCACGCAATGGTAATATCGTCCCGCAAGCGCTGCATGATAGGCCGCGATGGCTCCAGTAAATCCAGCCCCGAGAGATAGGTAAATCCCAAATCCAGCACCCTGGAAGTCAAGCTATAGCGTCTGGACCCATCTGCCTTATACAAAAAGCCACAGGTTTCCAGGGTATAGATAATACGGAAAGCACTGGAACGATTGACATCAATGACTTCGGCAAGCTCTGACACGCTTAATTCTCTTCGCTCTTCGCTAAATGCCTGAAGCGCTCTCAGTCCCCTTACCAAGCCTGGCACTGTATATCTGTCATCTGTCTCCATATATCTCCCTGAAGTACCTGACATTTTGTTAATTAATGGGAAAATTTGACCATGGTAGGGGGGGGAACGTCAATCAATGACCCTCTTTCTCCATCAAATGGCAGGAGACAGTCAACATCCGCGCCGCAGGCGAGAAGCTGACGAGAGTCTATGAGCGGAGCAACAGGATGACGACTCAGGGCTCAAACATGGATGCAGACAACTCAGCCTCAGAGAAGAGACGCTCATCGAGCAGTTAGAGATGAGAGAGATAGCCGTCATCCTGGTTCAAGTCACAAGGTGCGGGGACGCTTTGACGGCATCCCATTTGCGACCAGGAGTACTGTCGAGCAAGACTACACGGCACAGATACAAAAAAGCCCAAGCGGGTGACCGCTTGGGCTTTCTCTTTGAATATGGCGGAGGAGGTGGGATTTGAACCCACGGATGGTCGCCCATCGCCGGTTTTCAAGACCGGTGCATTCAGCCGCTCTGCCACCCCTCCGAACGGCGTGCATACTACGCTAAGCCCTTGTTCATATGCAATACATATTTCCTGTGGGATAGTGTGCGGGAGCAAAATGGCAGGTGGCTTGAAATTGTTCCTCGTCATCCCTATTTGTTCTACATACAATGCGTAAACATGCAGTAACAAACAGCGATCACGAGGCGGCTGCTCGCCGTCTCACCCGGACATAAAGAGGACACCCAAGATGGATACCCGTTCTATCTACACTGGCACCCAAAGTGCCGTACGCGATACCAACAAGGTGCTGCGTAACACCTATATGCTGCTCTCCCTCACTCTGGGCTTCTCTGCCGTGGTGGCGGGCATCGCGACCGTAATGAACATGCCGCCGCTGCACTGGGCCATCTTCCTCATCGGCGTATACGGTCTGATGTTCCTGACCGAGAAGAATCGCAACAACGGCATGGGGCTGGTCTTCACCTTCGCCCTGACCGGTCTGCTGGGCTATAGCCTGGGCCCCATCATCAACATGTATATGAACAATGGTGGTGGCGAGATCGTGATGACCGCCCTTGGCGGCACCGCGCTCACCTTCTTCGGTCTGTCGGCCTATGCCCTGACCACCAAGCGTGACCTCTCTTTCATCGGCGGCATGCTGTTCGTCGGTTTCTGGGTACTGCTGGTGGCCATGATTGCCAACATCTTCCTGCAGATGAGCGCCCTGAGCCTGGCTCTGTCCGCCATGTTCATGCTCTTCTCCTCCGGTGCCATCCTGCTGACTACCCAGCAGATCGTGCGCGGCGGCGAGACCAACTACATCTCTGCCACCGTCACCCTGTATGTCTCCATCTACAACATCTTCCTGAGCTTGCTGAGCCTGCTTGGCGGCAACCGCAACTAATCAGAAACCCCGCTTCGGCGGGGTTTTTATTGGCTCCTCTTTCTGTCAGGATAAGTTGTAAATCAAGGATATGAAGCGAAGTGGCCCTGATTTGGATCAGGGCCACTTCGCGCTTGGCGGGGTAACATCCTGCCCTCGTTTCGTTCAAGGGTTGTTCCTGTTTCATGCCGATGGATCTCTCTGGCCTGCTGCGCCGACTGCTGACCGATAGTCACATCTACTTCGCTCTCAAGGTGCTGCTGGCCATTCTCGGTCTGCTCGCCTTCACCCTGGCCACCGGCAATATCCAGCTCACCGTGCTGCTCTCCCTCGGGGTCGTGGCGGGTGCCATTGCCGAAACCGACGACAGCCTGTGGGGACGCCTTAAAAACCTCGCCATGACGCTCATCTGCTTCATGTTCGCGTCCCTCTGTGTGCAGTATCTCTACCCCACCCCCTGGCTGTTTGCCATCGGGCTGGCCAGCTCCACCTTTATCTTTGTGATGGTGGGGGCCCTCGGTGCCCGCTACGCCACCATCAGCTTTGGCTCGCTGCTGATCGCCATCTACACCATGCTGGGGGCCGCCAAGGCGCCGGATCTCTTCTACCAGCCGCTGGCACTCGGCGCCGGCGCCCTCTGGTACGGGCTGGTCTCGTTTATCTGGCTCTGGCTGCTGCCCTACAAGACCCTGCACGAGCAACTGGCCCAGAGCTACTTCGCCCTTGGCCGCTACCTGCTGGAAAAGTCCCGCTTCTTCCCGGCGGACGAGCACGGCGCCCAGGCCATTCGCCACAATCTGGCCCAGCTCAACATCAATCTGGTGAGCGCGCTGACCCTCACCAAGTCGGCCCTCAACGCCCGCCTGAGCCGCCGCCATCCGGCGAGCCCCGAGCTGGCCAGCCTGCTGCGCCTCTATCTTCTGGCGCTGGAGATTCACGAGCGCGCCACCTCCAGCCACTATCCCTACAGCCGGTTGGAAGCGGAGCTCAAGCAAGGCATCGTACTGGAAGGATTTCAGGAGGTGTTCCTGCAACTCTCCGAGGCATGCCAGCGGCTGGGTTACGCCATTCTGGTGCACAAGCCCTACGCCCATAACAAGCGCATCCACTGGACGCTGGAGGCCCTAGGCGATCAGCTGGAGTTCACCAATCTCAAGCAGCACTACCCGAAAACCCTGCTGACGCCGATGAAATTCCTGCGCCGCAATCTGGCCAGCATCAACCAGTTGCTGGGCAGCGCCGAAGTGCTGCAAAACCCCGAGCAGCCGGAGCAGGATCTGCCAGCGCTGGCGCGCCCCCCCCGCCTGCCGCTGCTAGCCCAGCTCAAGCAGCACCTCACCTTGCACTCCATGGTGTTTCGCCACGCGCTGCGTTTGTCGCTCGGACTGGTGATCGGCTACGGCATACTGCAAACCTTTGATATGGATAAGGGCTACTGGATTTTGCTGACCGTGCTGTTTGTCTGCCAGCCCAGCTACAGCGCCACCCGCCGCCGACTGGTGCAGCGGATGCTCGGCACCTTCGCCGGCATACTGGTGGGCATTCCGGTGCTCTGGCTGTTTCCCGAGCTGCACGTCCAGCTGGTGGTGATGGGGCTGGCCGCTTTCCTCTTCTTTACCCAGGTGCGCAACAACTACAGCGCCGCGGTCTGCTTTATCACCCTCTACGTGCTGATGGCGTTCAATCTGCTTGATGGCATCGGCTTTGCCATTCTCGGGCCCCGGCTGCTCGATACCCTGCTCGGCTGCCTGATCTCTTACGGGCTGGTGGCCTGGCTCTGGCCGGACTGGCAGTACAAGCGGCTGCCGACTCTTATCGCCAATTCGCTCTCGGCCAACGCCCGCTACCTCTCGGCGGTGCTGGCGAGCCTCAAGCAGCAGCGAGACGAGTCCATCGACTATCGGGTGGCGCGCAAGAGCGCCCATCTGGCAGACAGCGAGCTGGCCACCGCCTGGCAGAGCATGCTGGTGGAGCCGCAAAAGCGCCGCCGCTTCCTCGATCTCTGCTTTACCCTCACCTGGCGCAACCATGCCCTGCTCTCCTACATTTCGGCGCTGGGAGCCCATCGCGACAAGCTGGAGGCCATCAGCGGGCTGGATGAGGTGCGCCACCACATCTGCCACACCTTGGAGCAGGCCGCCGGACATCTGGCGGGCAACCCCTCCAGTTCCATCGGTGGTCAGTGCCCGGTGATAAGTCCGGACAGCAGCGAGGAGCAGCTGATGCTGACCCAGCAGCTCAACCTGATCAGCGAGCTGGCGGATCAGCTGCTGCATCTGGCCAACGAGAGTCGGTTGCTCACTGGGGATCAAGGCGCTACCATGCCCGCCCAATCCTGATAGCCCCATTAGCGAGGAGCCCTCATGTCTGCGTCCGAAAAACATCAGCTGGAATTCAACGGCCAACTCATCGAGACCGATGCCAAGGGCTACCTGCTCAACAGCAACGACTGGAGCGAGGAGCTGGCGCTGGTACTGGCTGCGCAGGAGGGGATCACGCTTGAGGAGCCGCACTGGGAAGTGGTGCGCTTTGTGCGCGCCTTCTATCTGGAGTTCAACACCTCCCCCGCCATCCGCGCGCTGGTCAAGGCGATGGAGAAGCAGTACGGCCCCGAGAAGGGCAACAGCCGCTACCTCTACAAACTGTTCCCGGAAGGGCCCGCCAAGCAGGCGACCAAGATTGGCGGCCTGCCCAAGCCGGTAAAGTGCATCTGATCCCATGCATCTCATCCCATAACAACGGGGGCCGCAACTGCGGCCCCCGTTGTTTTTCATGCGTCTTTCTCACGCACCGCGCATTCATGCCACGCGCACTTCCAGCCAGCCTTATCCCCGCTTGTCAGCCAGCACGACCAGCTGCTCCGCCAGCCGGTGACCGTGCAGGTAGGAGGCGATCAGCTCGCTATCCGCCTTGCCGATTTCAACCTGCTGATACCAGTGCGCCAGCATGGCGGCAAAGCCGCGCTGGGCCAGCACCGGCTGCCAGTCGTTGGGGCTCAGCATCTCGGCCTGCTTATCGCGGGCGATGATGCCGCGAGTGCAGTTCTCAAGGTGCAGGGAGAGGTTGTCGCCGTAGGCATCGATGCGCTCCTCGGTGATCCCGGCGCTGCGGTTCATGCTGCCGCTGATGGCACGATCGCCGCTCTGCCAGCTGACGCTTACCCCGGCCAGCAAGCTGTTGTCCTTCGTATCAGGTCGCAATACCGCATGAAAGTCGCCGCCCGGCACGCCGCCATAGAAGCAGAGGCTGTCGAGCACATGGATAAAGTCGTCGAACAGGAAATCCCGCGCCTTGCCCGGCAGAGCGAAGCGGTGTTTCTGCCAGTTAAGCTCGGTAAGCGGCTGGGCCCGCGCCTCGGCCATGGCGGGCAGATAGCGGCGGTTAAAGCCGGTAAAGAGGGGGCAATCTTGCGCGATGGCGAGGTTGGCCAGCGCCTCGGCCTCGGCCAGATTGTCGCACAGGGGCTTGTCGACAAAGGTTGGGATCCCTGCCCGCAGGCACTGCTCGACCAGCTCGCGGTGAACGGCGGTAGCGGCGTGGATCATCACGGCGTCGGGGCGACTGGCCAGCATGGCCGCCACATCGGTAAAGCACTCGGCGACCCGATACTGGCGGGCCAGCTTCTCCAGCACCGCCGGATTGCGGGTACAGAGCAGCGGGGTGACCCGCTCGTCACTCGCCAGCAGCGGCAGATAGGCTTTTTGGGCGATATCCCCCAGACCAATCATGGCAATGCGCATCTCAACTCCTTTTCACTCGATAACGGGACAAGCGGATAACTGCCCGCACCATCGCAGGATTTGTCCCGCAGATCCAGCCTGCCGTTAGCAAACTGGCTGGCGTACGCAGCCCTGTGCAAACGGCGACGTTATTTGGGCATGGCAAGATCGCAGACCGACTTGATCACCTCGGCCAGCCACTCGATGGCGAGATTGCCCTGGCTTTTGCGATGTCTGCCAACCACCACCTCGAACTGCTGCGGCGCCCCGGCCAGCTCCAGCATGCGAAAATCGCCGAGGGTGGCGATGGCCGACGGAATGCAGGCCGCCACGTCATTGACCGACATAAAGGCTTGCAGCGAGGTGTAACAGGGGAGCGTCGCCGAATCAAATTGGGACACCCACCTTTTTGAGCAAGCCACTATCAGGCTACTTGCAGGCCAAATAAGGGGTGTGTATCCGAGCTGATGCCTGCAAAAGTAGGCTGGTGGGAGAGATTGTCAGGTTTAGAAAGCAACAGCCCCTGCACAGCCATTTATTGGACTATGTGCAATACCCGGAGCTATCAGCAGGGTGGATGCAAAGCTATCACAGCCTTGGTTGATGGCATCGTCGCTGGCCACAGTGGCGGGCAAACTGCTGACATTGATATCTGTCCCCCACCACTCTGATCCCTTGTCGCCTGAACAGCGTCACCTGCTTCAACCAGCGAACAGCATCGAGTCCCAATCGTTCCAGAATGGGTCCAAATTGGGCCGGAATATGACCCCGCTTGTCGGGCCGAATAGCACGACCAGTCCAATCAACCAGCATCAGGTAGTCGCTGAAGGCATAAGGCAGCTCTTCAGGCTTACCCTGGCGGGCAAACGGCAGCAAAAGTGGTGGCAAAACCTCAGTAGTAGCAGGCGCGTCAAGGCGCTGTTTGATACTGGTGTATTCACTCTGCTCTGGCCGATCGGTCAACGCAGCTCGTATCGGATTGAGGTCAACATACGCCATACAGGCCAACAAGGCGGATTCGGTGAGCAAAGCCTGACTCTTGAAGCGCCCCTCCCAGAAATGGCCCTTGCAACCATCTTCCTGATTGGCCTGACGGGCCAGATTTTCATTGAGTAGCCGAATAAACCAACTTATGGAGTGAAGCCGCTCCCGCCATTGGGCCAGCAATTGCTGCACGACAGCCAGTTCAGGCTCGATCAACGTCTCCCCCTGATACCAGCGCCTGACCAAATGCGGCCACTGGAATAGCCCCGCCCAGCGCTCAGCCACCTCCCGCTCACTCCAGTTGGCTGCGGTATCGGGCTCCACCTTGAGCACCAGATGATAATGATTGCTCATCACCGCATAAGCACAAATGCCAATTGCAAACAGCCGCGATAGTTGCCCCAACTTGTCGACCACCCACTGACGCCGATGCTCATAACTCTGGCCAGAATGGGCATCGTCACCACACAGAAAGGCTCGCCGCACACAGCGGCTGACCACATGGTAGTAAGGCGTATCCTGCAAGCTGATTTGACGTGAACGGGCAATGGTCATGGCACATCCCTCAACGGTGACCTCTTAAGTCAAGAACAGCCCTACGCCACTGTCAAAAAGGTGGGTGTCCCGAAAAAATGCCCCTTGCTTACTGCTTTATCAGAAGTCATCAGCCTGTCATCTGGCTGACATCCAGCGGTCATTTTCAAGCCATAGAGTTTTTCACTTATTTTTCATATGGATAGATAAGGAACATCATGACTTTCCCGCGCTCTTCTTATGTGGCTTTGGCCGTCTCGCTGGTCTTGCTTGGCGGCTGCCAGTCAGAGAACGAATCGTCTGCCGACAGCCAGGGCAAAACCGCCTATCAATACAGCACCAAAGCGGTCTACAGCCCGCAGCAGCAGGCGGAGAGCTACGAGCCAGCGCCTCAGGGGTTCAGCCCGGTCTTTACCGAGATGGTGGCGCGCCACGGCTCGCGCTCCCTCTCCAGCCCGAAATATGACGTGCTGACCAAGCTAGTATGGGAAGAGGCGCAGCGTCAGGGGGCGCTCACTACCCTCGGGCAGGGGCTGGGAGGCAAGGTCGATCTGGTGACGGCCGCCAACCAGAAACTGGGCTACGGCCTGCTCTCGGCGCTGGGCAAGGAGGAGCACGCCAATCTCGCCACCCGACTGGCGGCGCGGCTGCCGACCCTGCTCAACAGCAGCGAGCCCCACTGCATCAAGGTGGTCACCTCGGGCAAGGACAGGGCCAACGAAAGCGCCTTCTACTTTATGGAGAGCCTCAAGCGCAGCGTGAACTATGTCAGCGACTCGGCGCAGTGCTACCTCACGCAGGATGACCCCTCGAAGATCGACAAAAAGCTGGTCAACAAGTTCGAACTCTACTTCCACAAGACCACACCCGAGGGGGATTACGCCCGCTACCTGCCCGCCTATGAGAGCTACCAGCGCTTTATCGGTGACGAAGATGCCGCAATCGCCCCGGCCCCCGAGCTGGCCAGGGCGCTGGATCAGCTTAAAAACCTGAGCAAGACCAAAGAGATGGCCCGCAGCATGCTGGAGCGTATCTACAGCAAGGGCTTTGTCGACTATCTGGCGGGCGGCGTCGAGTTTGTCGCCGTCAACCCGGAGGATGGCGGCATGACCTATGTGCGCGACGAGGTGGATGCCGCCCTGATGCTCTACAACCTCTTTATCATCGGCCCCGGCATGATCCGCGAAGCGCAGGCACAGGGCAGCGAGCCCTGGGCGCTGGAGCAGTTCCTGACCTCGGAAGAGTCTGCCTGGTTCTCCTACCTCTCCGATGCGGAAGATTTCTACGAGAAGGGGCCGAGCTTTGCCAACCAGAATGCCCCCTACGCCATTGCCCAGCCGCTGCTCGACGGCCTGTTTGGCGAGGTGCAGCGTCAGGTAGTAGAAGGCGAGCAGAGCCGACGGGCCACCCTGCGCTTTGCCCACGCCGAAGCCATTATCCCCCTCGCCGCCCTGATGAAGCTGGAAGGGAGCCGTCAGGGGGCCAGCCCGGATCAGCTGTTCAGCCAGCAGAACAACGAGTGGCGCGGCGGCTGGGTCTCCCCCTATACCGCCAATATTCAGTGGGATATCTACCAGAACGGGCAGCGGCAGGTGCTGGTCAAGATGCTCTACAACGAAAAGGAGATCGCCTTTAAAACAGGCTGCCAGCCCTACCGAAGCGGCAGCCACTACTACGACTTCGAGGAGCTCAAGCGCTGCTACGGCTATAACGGCTAACCCCAAACACGCCGGATATGGCAATCACAAGGGGCGACCAGCAGGTCGCCCCTATTCACTCCCCTTCCCTGCTTGCCAAAGCGGGATATGGCGATAAAGCCGCCTTCCGGTTCCATTTGCTGATCAAGCTCAAAAAATGATTAATTTCTGATAGTTAAGTCACTTTAAGACTCGCCTCGGCAGTTTCGTTTGGCTTACCATGGCCATTCAGAATCTGTTGAGCTGCGATGGGTTGCTGCCAGCGCGGGTCAAGGGAGCATATTGGAAGCTGTAATCCACGGGCGGTAGCGTGAGATTTGGTGCTCTTACGCCTCACACAGAAAGGTGGGTGTCCCTAGTGTCCCTGATTTCCTCCACTACATTCCCTCATATTTAATTGCTAATGTTTTATTTGGAATCAAAATGAATGAAAAACTATAACGAAGATAAAAATGAACGTGATTATTTTAATGTTTATTTTTGTAGAAGTGACATTCCCCAAAATTCATTTTCTCGCCCAGCGATATTATTATCCCCAAGAAATGGCAGTTGGAAAAATAACGATAGCTGGGATAAAAACTCATTTAGCTGGAATGATTTTAAATACCGATGTATATATGACTATAAAATCATTGAGCATAATGAAAAAGAAATTGAAGGGTCATTATTTCTTGGCTTTGTATCAAAAGATTCAAGAATAGAAGCTGATGGTCAATTATCTCCAGATATTGATATAATAAGGGCGGAGGAACTACCAAGTTTTTTCACACTACAAGGTGAGATGCAAGATTATCGCTTTCTGGTTAATAAACATGGGAATAAAAAATCTAATACGATTCTGTTAGCATTAAATGACTTAGTTGCCTCTAAACGAATAAGCCAAAGAACGAAGCTTATCAATGATGCAATAAAAACTGATGTGTTTCGTTTAGCATTCATGAGAGAATCAGGTCGTTTTTTTGCATACCATAATGCAGACTATATTCTTGATGGATTAGAGGATGAAATTTACTCACGAATATCCACTAAGCTATCGTTGAATTATAAACTAGCCGGATTTCCTGAACCGCACTCATTTAATATGCAGTTTGATATAGAAAGTATTCTCCCCAAAAGAATCTCTGTATTAATTGGTCAGAATGGTATAGGTAAAAGCCAAGCTCTTAATACTATTGCAACATCTTTAACTAAAGGAGGGGATAGTTTCTATGACACTGATTCTGGAGACAAACCAATAATAAGTCGTTTACTGGCTATAGCAACACCAGGAGAAACAACAAATACTTTCCCACCAGAAAGAACTAATAGGAGAATAAAATATCGGAGGTTAATACTTGATCGAAACTCAAGATCAAAAAACTCTCGAGGCTTCTGTGATCTTTGCATTCAACTTTTGCGTTCAGAGGAATCTATCGGTTCTAAGTATCGGTGGGATTTATTTAAAGAAAGTATTAGTTTTCTTCCAAACATAAAAAACATTGTAATACCATTGAATCAAGAAATATCTGTTAATGCCCCTCATGTATTTAGCATAAGAGATAAAATCTATGTCCCCCTCTTAAAACTTAACCATGGGGGGGAGCAGGCAAAATTAGAAATACAGGGGGCTATCATCAACAATGCTAATCCAATGCTTCACATTAATGGAGAGGTATTCCCTTTAAGTAGTGGCCAGCTCGCATTCATTAAATTTGTTGTTCAAGCTTGCTTATTTATTGAAAATGGTACTCTAGTATTGCTTGATGAGCCTGAAACACATCTTCATCCAAACTTTATAACTAAATTTATTAGGACCTTAGATCAATTACTTAAATTAACAGGTTCAATTGCAATTATTGCAACACATTCAGCTTACTTTGTTCGTGAAGTACCAAGAACACAGGTACTTGTATTCAAAGAAGATTCAAATGGTCATGTAAACATTCAAAATCCAAGACTAAAAACCTTTGGGGCTGATGTAGGTTCAATCTCATATTTTGTATTTGAAGACGAAATAACAAATGCATTAGTAGATGACTTGATTGACTCTTTTCAGACAAGAATAAAAAACAGGGCGGCCTATTTAAAAGGTCTTGAATCTGAATTGTCCTCAGATATTTTAATGTACCTGCGCCGTAAATTAAATATTGAGGTTACAAATGAAGGAAATTAATCCTCCTTATGTAAATGACATTGAGGAATTACAGCTACTAGCAAATAATACCAACCTTGGTAGTTACCCTCAATTATTAGGGAATTACATTGTATTTCGTGACCAGTACTTAAAATACATATCAAATAAAGGAGACCCTTGGAACATAAAATCGCTAATAAACGATGATGACCTCAAAGGAGCACTTGTAACACACTATAATAGCGCACCAAAAGGAAGGCTTGAATTTATAGATTTCTATAGACGAAATTTATCTCCAGATATATGCCCAATGTGTGGCGGCCCTGGTAATGGGACCGTAGATCATTATTTACCAAAAGACCTTTATCCAGAGTTTTCATTTTTCTCCCATAATTTAATTCCAGCATGTAATTGCAACTCTCTGAGAGGAACAACAATAAAAGGGGATACATCACCCCAAAGGGTTATACATCCATATTTTGACACCTTTTTAAACGAAAGATTATACATAGCATTATTTTCTGGTGATTTTGATGCCCCAAAAATATCTATAGATATAATTGATAAAAACCACCCCAACTTCGACATTTTAAAATTTCATCTGGACGAGGTAATAAATAATGCAGCAACTCAGGGTTGGTTTGAAAAAAACTGGGCTAAGTTAAGTAAGAAGGCACATCTTATTTTAAAATACTTTCTTCCACCTAAACCTGAAATAATTACAGTGGATAGTCTCAAAAAGACTATTGAAAACTATATTGACAGTAAAGATTTGGAATTCGAAACGCCTAATAACTGGCATTCGATTTTTTATTCTGGAATTATTGATGATATTCCTCGATTAGAACGCCTTGTATATATTATAAACAGCTCGAGATAAGTTTAATAAAAAGGCGACCATCCGGTCGCCTTTTTATTTCTGTCGCTTTCCAGTCAGGAAATATTACCGTGCCGGTCGCTTGGCTCCATTGCCTTTGGCCGCAGGCTTGCTGCCCTGAGCGGCGGGTTTGGCGGAGCCGGCACGGGTTGGCGTCTTGCCCTTATGGGCGGGTTTGCCGGCAGGTTTGCTTTTACCCGCATTCTTGCCTTCACCCTGTGCGGCCGGTTTGCCATTAGCCGCGCCTTTGTGCAGCTGGGAACCCACCGGCTTGCCGCCCGTCGGCTTGTTGCCTGTGCCATTGCCGCGCTGATGGGCAATGTTACTGTGGCGAGTCAGGGCCGGTTTCATCCCCTTGCCAGTGGCGGCACGCTCGTTGCGCCGCTCATTCCTACCTTCTGCAGGCACCAGACAGCCGGGGCCGTTGCCAATCAGGTGGCCCTTGCCCATGGCGAGCAGGGCTTCGCGGATCATCGGCCAGCCAGCTGGGTCATGGTAGCGCAGCAGCGCCTTGTGCAGGCGGCGACGGCGCTCACCCTTGGCAACAAACACATCGCCACCGGTGCGGCTCACCTTGTTTAACGGGTTTTTCTCCGTGTAATACATGGTGGTGGCGTTGGCGAGCGGCGACGGGTAGAAGTTCTGCACCTGATCGAGCTTGAAGCGGTTCTCTTTGACCCAGAGCGCCAGATTGATCATGTCTTCATCCGTGGTGCCCGGGTGGGCGGAGATAAAGTAGGGGATCAGGTATTGCTGCTTGCCCGCCTCTTTGGAGTATTTGTCGAACAGTTCCTTGAACTGGTAGTAGCTGCCCATGCCCGGCTTCATCATCTTGGAGAGCGGCCCCTCCTCGGTGTGTTCCGGCGCGATCTTCAGGTAGCCGCCGACGTGGTACTTGGCCAGCTCCTTGATATAGCGGGGATCTTCGACCGCGATGTCGTAACGCACGCCCGAGGCGATGAGGATCTTCTTGATCCCCTTGAGGTCGCGCGCCTTGCGATAGAGGTTGATGGTCGGGCTGTGGTCGGTGTCCATGTGCGGGCAGATGGTGGGCCAGACACAGGAGGCGCGACGGCAGGTCTGCTCGGCCTTGGGGCTCTTGCAACGCAGCTTGTACATGTTGGCGGTGGGGCCGCCGAGATCCGAGATGACGCCGGTAAAGCCCGGCACCTTGTCGCGGATATCTTCGATTTCTTTCAGGATCGACTCTTCCGAGCGGCTCTGGATGATGCGCCCTTCGTGCTCGGTGATGGAGCAGAAGGAGCAGCCGCCAAAGCAGCCGCGCATGATGTTGACCGAGGTCTTGATCATCTCGAAGGCGGGGATCTTCTCGTTGCCATATGCCGGGTGCGGCACCCGCTGGTAGGGCAGGCCGAATACGCCGTCCATCTCCTCGGTTTCCAGCGGGAAGGCGGGCGGGTTGACCCAGACGATGCGATCGCCGTGAGCCTGCGACAGGGCGCGGGCACAACCGGGGTTGGTCTCGTGGTGCAGAATGCGCGAGGCGTGGGCGTAGAGCACCTTGTCCTCTTTCACTCGCTCGAACGCCGGCAGCTTCACATAGGTTTTTTCCCACTGCTTGGGTTTGGCCGGCTGCACCAGCACCGGCTGGGCCTCCTGCGCGGCAGGGGCCGCATCGGTCGCATCGTCAGAGCATGGTGCCCCTTCCATATAGGGGTTCATGATGGGATCGATGCGGCCAATCTGGTCGAGCTTGCTCGAATCCACCCCTTTCCAGCCCGGCAGCGGCTCCTTGCGGATAACGGCAGTGCCGCGAATATCCTGCATGGTATCGATGGTCTCCCCCGCCGCGATGCGGTGGGCCACTTCCACCAGCGGCCGCTCGGCGTTGCCGTAGATGAGGATATCGGCCTTGGCATCGAGCAGGATGGAGCGGCGGATGGTCTCGGACCAGTAGTCGTAGTGGGCAATGCGGCGCAGGGATGCCTCGATGCCGCCGATGACTACCGGCACCTCCTTGAAGGCCTCTTTGCAGCGCTGGGTATAGACCAGGGTGGCGCGATCCGGCCGCTTGCCGCCCACATCCCCCGGGGTGTAGGCGTCGTCGTGGCGCAGCTTCTTGTCGGAGGTGTAGCGGTTGATCATGGAGTCCATGTTGCCCGCGGTCACCCCGAAGAAGAGGTTCGGTTTGCCCAGACGCATAAAGTCATCCTTCGATGACCAGTCCGGCTGGGCGATGATGCCGACCCGAAAGCCCTGCGCCTCCAGCATGCGGCCGATGACCGCCATGCCGAAGCTCGGGTGATCCACGTAGGCATCCCCCGTCACCAGAATGACGTCGCAGCTGTCCCAACCGAGCTTGTCCATCTCTTTGCGGGACATGGGCAGGAAGGGCGCCGTGCCGTAGCACTCGGCCCAATAGCGGGGATAGGAGAAAAGGTTGGGTACCGGCTGCATTTTGAACACCTGGAAAAATTCGGGTCGCGCATTATACCGGTTGCGGCCAAGGGGAGCGATGGCTTTTTGTCCCCAGCATTCGCACGGGAAAAGGCGCTTTGCCATCCAACACCCGCATCACGCCACCACAAACAAGCACGCCCGCAGGATGAGTGCGGGCGATCTTTGACTGCAACTGCCGCACGGTGAGCCGGGCAAATGCCGAGGGCTCACCGCCTGAATGGTTACTGACTCAAATCCTTGTCGATCCAGTATTTGGAGCCGGAGATGTTGGCATCGAACAGCAATCCCTTCTCGCCGATCTGGTAGATGGCCATGCCGCCGTTGTATTTGGCGGTGAGCTCGGCGCTCTCCTTGCCAGCTACCACGCCCACTTCGGAAGTGGCCTCCCAACCCTGGGTCACGAAGGCATCGAATCTGGCTTTGTCTTCAAACAGGATCACCTGCTGATAGAACTTGCCACCGATACCGGCCGCCAGCCCCGCGCCAAACATCTTCATATAGGTATGTTTGCCACTCTTGCGATTGATGGCCACCCCGGCGCCCTGATTGGTATGCAGCATCAGGGAGAACTTGCGCGAATCGAATACTGCGTAGCCATACGCCTTGTCAAACAGCAACTTGGCTGAAGGCTGTTCATTGAACAGGCGCACCAGTGCCGTGTCGGCCATGGTGTTGAGCGCCACCCGCGCCTCCTGCGCGGTTTTGGGCTCCAGCATCTCGTCGAGCTTCTTGTCGGCTACCTTCAGCCACTCCTTGCCAGTGGCGATGCTCTTGTCGGTCCAGACCCCGGCGGTATTGAACGCCTCTTCACCCCAGGCAGAGATGGAGGCCCAGCTCTTTTTGGAGAAGTCGCTGACATCCTGCCATACCTCCTTGCTAGTCTCACTCACGGCAGTGCCGAGATCGGCGGCGGCAGCCTTCAGTTTCTCCCAGTCGGCATGGCTGGGTGACACCACCAACGTCAGTGACAGGGCCAGCAACCAGTTACGCTTGTTCATTTTTTCACTCCCGTATTGTCGAGTGTCTGGGTTACCCGGTGCGATCCCCTACAACGGGCTACCCGGTGAAAATCACTCCCGCATTATCGGAAGGGGAATCCGGTTAAGCAATCATTGAGTCCTGTTTATCCCGCCAAAGCGCGACAGCCGTTAATAAAAAGGCTGCTCATCAGAGAGGAGCAGCCTTGTTGAACACTGTGAAACCGGACGGGCTTATTCGACCATCATCACCTTGCAGGTGTTGGTACTGCCGACGGTTTCCATCTTGTCACCGTGGGTCAGCAGTACCATATCGCCGCTTTGCAGCAGCCCCTTCTCCTTGAGCACGGCCAGCGCGTCGCGGCACACTTCGTAGACCGGTTTGGTCTCGTCACCGTCGAACAGCACCGGGGTCACACCACGGTAGAGGTTGGCCCAGGCCAGGGTCTTGTTGTGGGGGGACATGGCAAAGATCGGCAGACCGGAGCTGATACGGGACATCAGCAGCGGAGTAGTGCCCGATTCGGTCAGCGCCACGATCGCCTTGACCCCTTCCAGGTGGTTGGCTGCGTACATGGTGGACATCGCAACCGCCTCTTCCACCGAGGTGAAGGTGTAGCTCATGCGGTGGTTGGAGACGTTCAGGCTCGGGTGCTTTTCGGCACCGACACAGACGCTCGCCATGGAGGTCACTGTCTCGATGGGGAACTGACCGGCTGCTGTTTCGGCAGAGAGCATCACCGCATCGGTACCATCCAGCACGGCGTTGGCGACGTCCATCACTTCGGCACGAGTCGGTAGCGGCGCGTTGATCATCGATTCCATCATCTGGGTAGCGGTGATGACAACGCGGTTGAGACGACGGGAGTGACGGATCAGCTTCTTCTGCACGCCAACCAGCTCGGGGTCACCGATCTCGACGCCCAGATCGCCACGGGCAACCATAACGGCATCAGAGCCGAGGATGATATCTTCCATCGCCTCATCGGTGGCGACGGTCTCGGCGCGCTCGACCTTGGCCACGATCTTGGCATTGGAGCCAGCTTCGCGAGCCAGTTCGCGGGCGTAACGCAGATCATCACCGCAGCGCGGGAAGGAGACGGCCAGATAATCCACGTTCATCAGCGCGGCTGTCTTGATATCTTCCTTGTCTTTCTCGGTCAGGGCTGGTGCGGAGAGACCGCCCCCTTTCTTGTTGATGCCCTTGTTGTTGGAGAGAGGGCCCGCCACGGTCACAGTGGTATGGATGCGGGTGCCTTCCACGCTCTCGACTTTCAGTTGTACACGGCCATCGTCCAGCAGCAGGATGTCACCCGGCACCACATCATTTGGCAGGCTCTTGTAGTCGATACCAACCTGCTCCTGACAGCCTTCACCCTTGCCCAGGGCTGCATCCAGCACGAACTTGTCACCGATGGCGAGATAGATCTTGCCATCCTTGAAGGTGGATACACGGATTTTCGGGCCTTGCAGGTCACCCATGATGGCAACGTGGCGGCCGATCTTGGCAGCAATGTCACGCACCTGATTGGCGCGCTGGATATGATCTTCAGGAGTGCCGTGAGAGAAGTTCATCCGCACCATGTCGGCGCCAGCGCGGATAATCCCTTCGAGGATCCCTTCGCGGTCGGTGGCCGGACCAAGTGTGGTTACAATCTTTGTACGTCTAGGCATGAAAGACTCCAATATGAAGTTGAGATAACTTGAGATTCTGCCCCATCAAACCGATGGCTCGATGCACCCGCTTGCAAACCATCCGGGTGGTTTTTGTTATTAAGTTACAATACCACATCAAGACTACACCAAGGAGGGTGGCATAGACAGTCGGGGGCCAAAGCCCCCGACGATTCAGGAAGAGTGTGGTGTTTCAAAGCGGGATTCGCGCAATCCCTCTTTTACCTTCTTCAGGTTTTCACGAAATTTCATCCCCCGGCGCAGGGTAAATCCGGTTGCCAGCACATCCACCAGCGCCAGCTGGGCGATGCGGGAAGCCATCGGCATGTAGACATCGGTATCTTCCGGCACATCCATGGAGAGCACCAGGTTGCACTCGCGCGCCAGTGGGGAATCCTTGGCGGTCATGCCGATGACGGTGGCGTCGTTCTCGCGCGCCAGCGCGGCGATCTCGACCAGCGCCTTGGTGCGGCCGGTATGGGAGATCAGCACCACCACATCCCCTTCGCTGCTGTTGATGCAGCTCATGCGCATCATGACGATATCGTCAAAGCTCACCACCGGGATATTGAAGCGGAAGAACTTGTTCTGGGCATCGCGGGCAACGGCTGAGGAGGCGCCAAGACCAAAGAAGCTGATCTTCTTGGACTGGGTCAGGATATCGACACAGCGGTTGATGGCCGAGATATCCAGGCTGTTCTTGGCGGCATCCAGACAAGCCATGGTGGATTCGAAGATTTTGGCCGTGTAGGTATCGGGGCCGTCTTCTGCTTCCACATGACGATTGACGTAAGGAGTGCCATTGGCCAGGCTCTGGGCCAGATGGAGTTTGAAATCGGGGAAGCCTTTGGTATCGAGGCGACGGCAAAAACGGTTGACGGTCGGTTCACTGACGTCGGCCATTTTGGCCAGGGCGGCGATGCTGGAGTGGATGGCGGTCTGGGGAGACGCCAGGATCACCTCGGCAACCTTGCGTTCTGATTTACTGAAACTTTCCAGGTTGTTCGTAATTTTATCAAGGGTATTCATCATCACCACCAGACGTTTTTGTAATTTAGCTTCAGTGTCTTTGCACTAAATCTACGGCTAAGCAGGTTTCCAATCAAGCTGATGACTATACAAGACAAGCGGTTATCGCAACTAACGCCTGCCGTACAAAGTATGACTCATCTCTAATTATTTCGTACTTTTCGTTACAAAACGTCACCTCGCTGTGAAACCGCTTACAAATGTTGCAAAGCAACAACACTGTGAGCAGGCGCACGTTTGTATCGATCCGGCGGGTGAGTGAGCCTGAGCTCGGATAGAATGGGCCGTCATAATCCAACAATAATGTCGGGACACCACAGTCGTCCCCATCCTGTAACGAAGGAGTTGTTATGCAGCATACCCATGCGCTGGTCGGCGATGTCGGCGGTACCAATGCGCGTCTGGCCCTGTGTGAGCTGGCCACCGGTACTATCTCTCAGGCAAAGACCTACTCAGGTCTGGCCCATCCCAGCCTTGAAGCCGTGGTTCGCCTCTATCTGGAGGAACACAAGGTCGAGGTGGCTGAAGCCTGCATCGCCATCGCCTGCCCCATAAATGGTGACTGGGTCGCCATGACCAACCACAGCTGGGAGTTCTCCATCAGCGAGATGCAGAACAATCTCGGGCTGGCACGCCTGCAAGTAATCAACGACTTTACCGCGGTCTCGATGGCGGTACCGGTATTGGCCGAATCGGATCGCATCCAGCTGGGCGGCGCCGCACCGGTGGCTGGCAAACCCATCGCCATCTATGGAGCGGGCACCGGCCTTGGGGTTGCGCATCTGGTCAAGGCGGGCGATCAGTGGTTGAGCCTGCCGGGCGAAGGGGGTCATGTGGATTTTGCCGCCAACACCGAAGAGGAAGATGCGGTGCTGCAGGTGATGCGTGGCGAACTGGGCCATGTCTCGGCCGAGCGTTTCTTATCCGGCCCGGGCCTGGTCAATCTCTATCGCGGGCTGGTGAAATCCGATGGTCGTGAGCCGGAGCCGTTCGCCCCTAAAGACATTACCGAACGTGCGCTGGCGGGCGAGTGTCTGGATTGCCGCCGCACCCTGAGCCTGTTCTGCGTGCTGATGGGCCGCTTTGCCGGCAACCTGGCGCTCAATATGGGCACCTTTGGTGGCGTCTATATCGCAGGGGGCATAGTGCCGCGCTTCCAGGAGTTCTTCACCAGTTCCGGTTTCCGGGTTGCCTTTGAAGACAAGGGCCGTTTCAAATCCTACCTCAAGGATATTCCGGTATTCCTGATCACCCATGAAGGACCTGGCCTGCTCGGCGCTGGCGCTTACCTGCGCCAGTCGATGGGGATTACCATCTGATTGTAAGGTGGAGTGAAACTGAAACATCCGTGGTTCAGCATCGATTCAGTGTGGATGGCATATAGTAGTGGCACGTAACCAAGAGGGTTGTACTTCACAAGGAGTGGAAAGCGACTCTCATCCGCTGGATACGTTTGTCACCTGACAAGCCTGAACTGTTTCAACCGGCCTTTTGGCCGGTTTTTTTTATCTCTGTGCCCCGAAACTACTGGGACAACGCCTTCAGCTGTGCCTTGTCGGGCGGGTTGTTCCAGTCGATGGGGCCGTGGGTAAAGCGGTACTGCAACCGTGGCAAGCTGGTCTCCAGCCACTCTTCCCTAAAGTAGGCATACCCCTGATTCCAGTCAGGATCATTGGCCCAACCGGTTTGCAGGAAGTAGAGGCGAGTGCCCTGCCCTTCCGGCACAAAGCGCAGACAAACCTGAGTCTTCTGCTGACGAATATGGGGCAGACTGGGCGGAAAATTCCAACTAAAGCTGAGCAAATCATAGGGCATGACGGCCATGACCCTGCACCCTTCACTGCCCCGTTCACCCAGTGGAGCATCCGGCCTGAAGTAGATTTCGAAGGGGCCATTCGGTTCGGCTACCATCAAACACTCGGGAGCCAGAAAACTGCGCAGACCACTCTCTGTCGTCCAGGCGTGCCACACGTCATCGATATGAGCCGGAACAAAAATGTTGCCTTCAATCTGTTTATTGTCCATAAATCAACAATCCTCACGCCATCCATACAGGGGACTTCGGCAGTATAGCCCCATGACAAATGTATTGGACAGCCCTTAATCACACCCTTGTCATTTGCCCCAGATAACCTTGCCCGCGTGCAACAGGGAACAGTGACCGCCCTTGGGAGAGCATGATGATCAGGCGCATGGAAGAACGTGATATCACCCCGCTGGCCAAGCTGTTTTTACAAGGCCGCAGACAAACCTTTCACTGGGTAGACCCCTCCCTATTTCACCTGGATGACTTTATCGAGCAGACCCGGGGAGAAGAGATATGGGTGGCTGAGCGAGGGGGGACGCTCTGCGGATTTATCGCCGTATGGCAACCCGAGCTCTTTGTGCATCATCTCTACGTTGCTAGCGACTGGCATGGTCAGGGGATTGGGCGAGCGCTGCTCGAACATGGTCTGGCAAATAATCCCCGCACAGCATCACTCAAGGTGGCAACCCGCAATACGGCGGCCGTGGCCTTCTATCATCGGCTTGGCTGGCAGCATGGAAACGAGACCGGGTATTGCGAGATCACTGGCCCCTGGTGCAAGCTGTCTCGTGAGTAGACAACCGCACTCCAGACTGTCATGCATGGTCTCGGAAAGGGAAAATATCGATCCGGGCTTGCATGGCAGAAAATGAGAACACCACGACCACCCGTTGCGCGCGTGATCGCGACCATCGCTCGCACCGAGGATCCCCCCTGGGCGTATGTGCTCTCTAGACCCGAAACAGCTTGAGGAGGGTATCGAGCTGACCGGAGAGCTGGCGCAAATCGCTGCTGGCTTCAGCCACTTGCACTACCCTGGCCGCGCTCTCGCTATTAAGGGTGGCTATCCGGTTCACGCTATGGCTCACCGCCTCCGCTACCGAGTGTTGCTCTTCCGAGGCTTGGGCAATATACATGTTCATCTCGCGGATCAGACTGACCTGGTTTTTTATCTTCTCCACCGATATCTGTACATCAGCTGCTTCGGCTCCCGCACGAGAGGCCTGCTCCTGGCTCAGCAGCATCCCGGCACCAACATTCTGGGTCGCCTGTTGCAGCCGTTTGATGCTGGCACTGATCTCTTCGGTCGACTGACGAGTGCGCCCCGAGAGGGTTCGCACTTCATCGGCCACCACCGCAAAACCGCGCCCCTGATCCCCAGCCCTCGCCGCCTCGATGGCGGCATTGAGCGCCAGCAGATTGGTCTGCTCGGCAATACCATTGATCACTTCGATAATATTGCCGATGCTGCTGCTCTCGGTAGAGAGGGAGCGCATCAGCCCCGCCACCCGTTCCACCTCTCCCACCAGCTGGTGAATCGCCTGATTGGCATGACCGGCCAGATTGTAGCCCTGTTCGACATAAAGGTTGGCCTCATCGGTCGCCGTAGCAGTCTTCACTGCATTACCTGCCACCTCCTGCACCGCCTGGCTCATCTCGGTAATGGCAGTCGCGACCTGATCCAGCTCCAGTTGCTGGGCATCACTGGCGCCCCGAGTATCCGCCGCAAGGGTGTCACAACGTTCCGCGGTCTGCAGCACGCCAGCAGAGAGCTCGTTGATTTCGGCCACCATCTCCTGAAGCTTGGCAATAAAGTGATTGATGTTGGTGGCCAGCGCGCCCATCTCATCCTGACGGAGGATCTTGAGACGCCGGGTCAGATCCCCCTCTCCCCTGGCCAAATCGAACACCGCCAGATTCATCTGATGAAGTGGTCTCAGCACATTGCGATGAATGAGTACCATCAACAAGGCAATGATACAGATATCAAGTACCAGGATCTGCCAGACAGTGGTGATCAACTGCTGGCGCAAGTTGGCCTGAATGGCCGCATCACTGGTTTCGACCAGCAATCTGGCCACGGTATTTTTCTGGCCGCTGTCGTCGTAGACCAGATCATACCCCCCATAGGCCGCCGTATCGGCGGGTATGGCCGTTACAGGGGAAATAGTGCCCGCTGCATCGCGGGCAAACCCGGCCACCAGCTTCTCCTTGTTGACCACCAGCAGTGTGCTGAGCATATCGGCCGCCAGCTCGGATTTGAGCGATGCCTCGATAAAGGCCGACTCATAATTCCACAAAGGGCCAGGCAAGGAGAGCTGCAGTCGCTTGATCGCCTGCTCGACCAGCTGAGCCTGTTTGCTGTAGCTCTCTTCCCTCACCGAGCTGTAGTTATAACCACCAAACAGTACCAGTAGCAGACTCACCGAGAGGGAAGTCAGTACGGCAATCCTGAACTTCAGACTTTTCCAATCCATGACTTCCTCCCGGTATTAACGGCAGCAGGAACAGTACAACTTACTGGTACTTGGCGTTGATTTTCTCGATGGTGCCGTCGGCTTTCATGGCTGCCAGAACCTCGTTGAGCTTGTTGATGAGTTCATCGGGCGTATCCTTGTTAAACGCCAAACTCATCTGGGTTTCCTTGAACACGAAGACCGGCTTGGGTGAGGCCACCTTCTCCTTGCTGGCCAGATAGGGCGCCAGATACTGGCCGGTTGCCCAGAGATCGATACGACCGGCCTCCAGTTTTTTCACTTTGGCGGTGTCATTGGCTGCCAGCTGCAACTTGGCAAATCCCTGTGCCTTAAGATACTCGGCTGCCGCATCACCGTTGTAGCCCCCCACCGAATACTGCTTGGCCTCTTCCAGTGAAGAGACTGTGATATTGGCCGTCGAGCTGGAGAAGAACACCCAGTTGTTATTGACCAGCGGCCCTACCCACTTGAACAGTGCTTCCCGCTCTGGAGTGCGGGTCGTGGAGTAGAGGGCGGTATTCGGAGTACCGAGGGTATCTTCGTACGCCCGTTTCCAGGGCATCAGGGTCAGCTTGTATTCGACCCCGGCACGCTTGAACAGTTCTTCGACCACCTCGGTCGATAGCCCGACAATCTTGCCCCCCTCCCCCTGCATGTTGAACGGAGGGTAATCCTCGGTCATCACGTTCAGTGGCGCAGCCTGAACTGCGCTTATCGCCATCATGGAAGAGACTGAAAAAATTGCACTTTTCCACAGCAGTTGATAGTTCATTGCAACCTCGCTTTGCTTGCCATTCATCCCTGAACATCCGCCGTTACCGATGGCGGTGCACGTCTGACCCGCTGGGGTCATGCCGGCTTTCACGGCTCGCCGCCCACCAACGTGCAGCAGCAAACAGATCCGGATTTTGCCTGTGCGCAACGAAACGCAACCAGCGAGGGAGGCTCACAACAAATCGAGGTGGAAACATGCCAGGGCAGCATGAGGGGAGTGCGGAGTGTGGCGGATAAGCCTCTGCCATACAACAGCGCCGTGGCAAAGAAAAAGCGCATCGTTTTATGACAGGGGTCTGGGAGAGAAATGATAGAAAACGCCAACATCCATTTTCCCATACTGCTCGAGGAGACCTCAGAGCCAAACCTGTCCTTTAGCTAAGGTCACGAAAAGAGATACGTCAAATGAGAATGCTAACCCCCTCATCTGCTTCCAGATTAGATTCCAGATGAGCTCCGTCGAGCCAAAAAGTGGCGCTAGATACCCGAAAATGAGAAGGCCACCGCGAGGTGGCCTTCTCCAAATCAACAATGAACGTCTGGGGGAACTCAGTCCTTGGCCGCGTCCATCACACCTTCTTCGGAGTGCGCAGGCAGGATCAGGTTGAGCAGGATGGCGGCAACAGAGGCCAGGCCAACACCGGCCAGCGCGAAGTCGCCAATCTTCATCTCCAGCGCACCGACACCGACGGTCAGAGTCACGGCGACAATGGCGATATTGCGTGACAGCCCCAGATCCACCTTGGATTCCACCAGCGTCTTGAGACCGATGGCGGCGATGGATCCGAACAGCAGCAGCATGATACCGCCCATCACCGGCATCGGGATGGAGGTGAGCAGCGCATTGAACTTGCCAAAGAAGGCCAGAATGATGGCAAACACCGCAGCCCAGGTCATGGTGACCGGATTGAAGTTGCGAGTGATCATCACGGCACCGGTCACTTCGGCGTAGGTGGTCACGGGTGGGCCACCGATGAAACCGGCGAAGCAGACTCCGATACCGTCACCGGCCAGCGTACGGTGCAAACCCGGATCCTTGGTGTAATCCTTGCCAGTCACGCCACCAATCGCCAACACGCCACCGATATGCTCGATACAGGGGGCGATGGCTACCGGCAACATGAACAACGCAGCAGCCCAGTTGATCTCCGGGGTTTCGAAGTGGGGCAGCGCCAGCCAGGGGGCGTTCACCATGCCATCGAAACTCACCTGGTCCATGAAGACCGCCGAGACATAACCGGCAATCACACCGCACAGGATGGGGATCAGCTTGATCCACCCCTTGCAGAACACAGCTGCAATCAGGGTGACCGCCAGCGAGATACCGGCCAGCGTCAGCGCAATCCCCGCAGGAACCACCTGCTCACCACCGGCGCGGCCCATCGCCATGTTGCAGGCAACCTGCGCCACAGAAAGACCGATGACCATGATCACCGGGCCAATCACCACGGGCGGCAGCAATTTGTGCACAAAGCCCATCCCTTTTGCCCGGATCAGCGCAGCCAGAATGAAATACATGAAACCGGCGGCAAACAGGCCAAACATGGTGGATGGCAATCCCCAGGTCTGGGTGGCGTAGATGATAGGGGCGATGAAGGCAAAGCTGGAACCGAGGAAAATCGGGACCTGGCGGCGGGTGCAGAGCTGGAACAACAGGGTGCCTACACCGGCGCCAAGCAGGGCCATGGAGGGGTTCAGTCCGGTGAGCAGGGGCACCAGAACCATGGCACCGAAGGCGACAAACAGGATTTGCAGCCCGGCGACACTTTGCTTGACTAAGGAAAACATGGATGTCCTTAATTTTTTGATAACTGATGGGGATATTTATCACTTTTCAGTTATCACAAGACTTTTCCAAGGCACAAAATGAACACAAATTCGTCACTTGTTGCCTTTTACTGCTTGGGAAGGGCATGAAACTGGCTTTTTAGGCGGGATTCGTTGCTACAAGCATCGAGTATGCGATTTTACGCATTATTGTGACGAACGCCAATCGTTTTTCCATCATGTTTATTGTGTTCATGGTCAAAAATGCCGCCGCCAGGGGCGCGCTCTATAATGGATCCTGTGAATCAAGATGGACAAGGAGTCCCCATGTCACAGCCCCCATTCAAAGCCAGCCAGCGCAGATTGCTTATCGGCTCGGCCATCGCTCTCGCCCTGTTTGCGAACCCGTTCAGTTATGATTTCGCCCACAATGAGTGGCAAATGAATCAGGCCTATGCCAAGTCCTGCTTTATCGCCGGCACTCGCATCACGATGGCCGATGGTTCCACCCGCCCCATAGAGACGCTGCGGGTCGGTGAACGGGTGCTGGATCAACACGGCGGCAGTAACCGGATCCTGGCGGTCGAACGGGTCATACTGGGCAAGCGCAGACTCTACGGGATCAATGATCTGCCCCCGTTCTTTACCGCTGAACACCCTCTGCTGACCACTCGGGGCTGGGCAGCTATCTCACCGGCCATGACCCGAACCGAAAACCCGCAACTGGCGGTAGTGCCGCTATTTACCGGCATGCAGATAATGTGTCGCCCGGCACCTGTCATGGTGACGGGCAATCTGGCCCTGCAACCCCAGCCGGCATTACTGCTGGTTGAGTCACTCTGCTGGATAGAGGCACCTCCCACTACCGCACTCTTCAATCTGCTGCTCGATGGCAGCCACAGCTACATCGCCAATGAGCTGATCGTTCACAACAAAGATGGCGATGGTGGCAGCAGTGGTGGAGGCAGCAACAGCGGCGGAGGCAGCAACAGCGGCGGAGGCAGCAACAGCGGCGGAGGCAGCGACAGCGGTGGAGGCAGCAACAGCGGCGGTGGCAGCAACAGCGGCGGTGGCAGCAACAGCGGTGGTGGCAGCAACAGCGGTGGTGGCAGCAACAGCGGCGGAGGCAGCGACAGCGGCGGCGGAGGCAGCAACAGCGGCGGTGGCAGCAACAGCGGCGGTGGCAGCAACAGCGGCGGTGGCAGCGACAGCGGTGGTGGCAGCGACAGCGATGGGGGCAGCGATGACAGTGGCGGCCAAGGCGAGCATGCCGGCGGAGAGCAGCATGGTGGAGGTGAACGGCATGCTGGTGGAGAAAAACATGCAGGGGGAGAACGCCATGGGGGTGGCCGCGGATTTGGCAATGGCGTTGATGACAACGGTGTAGATGCCGTCGATGCCAATGGCAACAAGCTCAGAGGTGACGGCACCATCGATGACAACGGCGTGGATGCCGTCGATGCCAATGGCAACAAGCTCAGGGGTGATGGCACCATCGATGACAACGGTGTGGATGCCGTCGATGCCAATGGCAACAAGCTCAGGGGTGATGGCACCATCGATGACAACGGTGTGGATGCCGTCGATGCCAACGGCAACAAACTCAGGGGTGATGGAACCATCGATGACAACGGCGTAGATGCTGTCGATGCCAATGGCAACAAGCTCAGGGGTGATGGCACGGTCGATGATCGCCAGCAAGTGCTTACCGATGAGCAGGAGCGGGCGCTGCTCAACAACGGTTTTCGCCAACAGGGGCAACCATGATGCGTTATCTGCTACCACTCTTCCTGCTCGGCCTCGCTGGCTGCGCCACGGTCGACACTCCGCCGCTTTACCATCAGATGGATAAGGCAGATGTTCAACTGGCCAATCAGGCCCTTGCCAAGGCGCTGGAAACCCGCCCCAAAGGGCAGAGCCTCACCTGGCTCAATCCAGCCAACCGTCACTCGGGTAGCGTCACCCCGCTACGCACCTTCCGCCATACCAGCGGGGAGTGGTGTCGCGACTATCGCGAGCAACTCTATATCGGCAAGGCCAGCCAGCAGTGGCAGGATACCGCCTGTCGCAATCAGGAAGGGCGCTGGCGGCCATTGCGAACTTAGTGAATGCCACGGGGTAAACGAAAGGGGGTAGCAGCGCTACCCCCTTTTCATCTTTACCGACCCGTTATCCGAGCGGTGAATACGCGGTTATACCCGACGATAGGGCAGGTAAACCGGCTCCCACATGTGGTTGAGGATATGCTGCTGCAGATCCTGACCGATCAGCGGGTGGGAGGGATCCCGGCGCACGATATCCTTGAGCACTGCGGTGGCCACATGCACCGAGATGCTGCGCAGCTCGCGAATGCGAGGATAGACGGCCCCTTTCGCCAGGTCCACCTCACTCACGCACTCAGCCAGCGCAAAGGCGGCAGTAGTGAAGACATCGGGTGTGATCTCGCGGAGCTGGCTGACGATGGCCGCCAGACCTACACCGGGGAAGATAAAGACGTTATTGCCCTGCCCGACCCGGAACTCCTGCCCCTCGTAGCTCACATCCTTGAACGGACTACCGGTTGCAACGATGGCTTTGCCATTGCTCCAACGGTAGATATCTTCCGGCAGCGCTTCACAGTTGGCGGTCGGGTTGGAGAGCGGGAACACCATGGGGCGCTCGCAATGCTGCAGCATCAGCTGGATATGCTCTTCCTGGAAGGCCCCGCCCGAGCCGCTGGTACCCAGCAACACGGTAATGGGCACATGACGCAGCACATCGGCCAGATTGGCCTTGCCGGGCACCTCGGTATCCCAGCCCGCCAGCAGCAGCCCCGGCTTGGCGTAACGTCGCTTGTACTCGTCGAGCCCGTCCCGGTTGTCGCACACCAGCCCCTGGGTATCCAGAATGTAGATGCGATCGCGGGCCGCCTGCGGATCCATCCCCTCGCGGATCATCCCCGCGCAGATCTGATCCGCGACACCAACCCCGCCGGCGCCAGCTCCATAGACCAGATAGTTCTGCTGGCCCAGGGTCTCCCCCTTGACCTTGACCGCGCCGATAATACCGGCCAGCACCACGGCACCGGTGCCCTGAATATCATCGTTGAATGACGGCAGTGCCTGCTGGTAGCGGGCCAGATTGTTGAAGGCATTGGATTTGCTGAAGTCTTCCCACTGCAGCACGGCGTTGGGGAAGTGGCGCTTGACCCCCTGCACGAACTTGTCGATGAACTCTTCGTACTCCTTGCCACGAATACGCTTGTGGGGGCGGCCCAGATACATGGGATCATCGAGCAGTTTCTGGTTGTCGGTGCCCACATCCAGCGCGATGGGCATGCAGCAGGCGGGGTGAATACCGGCCCCCAGGGTATAGAGCGCCAGCTTGCCGATGGGGATGCCCATGCCGCCGACGCCCTGATCGCCGATCCCCAGAATGCCCTGGCTGTCGGTGACGACTATGATGCGGATCGATTTGGCATCGAAGTGACGGGCCTGACTGCCCATGTCATCCACGTTGTCAGGGGTGATGTAGAGGCCGCGCGGCTTCTGGAAGCGGTGGCTGAACTCCTGGCACGCCTTGCCCACGGTCGGGGTATAGATGTAGGGAGTCATCTCCTCCACATGGCGTGACAACAGGGCATAAAACAGAGTTTCGTTGCGATCCTGCAGGGCACGCAGGTTCTGGTACTTCTCGATATCGCTGCAAGCGCTCTTGAACCCCTCATACACTCGCTCGAGCTGGGCTTCAAAGGTTTGTACCTGAGGCGGCAGCAAACCATCGAGATCAAAATCGGCCCGCTCCTGTTCGGTAAAGGCCGTGCCCTTGTTGAGGTATCGATTGTTAAGCAGATCAGTGCCGGTCAGTGCAACGGGGCGAAAATCCTGTCCCTGTGCATCTTTCCACAGCAGATATTGTCCGGTAGCCATAGTCATTCTCTTTGATTTACGTGAAATTGCCGTTCGGCAGGAGAGCAAGACTCATAATGAAATCAATCATATGACGTTTACTCGATCGGTTTTGTGAGCTTGGGCATACCCTGTGGCCAAAATCCGCTCATCTCACTCCCCGAGTGATAAATATCCACGGAGAGGAATGAGACTCATGCTAGCATTGCGATCAATTCCGCAACGTTTCACCATGCCGCAGCCGGGAGTGACCTGATGCCCTCGACTTTTTCAGCCAGCTTTTGCCTCCTCTCGCCATGCGTCTGATACTGCTCCTTGCCCTGTCACAACTGCTTGCCTGCCAGTCGGCTCTCGCCGCACAGGGGAGAGAACTCAACATCATCGTGGGTGAATGGCCCCCTTTTGTCTCCGAGCAATCAAAACAGCACGGTCCAGTGGCCCACCTCATCAGCGATCTGTTCAAGGAGGCGGGCTATGAGGTGAAGTTCCACTTCGCCCCCTGGGGTCGGGTCTATTCGCTGGCGGCCAACAGCCAGCTCTACGACGCCACCGCCGTCTGGATGCACAAACCGGAGCGGGAGCAGGATTTTCTGTTTAGCGAAGCGGTGCTGCAGGAGCAGTTTGTCTTCTTCTCCCTCAAATCACGGCAGCTGCAGGCCGAGCGCCTTGAGCAGATCATCGGCATGCGGTTGGGGGGCGATATCGCCTATAGCTACGGGCCCGAGCTGGACAAGATGGTGGCCGAAGGCAAGGTAACCCAACAGAAAGTCACCGACGTGAAACAGAATTTCGGCAAGCTGCTGCGCGGACGGATCGACCTCTATCCGCAAGAGCTGCGAGTCGGTCTGGCCGAGTTGCAGAGCCAGCTCGACCCCGCCAGCGCGGCACTCATCACCCACAGTCAGACCCCTTTTCTGCGCAACGACAGCTTCGTGATGTTCCCGCGCAAGATGCCGGATTCAGCCAAACTGCGGGATCAGTTCAATCAGCAGTTGCAGCAGGCCATCGCCAGCGGACGTTATCAGCGCTACTTCGAGCGACTGGCCCGGGGTGAATATTGACCTTGGCGAGGCAAAAACAGAGGGGATAAAACAACGGTGGCGGCCCTTTGTGGCCGCCACCTCTGTGATGTTTGTCAGCGGCTGGCATTAGCCGCTGATGCCCACCTCCAGCTTGAACGGCGTCTTGGCCTTGCTGCTCTCGGCCACCCCCATCTGGTAGACCCGAATAGTATAAGTGCCCTTGGCGGGCAGGGTCGCCTCAAAGTTGTTCCCGTCACGAGAGCCAACAAAGATCGCCTCCCCCTTGCTGCCCGGCGGCAGAATATTGAAGTAGGGCTTGCCGGTCAGGATCACCACCATACTCTGGCCCTTGTTGGCCGTCAGCTTGTAATCGAGGGTCTGGCTACCCTGAATGGTACTGTTGATGGTTGCCCCTGACTCCCCCTTCTTGAACTGCACCTGCTGGGTCTTGATCCCGTCAGCCGCCTGCGCCACGCCCGCAATACCACCGAAGAGTGCAGATGCACATACCGCTGCCAGCCATGCTTTTCTCATCATTTGTCATCCCTTGTGTGAATGGAGCCCTTGTTACTGTTGCTCAAGGTGGCCCAAAAAACCATCGCCGTTTGCGGCATCGCTCAATCAATTTGCCATCACGATCGACCCGCCATCAAAAGGGGCGCCGCAGCGCCCCTTCTCTTTACTCTTTGTCGACCATCAGCTTGATTTGCCCGCCTTGGGCTCATCGAGAGTGTGCTTCACCTCTTCATACCAGAGGTCGTGGTGCTCCTTGGCCCAGGTCTCGTCCACCTCGCCGGTCACCATCCCCTCCAGCGCCCCTTCCAGCTGGAACAGGCCCATGTAGATATGGAAGATAAAGCCGCAGATAAGGATCAAGGCGCCTACGATATGGATAAAACTGGCCCACTCCATCTGGCGGCGCAGCTGGCCGAAGATGGGGAAGTCGAGGAACAGCCCGGTCGCCACCACAATGCCGCCAAACCAGATCAACAGCCAGAAGATCGCCTTCTCGCCGCCGTTGGAGAAGCCCGCCGAGGGGTGGCTTCCCTTGTGCTTGCCGAGCATGCCGCCAAACTTCATGAACCACTGCACATCCACCATGTTGACGATGTTGTGGCGGAACCACTTGATGAGCACCCCCATCAGGCAGAGGAAGAAGAGCGGCCCCACATAGTTGTGGAACACCTTGGCAAACCAGATCCAGTTCTCCCACACCCCAAGACTCACCACCGGCTTGATGAAGTACTTACCGTAGATGATGGCCAGCCCCGATCCGGACAGGGTCAGGAACATGGCCGCCGTGGTCCAGTGCAGCGCCCGATCCAGCCGGCTCCAGCGCTTGAGCTTGCGCCCGGTGCGCGGTTTGGAGAGCTTGGTCTGCCCCACCACCAGGTACATCAGGCCACACATGGCGAGCGACCCGAAAATAGCGATGGCGCCGAGCGGCGACACCCACTTGGTCTTCACCTCGAACCAGAGCTGGCCCGGCACCGAGATCAGCACCCCGTGCTCCGGTGAGCGGGAGGTGGTGACCCCCTCCTGCCCATCCTTCACCGCCCGCCAGTAGTCGGCGCCGGCAAAGCCGACCGCCTCTTTCTCGGCGTCGGCGAAACTTGCGGTACTCACCAGCAGCAGGGCAGCAAACAGGGCCATTAGCCAGGTTTTCATGCCGCCCCTCCCTGCTTGTTCAGTTTGCTGGCGTCATGGAACAGCTCTTCACCGCTGCCCCAGCCCGCTTCCTTAGCGCCACGATAGGCAACACGCTCGCGGAAGATATCGGAGATCACCTGCGCATCCCCTGCCAGCAGTGCCTTGGTGGAGCAGAGTTCGGCACACATGGGCAGCTTGCCCTCGGCGATACGGTTGGCACCGTACTTCTGGCGCTCCGCCTCGCTGTGATCCTCTTCCGGGCCGCCGGCACAGAAGGTGCACTTGTCCATCTTGCCCCGATCGCCAAAGGCGGCGGTCTTCGGGAACTGGGGCGCCCCGAACGGGCAGGCAAACAGGCAGTAGCCGCAACCGATGCAGAGATCCTTGTTGTGCAGCACGATGCCGTCGTCGGTGTGATAGAAGCAGTCGGCCGGGCAGACCGCCATGCAGGGGGCGTCGGTGCAGTGCATGCAGGCGACCGAGATGGAGGTCTCACCCGGCAGGCCGTCGTTGAGAGTCACCACCCGGCGGCGCTGGATGCCCCACTCCAGGGCATCGTCGTTCTCGTTCTTGCACGCCGTCACACAGCCGTTGCACTCGATGCAGCGCTTGGTGTCACACATGAATTTCATTCTGGCCATGGGATCAGGCTCCTACTTTGCGAAAACGGCACAGGGTGACCTTGGTCTCCTGCATCTGGGTGACCGGGTCATAACCATAGGTGGTGACTATGTTGACCGACTCCCCCAGCACATAGGGGTCAGACCCTTCCGGATATTTGGATCGCAGATCCTTGCCCTCGAAGTGGCCGCCGAAGTGGAACGGCATAAAGGCGAGCCCCGGTTTGACCCGCGGAGTCACCAGTGCCTTCACCTTGACCCGGCCCCCTTCCGGCCCCTCGACCCACACATCCTGACCGTCGCGCACCCCGACGTCGTTGGCATCCGCCGGGTTCATCTCGACGAACATCTCCTGCTGCAATTCAGCCAGCCAGGGGTTGGAGCGGGTCTCGTCGCCGCCCCCCTCGTATTCGACCAGACGGCCGGAGGTGAGGATGATGGGGAACTCCTTGCTGACATCCTTCTCCTGCACCGAGGCGTACTGGGTCGGCAGGCGCCACAGGCTCTTCGAATCAGGCCAGGTGGCGTAGTCAGCCAGCAAGTCGCGGCGCGGGGTGTAGAGCGGCTCGCGGTGCTTGGGCACCTGATCCGGGAAGGTCCACACCACGCAGCGTGCCTTGGCGTTACCGTAAGGGACGAAGCCGTGCTTGATGGCGACCCGCTGGATGCCGCCGGAGAGGTCAGTCTTCCAGTTCTTGCCCTCGGCCTCTTTCTTCTCGGCTTCGGTCAGCTCATCCCACCAGCCGAGCTGCTTCATCAGGTCGGCGGTGATCTCGGGATAGCCGTCTTCCACCTCACTCCCCTTCGGCCAGGAGTCTTCGGCGAGCAGCGAGACGCCCTGATACTCGATGCCGAAGCGGGCGCGGAAACCACCGCCCCCTTCCGATACCGGAATGCTGGTGTCGTAGAGGATGTGGCTGCCGGGGTGTTTCATCTCAGGGGTGCCCCAGCAGGGCCACGGCAGACCGTACACTTCGCCACTGACCGGGCCGCCCTCGGCCTTGAGGTTGGTCTTGTGGAAGGTGTGCCAGTTCTGCTGGTGCGCCTTGAGCCGCTCCGGGCTCTGGCCGGTGTAACCCACACTCCACATGCCGCGGTTGTATTCGCGGGTGATGTCTTCCAGCAGTGGCTGGTTGTTCTCCACCTTGATGTGCTTGAACAGCTGGTCGGCAAAACCGAGCTTCTTGCTCAAGAGATACATGATCTCGTGGTCGACCTTGGATTCGAACAGGGGCTCAATCACCTTGTCACGCCACTGCATGGAGCGGTTGGTGGCGGTGACGGAACCATAGGTTTCGAACTGGGTGGTAGCCGGCAGCAGGTAGACGCCGTCGGTGCGATCGTTCATCACCGAAGCGACGGTGGGGTACGGATCGACAATCACCATCATGTCGAGCTTTTGCATCGCCTTCTTCATCTCGGGGCCGCGGGTCTGAGAGTTGACCGCATGGCCCCAGTAGAACATGGCGCGAATATTGGAGCCCTGCTCGATGAGATCGGCATTCTCCAGCACCCCGTCCACCCAGCGGGAGACCGGAATGCCGTTGTTATTCATCGGCAGCTTGCCGTTGTAGGCCTTGTTGTCGAAGCGCGCCTTGATCCACTCGTAATCCACATCCCACACCCGGGCCCAGTGCTTCCAGGAGCCCTCTTCCAGCCCGTAGTAACCAGGCAGGGAGTCGGAGGTGACGCCAAAGTCGGTGGCGCCCTGCACGTTGTCGTGACCGCGGAAGATGTTGGTGCCCGCCCCGCTCTTGCCCACGTTGCCGAGGGCCAGTTCGAGGATGCAGTAAGCGCGTGTGTTGTTGTTGCCTGTGGTGTGCTGGGTACCGCCCATGCACCAGACCACACAGCCGGGGCGGTTGTCGGCCAGCAGCTTGGCAGCGCCATAGACCTGCTGCTCGTTGAGGCCGGTCACCCGCTCTACTTCGGCCGGAGTCCAGCGCGCCACCTCTTTTTGCACCTCGTCCATGCCATAGACGCGGGTGCGGATGAACTCTTTGTCTTCCCAGCCGTTCTTGAAGATGTGCCAGAGCATGCCCCAGATAAAGGCGACGTCGGTGCCCGGACGCAGGGAGAGGTACATGTCCGCCTTGGCGGCGGTGCGGGTGCGGCGCGGGTCGACCACCAGGATCTTGCAGCCGTTGCGCTCTTTCGCCAGCAGGATGTGCTGCATGGCGACCGGGTGGGCCTCCGCCGGGTTGGAGCCGATAAACATGATCGACTTGCTGTTGTGCATGTCGTTCAGGCTGTTGGTCATGGCGCCGTAGCCCCAGGTGTTGGCGACACCTGCGACCGTGGTGGAGTGGCAGATCCGCGCCTGATGATCCACGTTGTTGGTGCCCCACAGGGACGCCATCTTGCGAAACAGGTAGGCCTGCTCGTTGGAGTGCTTGGCGGAGCCGAGCCAGTAGACGCTGTCCGGGCCGGACTCCTTGCGCAGGCGCAGCACCTCGTTGCCCACCTCTTCGATAGCCTGATCCCAACTGATGCGCTGCCACTTGCCGCCCACCAGCTTCATCGGGTACTTGAGGCGACGCTCACCGTGGCCGTGCTCGCGCAGGGCCGCCCCCTTGGCGCAGTGACCGCCAAGGTTGAAGGGGTGATCAAAGGCCGGCTCCTGACCGGTCCAGACGCCGTTCTGCACCTCGGCATAGACGCCGCAGCCCACCGAGCAGTGGGAACAGATGGTGCGCTTCACCTCGACCGGCACCCCGGCCGCCACGGTTTTGGCCTCGGCCCGCTGCATCATGGCAGGGGCCAGCCAACCGGCGGCCACGGCGCCACCGGCTACCAGACCCGAGTTGACCATAAAGGCGCGGCGGGTCAGCCCCTGACCGCGAATGGCCTCATTGCCCTGCTCGCCCGCCTGGGGCTGCTCGGCACGTTTTGTCAGTTTCATGAGTTCTCCTTCACTGATCCGGCTCAGTCAGTGCCGCGCAGGGTGCGATAAAAGTCGTGAACATGGGGGGTCTCCCGATAGCCCTGATCAGGCTTGGTATCGTGGGTCAGCGCCTCTTTGCTCACCACCCGACCGGTGGCACCGGCCAGCACGCCTATGGTGGCGACCACGCCAACTCCCTTGATCAGATTGCGGCGGGACGGGTCTTTCAGCTGTTCATCGCTCATTCTTGTGACCTCTGTTGTTGTTCTTGCCGGCGCCTGTGCGCCAGCTTCGCGTCCAATGGGATATCTCGTCTGCTCGTTTTGTTATGCGCAGAACTTGTTATGCACAGCGTGTTATGCACAGATAAGGGCGTTCAGCCCTTCACCACGCAGGCGCCAAACGGCAGGCGCAATTCGTTTTCCAGCTTGAAGAAATCTTCGGCAAGGGCGCCGACCGCCCGGTAGAAGCTGCCACCTTTCGCCTGTTGCTGATCGCGGCAGCAGGCGAGTACCCAGGGGGCAAGGTGGCGCTCATAGAAGCGGTTGCGCTCCGGATGCTGCTCGCCAATCAGTACCGCCATCACCTCACAGAGGGCGGCGAGATGATCTTCCGGCTCGCACACTCCGCTCTGGCGCTCGAAACCGAGGGACTGCAGATCTGCCCGCAGCACCGCCAGCGGCAGCTCCATCAGGGAGCCAGTGAGATACCAGGAGGCAAACGGCACGATCTCCCCGCGCCCCAGCCCGATAAAGAGATCCTGATACTCCTCGGCAAGCTCGTTTTCGTGGTGGCTGCTGGCCGCCAGCTGCACCAGCCCCAGCCCTCTGGCAAAGGGGCCCGGCATAGCCTGCAACCCTTGCAGCCAGGCGAGCTGTTCGCCACGGGGAGCGGCGCGCCAGAGGCTTGCCAGCAGGGCGTAGAGATCGGCGCTGCTCTGTTCCAGTTCGGTCATGGTCAGTTCGCCAGCCTTTTCGTTATGTTGTTCACTCATCACTGGCCCCTCACACCTTGAGCTGGGAGACGGGATCCGCCGCCAGCGCCGCAAACACATCCTTGACCCGACAGTCCTCACACATCAGCAGCCGCAGGGCGGCCTCGTTCTGGAAGTGGGAGTGACCGGCCAGTTTTTGCTGGATACGGCGGATCATCGAGGCAGGCGCGAACGGCTTGGAGCAGCGAATGCAGCAGGCCGCCTCTTCGGCTTTGAGGCTCTGCACGGCGCGGCGCGCCTCGGGCACGGGTTGCAGGCGGGGCACCAGTACGATGGCCCGCTCGGGGCAGGCTTTTTCGCACATGCCGCACTGGATGCAGTCCTGCTCGATGAAGTTGAGGCCGGGCGTGTAACCAACCGCATGCAGGGCGCGGCTCGGGCAGACCGCCACGCAGCCCATGCAGAGGGAGCAGTCAGACTCTTTGAGTTCCACACTGCCGTATGGGGCCCCGTGGGGCACCGCCAGCGGCTCGCGGCGCCCTTCGTTGGCCTGCCAGAGGGCATCGAAGGCGGCAAACAGGTTTTCCCGTTTGTCCCCTTTGAGCGGCTTCTCCAGCAGGGCAACGGTTGGCTGGCCGGAAACAGGCTCACCAGCATCTATGTCAAACAGAGCGATGCGATCGGTAGCAAGCCCAGCGCCCGCCAAGAGCACGGCGGCGCTCGCCAGCTCCCGCTCAACCAGCGCACGGACGCTTGCGGGGGCATCGTCGCCCAGCGCGATGCGCACCGCGCTGGCGCCATAGGCAAGGGCGGCGAACCAGCTCTCGATACCCAAACTCGCGCTCTCCTCCACCCAGACTGGCAGCCAGTTGGCAGGCAAGCGGGTGAGTTCGTCTTCCACCCATTCGCGCTCGTTTTCACCGGCGATCAGCAGTCGAGGCGCTTCGCCGCCCGCCTCCCGATAATGCTTGAGCAATCGGAACAGGTAGTCGCCGCTGGTGTTGGCATCGGGCTGATGATAGGCAATCGCCCCGGTCGGACAGGCCGAAGCACAGCTGCCAAAGCCCTGACAGAGATGAGGATCGATCTGGATGCGACCATTGATGGGCTTGAGGGCATCGGTCGGGCAGACATCGAGGCAGCGGCTGCAACCGGGCACGCCGCGGGCGGTAAAGGCGCAGGCCTCGGGGTCGAGGCGAAAATAGCGCGGCTTGTCGAAAATACCGGTCAGCGCACAGAGCTCGGCGAGCTGTTCAGCCAAGTCTGTGTCATCAGCCAGATGCAGATAGCCAACCGGCGGACGCTCCAGCGCAAAGAGCGGGGCGCGGCCCAGATCGGCCACCAGATCAAAGCGCGGCTCGCGTGGCTGTTCACTGACAACAGTCGCTTGTTGTGGGAAGCAAAGCCCAGCCAGATTAACCCGCTCCCCCTGCCCATTGAGGCCAATGAGCTGGAACTGCCCCAGATACCCTGTCAGGCCCGGTTCGCGCAGGGTCAGGGCCGCGAGGGATGCGGTGGCATCAAAGATGGCTTCGAGATCGGCCGCCTCGGCATCGTGGACCGCTTCGGTCACCAGCAGGGTGGACTTCACCCCGGCAGGCAGCAGGCTGGCGGCGCGGCGAATGCGATCTTCCGGGCCGACCAGCAGCAGGCGCCCCTGACTCTGGTAAGAGACAGTGGCCGGGATTAGGTTGTCGGTCTTGACCGTATGCTGCAGGGCATAGGCGCGAGCTCGCGCGTTATGCTCGGCCGCCCCCGCCCCATGGGCAAGATTGGAGGCCAGATTTGGGGTCAGATTTGGCAACATTTGTTCAGTGCTCACATACGCTCCTGTGCGCGCCACCTCATGGGATGGGCGCTTGTTGGTAAGCCGAGAGAGCAAGAGGCGAGCCAACTCCCCCGGAAAAAAAGTGACTGACAGGGAGTCAGGATCCTGAGTGTTCCATTCCCCCACCTTTGGTTGGGACATTTTGTCCACCAGAGGAAACCAAAATGTCCCGATCGTCGATGTGGGTTTGAGAATGGTTATCAGCCAGCTCGTCGGCGGCAGGTTCGCTGACAAGCGCCACCGGTTCAGCAGACCCGCTGGCCGGATTGGCCGATTCGCTCTCCGGGGCGGTTACCTGATCTACCAGCCAGTTGCGCAGCCCGGCAGTCAGGGCCGCGGGCAGCAATTCGGGCTGGCTGAAATCCTGGGTGTAGTCGTCGAGCCCATCCGGTTTATGGCTGCGAAACATGGCCCGCAGCGCCTCCTTGTCGGGGAGTTTTGCCTTGCCCGGCTGGGCTGTTATTAGCGGCGGTTCGCCACTCCCAGCCTCCTCAACGGCAAGGGGTTCACTACTCCCCTTGTCAGTGCTGACTACGGGGCTATCCAGCGAGGTATCTGGAGTTTCAGCTTCGCCACTGCCTTCGATGGGGGCGGCAACCGCCTCGGGAATGGCCTCTTCCCTTGGCTGCAATGCCTGATGCTTGCGCGCCTCACTCTTGCGTGACGACCAGCGCTTGAGGAACTCACTCATGGGCGCTGTTTCCGGCCTTGTTTACGGCACAGGTTACGGCGTCACTGCCACGCTCGCGGCCATCGGGGTAGGTGGCTTTAACGGCGCCGCAGCTGGCTTGATCCTGGCTATCGACACCCAGCTGATCCTGCGCCCGCCCCTTGCCCTTCTTGCCCTTGCGACGGGCCTCCAGCAGCTCGCCGTGACGACCGATAAAGGCCTCCACCCAGGCTTGCAGCGCCTCGGGCAGTGGGCAGGAGAGCACCTGCCGCTCGCCATCCATATAGGCGGCGGCCACGGTCTGGCTCAGGGTGAGGCCATCGGCCACAAAGCCATTGTCCACGCGGCTTCCGGTGACAAAGAGGCGGGGCGAACCGGAGCTCAAATTGAAGCGATAATCCCCCCGCTCATCACGAAACAGGGTAAGGGGCAAGGCACCGGCAGCCTCGGGTTCGGCGGGATAGAGCGCCGCAATCTCGAAACGGCGGCTCTGCCAGCGGCCAACCTGGCTGTCGATGGCCTTTAACTCCAGTTGCAGCCAGCGCTGCGGGGGCAAGGTATTGGTTGTCTCTTGCACTGTCACGGCTCCCATCAGAAGGTCTCTGCCGGGCCGCCCTCCCCTGTGCACCACCTCGTTCGGGGCGGATCAGAGCAGGAGATTTATGGCGGCCACGGCCATCAATGGGATAAGACATAGCAAGAGTGGGGCCAAGGCCGGTCTGGTGGCCGATGGGAGTTTGATGCGGGTTGGGTCGTCATGCGGGATATGAGTTGGCACAGGCGTAGGTTGGTGCAGAGCGCAGCGAAGCCCAACATGCGGCGTAAAACCAATCAGCCATAGCTAATCAAGAGGGATGGCAATAATCGAATAACTCCGAATTATCCGATTATTGCCTTGATAAAAAGTGGGGCTTCACTTCGTTCAGCGCCAACCTACGATTCAGCCCAACATTCAAGATCTCTTATTAAATAACATATCTTTTTACTGTTCTTGCAATACTCAACACTGAATCCTCAAAACCATTACAGATGACCTCTGCACTGTCTTTCTTTGTTCTTTTTAACCATTCATTTGTGTCTTGAGGGTAAGGATCTACAACTAATAAATCAGCGTGAGACTCCTCTAATGGCTGCCAAATATGAGAGTCATGTTCGATATATTTTATACCAACTAAAACTATTAGATCTGATGTCGAGATAACACCCTTATAATCTTCTTTAACTTTATTAATTAATGCCGAGTTGATTACTACCCTTTTGCCTTTTTCGTATAGAGAAAGTACAGGGCTAAGGTCACTATTTCTAGGATCACCGCACCAGCTAACAACTTCCTCATGTGTAGATACAGCATCGGTTTGCAAACCCTCAAAGAAAGTTCCACAACCGATCATGGTATTACCACTAAAACTACAACCGTTTGGGATTCTAGGTAGAAAGTTTGATGAACCATGAGGCTTTAATACGTTAACCCCTTGACCTGAACAGTTATAATCCGATGGGTAACCAGTCAACCCCAAAGCCTGCTCAATTAATGTATCATAATTTAATGTAACAATATTAATCTCACTCATATATCTACGAAGCTTATTGAAAAGCCTCGCATATGCATTCTCTGGCGTTATTTTAAATTTAGAAAGATAGCAGGCAATTTCTTTTTGCAATGGATTAATCTTTCTGCTGTCGTTGGCTATGTATGCCATACCTTCTTCAAAGCCACGCTCAATAAAAACATTTTTAATATCTTGTGGTAATGCGGCAAATGCTCTATTTAAAGACACCAGATTGTCAAAAAGATAATTTCCTAATGGAGGATTATATGGAATAGTTCTACCAGAACCATAACTTGCACCAGCACCAAAAATCAATGTTATCAATCGTTCCCCCTAAAATAAAAACACCATATTATTTAAAAGCACATCATTAATATGACACTACCATCATGCTAACAAACAAATAAACTAATGGCATTCAAAATAATGTCCAACTTTCGTCCACTGCATCAATACTGTTTGGCACCGACATTTTCTATGCTCATATCTACATGAATATGGAACAAAACTTGCTGTATCCCTCCCCTTAGATCCCGGCAACCGGTCGCGAGGGGCCCATGACACCGACCTTTATCAAAAGCAATGCTGCCGCCCAGCTCACCATGGCCGTCGAGGTGATGGATGAACAGGGCACAATGAACACCCGCCAAATCGCCTGTGAACGGCCACTGACTGTCTACCTCAACTGGAAGGAGATAGTGACCCTGATGACGCTGGGGGCCCGCCCCGAGGCGCTGGTGCTGGGTTATCTGAAAAATCAGGGCTTTATCGAGGATATTTCGGCCATCGAGTCGGTGATCGTCGACTGGGAGAGCGAGGCCGCCGCCGTGGTGAGCAGCCAGCAGGCCGCCGATCTCGACAAATCCTTGGAGAAGAAGACGGTCACCTCCGGCTGCGGTCAGGGCACCATGTATGGCAGCGTGATGAAGAAGCTCGAAGGGGTGGTTTTGGCGGCGCCCGAGCTTAAACAGAGCACTCTTTACTCCCTGCTCAAGGCGCTGTCGGCCCATAACGAAACCTACAAGATGGCGGGGGCCGTGCATGGCTGCGCCATCTGTCGCGGTAGCGAAATCCTCTCCTTTGTCGAGGATGTGGGGCGCCACAATGCGGTGGATACCCTGGCGGGCGAGCTCTGGATGCGCGGCGAGGCTGGCCACGACAAGATCTTCTACACCACGGGGCGGCTCACCTCGGAGATGGTGATCAAGGTGGCGCAGATGGGCATTCCGGTGCTGCTTTCGCGCTCCGGCGTCACCCAGATGGGGCTGGATCTGGCCCGCCAGCTCGGCATCACCATGATTGCCCGCGCCAAGGGGCGCCATTTCGAGGTATTCAGCGGCCACGACCATATCGTGCTGGACGAGAAGCCGCCGGTGCTGGCGCCCAGTCCGGCTGGTCGCGGGATGCGGGATTAAACCATGAACGAGTTTATGAACGTCAAGCAGGTGGCGGAATACCTCGATCTCAACGAGAAGAAGGTCTACCAGCTCGCCAACGAGGCGCGCATCCCCGCCACCAAGGCGACCGGCAAGTGGCTGTTTCCCCGCTCCCTGCTCGATCGCTGGCTGCTCGGCAGTTGCCACGAGGGGGTAATGAACGACCGGCTGCTGCTGGCTGGCTCGGACGATGTGCTGCTGCACTACGCCAGCAGCCGCTTGGCACAGCAGCTCGGCACCCAGGCACTGGTGGGCTACACCCCGTGCGGCACCCGTCAGGGGCTGGCGATGCTGGCGCGCGGCCATGTGGATCTCTGCGCCATCCACTGGGGGCAGGCCGAGGAGGCGCACCTGCGCCACCCGGCGCTGGTGCAGCAGTATCAGGGCCACCGGCAATGGGTGATCGTTCATGGATTCAGGCGGGTGCAGGGGCTGGTGCTGCGGCAAGGGCTGCAACCCAAGGAGGCGAAAGAGGCGCTCGACTGGCGCTGGGCCATGCGTCAGGAAGGCGCTGGCAGCCAGCGCGCCCTGCAGGAGTGGCTGCAAACCCAGGGGGAGTCGCTGACCCGACTGGAGCGCACTCTCGAGGTCAACAGCGAGCGGGAGCTGGCCGCCGCCATCAGCCGTGGCGATGCGGACGTCGGGCCCGGCGCCCAGAGCACCGCCACCGAGTTTGGCCTCGGCTTTATGCCGCTGTCGCAGGAGTGTTTCGATCTGGTGATGCCGCAGGGGGTCTTCTTTCGCACCCTGCTACAACAGCTGATCGGCTGGCTGCAATCCCCCGAGGGGCGCGAGCTGGCGGCTCGCCTCGGCGGCTATGACCTGACCCAGAGCGGCAAGCTGGTGTGGAGCCCGCAGTAAATAACCACTCATCCACCGACAAAACAGCCCGTCAACCATGTTGACGGGCTGTTTTTATAACGGGCCTTTTTTAAGCAGCATCAATCGCTTGTCTCACGCCCCTCGGCATTGAGCGCAATACGCCACCCTTCCAGTTTCGCGGGCTCGCTGCCGCTGGGCAGCAGGGCATGGCTGCGCAGCCGCACGGTAAAGCAGCTCCCCTGCCCCGGGGTGGAGTCCACCAAGAGCTCCCCACCCCAGCGACTGATGATGCGGTGGCTCAGGGCCAGCCCCAGACCGGTGCCTGTGGCGCGGGTGGTGAAGAAGGGGTCGAAGATCTTGTCCATGATGGCGGCGTCTATGCCGCTACCGTTGTCGATCACCCGCACCTCGGCCCCGCGCAGCTGACCCAGTTCATCGACCCAGTCGCGACTCTCGACCCGGATCTCCCCCTGCTCTCCCAGCGCGTGGCTGGCATTGACCAGGAGGTTGATCAGCACCTGCAACAGCTGCTGGCGATCCGCCTCGATGGGCTGCTGGGCCCTGAGATCGGCCACCAGCTCCACCTGCTGCTGGCGCAGGGCGGAGCGCACCAGCGTCAGGCTCTCCTCGATGATGGGGTTGAGGTGCTGCCACACAGGCTCTGTCTCGTAATCGCCGGGGCGAGAGTATTGCAGCAAGCTGCGGGTGATGGCACGAATGCGCTCGATCTGGGCCAGCACCAGCGCCAGCTCCTCGCTGACCGGCTCGGCCGCCTCCCCCAGCTCCAGCTTCATCAGCTCCACATTGCCGAGGATCACCGCCAGCGGGTTATTGATCTCGTGGGCCACCCCGGCGGAGAGCTCGCCAAGGGCCGCCAGCTTCTCGCTGATCAGCAGCTGCTGGCGCGCCTCGGTCAGCATATGGATATGATCTTCCAGCTCGGCAGTCTTGAGCTCGAGGCTTTGGGTACGCTCGGCCACCTTCTGCTCCAGCTCGTCGGCGCTGCGGGCCATCTGCTGCTGATGCGCTTCTTGCCTGTCCAGCATGGCGTCAAACTGGCGACCGAGCTGGGCCAGCTCGTGGTCGGGGTCTAGGGCCAGCGGACCGATGCGGGCCGACTCCCCGGCCTGTACCTGCCGCACCACCTTGTGCATCCGCTCGATAGGGGAGAAGAGATCCCGCGCGCCGCGATAGACCAGCAGGCCAGAGAGCAGCAACAGCAGCACTACGCCGGAGCCCAGCTCCACCAGATTGGTGAGGTAGGTGCGGATAATGGGCCACTCGAGAAAGCCCACGTAGAGCATGCCGAGCCGCTCGCCCCTGGCTCCCAGCAGCGGCTCGTAACCCGAGACATACCAGGCGTCGTGAACGAAGGCGCGGTCAACCCACATCTCCCCTCGCCCCAGCACCTGTTCGCGCACTGGCGGCGAGACCCGGGTGCCCACCGCCCGGCCCACCTGACGGCTGCTGCTGACCGGCACGTTGGTGCTCACCCGCAGATCATCGAGAAACAGGGTGACGGTGCCAACGCTGCCATCCGGCAGGGTATTTTTGGCAAACACCTGACCCTTGAGCTCATCCACCAGCCGGGTGCTGCCGTTGACAAGCTCGCCCCCCTCCAGCACGGCCCAAAGGGAGCCGTCGCGGCCCATCACAGGGGTCAGTGACAGGCTGATCAGCCCCCTGTCCTCCACCACCCTGGTGCCATCCCGCTGCCACAACACAGCCCGCTTGGCCAGTTGCGGGGAGAGGGCGAGCATCTCCTGCTGCGACCAGACCACGAAGTGACTGACGCTGCGCCCGGCCGTGAGGGCGGCGCGCTCCTGCGCCGTCAGCTGATCCAGCTCGGGGCCGCGGCGCAAGCGCAGAAAATCGAGACCATAGTTGGCCGCCTGCGGCATCACCCAGTCATGCAGCTGATCCGGCGATTCCCGCAGCCGCAGCTGAAAGGCCCAGGCATCGCGCAGATGCTCCAGATGCTCGGTCTGGCGCTGTTGCTGCACCGTGATGGCGTGGTGGGCCACCCCGAGATCGCTGCGCACCGTGGTGAGCAGGTTCTGCCAGCTGTAGGTGAGGGTCCAGTAGAGGGTGAGCGCGATCATGCCCACCAGAGTGAGCATGATGGGTACCGAGGTGAGCAGCAGCAGGCGCCAGCGCACTTTGGTGCGCACGCAACGGGGCAACAGGGCGCGCATGCAGCGGGAGATCAGGGTCAGTTTCATCGCCACCCCATCCAGTCAGCCTTCCTCATTCGATGGCCCACTCCTTGAACTTGCGATCCAGCGTCTTGCGCGCCACCCCGAGCACCCGGGAGGCGGCCGACTTGTTGCCATCATGGCTCGCCACCACCTGCAGAATGTGGGCTTTTTCCACCTCCGCCAGCGGCCATGCCAGCGGGTAGCCCTCCTCGCTCGCCCCCTGCTCGGTGGGCTTGCTGCTCTGCCAGTAATCCGCCGGGGGCTTGCCCAGCAGCAGGCAGCGCTCGATGAGGTTGCGCAGCTCCCGCACGTTGCCGGGCCAGGGATAGGCCTGCATCGCTACCACATCCTCGTGGGTCCAGCTCAAGGAGCCCATCCCCATCTCGGCGGTAAGCTGGCGGGTGAAGTGATGTACCAGCGCGGGGATATCGTCGATCCGCTCCCGCAAGGGGGCGACCGGCAGTGCTACTACGTTGAGGCGATAGAAGAGATCTTCGCGAAAGCGGCCCGCCTCCACCTCGGCCTTGAGGTTGCGGTTGGTGGCGGCGACGATGCGCACATCCACCGCCAATTCGCGCTCGGCACCGACCGGGCGGATGGCCTTCTGCTCCAGCGCCCGTAGCAATGAGGCCTGCATGGCGAGCGGCATCTCGCCGATCTCGTCGAGAAACAGGGTGCCCTGATGGGCGACCCGGAACAGGCCGTCGCGCCCCTTGCGGGCGCCGGTAAAGGCCCCCTGCACATGGCCAAATAGCTCGCTTTCCAGCAGTTCGGGGGCAATGGAGGCGCAGTTGAGAGGCACAAAGGCCCCCATCCGGCCGGAAAGTTGATGCAGGGCACGGGCCACCAGCTCCTTGCCGGTACCGGACTCCCCCTCCACCAATACGGCGGCATTGGAGGGCGCTACTCTGGCGATGAGCGTCTTGAGCTCGCGGGTCTTGGCACTGTCGCCAATCAGGGTGGGCGGGAACAGCTTGCTCACCTCCCGGCGCAGCAGCAGGTTCTCCCGCTCCATCTGGCGGCGCTCGATGACTCTGTCCACCGCCTGCACCATCTGATCGAGGTTGAAGGGCTTGAGGATAAAGTCGCTGGCGCCGAGGCGCAGCGCCTTGAGGGCGGTCTCCATATCGCCAAAACCGGTCATGAAGATGATGTCGCTGCGGCGGGTGGCCGGGTCGATGGCCTCGTGCCACTCGATGCCGGAGCGCCCAGGCAGCCGGATATCGGCGATGATGAGATCAAAATGGAGGCGGCAGCGCAGGGCTTCCGCCTCCTCCACGCTGGCGGCAGTCTCAATCTGGGCAAACCGCTTGGCCAGCGCCTTGGCCAGAAAGCTGCGCATGCCGGGCTCATCGTCAACGATAAGCAGGGAGAGGGCAGACCAGCGGCTGGGAGGAAGTGTCATGGAAAAAAGTACCTCGGATGCACGTACGGTCGGTGAATGTCCCGATAACCGGAACCTTAGTGGGACATTTTGTCCTTACCGTATCAAAAGCACCAACACCAATTATTAAAAGCGATAACAAGCTCACCTAATTGATTCTAATAAGCTTCTGTTTTTAAACGGCAAACCGTGAATGCAGCGGCAAAGGAACAGTTTGGCACCCTGCTTGCTTACTCTTGCCCTCTCCTCAGCCACCCTGAAAAAAGTTGCATCACGATGACGATAAAAACCAGCCTCAAACGTTTTGCCCTCTCCCTCGCCACCAGCCTGCTGATCGCCGGTGCGGCCCACGCCGAAGCGGATACTAATGCCACAAAAGCGCCGATCCGCCTCGCCACCACCACCAGCACCGAGCAGTCCGGTCTGCTGGGCTGGCTGCTGCCCCAGTTCACCAAGGAGACTGGTTATCCGGTGCAGGTAATGGCGGCCGGTACCGGCCAGAGCCTGAAGATGGGTGAGAACGGCGACGCGGATCTGGTGATGACCCACGCCCCCTCTGCCGAGAAGAAGTTTGTCGACGCAGGCTTTGGCATCGAGCCGGTGCACCTGATGTACAACGACTTCGTTATCGTCGGCCCGGCCAACGACCCGGCGGGTCTGGCCAAATTGCACGACGCGGCCAAGGGGCTGCAAGCCATCAAGGAGCAGGGCCAGACCTTTATCTCCCGCGGTGACGAGTCCGGCACCCACATCAAAGAGAAGACCCTGTGGCAGGCGGCTGACGTCAAACCCGAGTTTGCCGGTTACAAGTCCATCGGCCAGGGGATGGGGCCAACCCTGACCATGGCCTCGGAGCTGGGTGCCTACACCCTGACCGACCGCGGCACCTGGCTCGCCTACCAGAGCAAGCTGGATCTCGCCGTGCTGCTGGAGGGTGACAAGCGCCTGTTCAACCCCTATCAGGTGATCCTGGTCAACCCCAAGCGATACCCGGATCTCAACACCGAAGGGGCCCGCACCCTGAAAAACTGGCTGGTCTCCGAGCATGGCCAGAAGCTGATCGGTGACTTCAAGGTGGCGGGTCAGGCGCTGTTTGTAGCGGATGCCAACGGGAAATAATGGCAACCCTGACCCCTGCGATGACCTTGCTGGCCCTCCCCCGGTTCGCTGAGGGAGGTGCCTGATGCCGACCCTGCTCGACACTACGTTGGCTGCCCTCGCCCTGCTGTTCAGTGGTGACACTGAACTGTGGCAGGTGGTGGGGGTCTCCTTCTCCGTCTCCTGCATCGCTCTGCTGCTGGTGCTGCTGCCCGCCTTGCTGCTGGGCTTTGCGCTGGCCTATCTGCCGCTGCCCGGCCGCTGGCTCTGGCTCTCCTGCATCAATACCCTGCAATCGGTGCCGACCGTGGTGATTGGCCTCTTGCTCTACATGCTGCTGTCGCGGGCCGGCCCTTTTGGCGACTGGAAGCTGCTCTTTACTCAGCAGGCGATGGTGGTGGGGCAGATGCTGATCGCCTTCCCGGTGATCGCCACCATGGCCCACGCGGCGTTTGTCCAGAGCGACCGGCGTGCCTGGGAGACAGCCCTGACCCTGGGGGTCTCCTGGCCCAAGGCGCTGATCGGCCTGATGCACGAGTGCCGCTTTGGCCTGCTGGCCGCCATCATCGGCGCCTTTAGCCGCATCGTCACCGAGGTGGGCTGCTCCATGATGGTGGGGGGCAATATCCTGCACTTTACCCGCAATATCCCCACCGCCATCGCACTGGAGACCCAGAAAGGGGCCTTCACCCAAGGAGTGGCGCTCGGCATAGTGCTGCTCACCCTCGCCCTCTTGCTCAACCTGCTGCTGACGGCGTGTCGCGGCCACAGCTATCTGAAGAACTGACCATGCCCCCACTGCGTATCAACAGGAGTACCCCATGGCTCTGACCGCCCACCAGCTGACGATGCGCTTTGGCGAGCGCCAGCTGTTCGAGATTGACCGGCTCGCCATCGCACCAGGGGATGCCATCTGGCTGCATGGAGCCAACGGGGTGGGCAAGACCACTCTGCTCAAGATCCTGGCGGGGCTGCTGGCACCTACCCGCGGCCACACCAATCTGCCGGGACGCTGGCAACAGCGGCTCAACCGGCTGCTCAAGCGGGATCTGGGGCCGGGCCGGGTCACCTATCTGCACCAGACCCCCTATCTGTTCGATCGCACGGTGCACGACAACGTGGCCTGGGCGCTCGATAAACAACTCGGCAGCGAGATCCGGGTGTTCGAGGCGCTGCGCCGGGTCGAGCTGGAGGGGCTGGCGCGGGAGCACATCAGCATTTTGTCCGGTGGCGAACGGCAACGGCTGGCGATGGCCCGCGCCTGGGCGCTGCAACCGGCCTTTCTGCTGATGGATGAGCCCACCGCCAATCTCGACACACATTCGGTTGCCCTGATGGCCGCATTGGCGCAAGATCTGCGGGAACATGGCAGCGGCCTGGTCGTCATCAGCCACCAGAGCAACGCATTGACCTCCCTGTGCGAGCGGCAATGGACCCTCGCCCGTGGCCAGCTGCAAGAGACGACCCCTTTAAAAATCATCGAGCGACATGACTTCAAAAAGCGAATCCCCCTCTAGCCCTTTTCCCGTGTCGGCAGTGATCCTCGCCGGCGGCCGCGCCACCCGGATGGGGGGCGAAGACAAGGGATGGGTGGAGCTGGCAGGACGCCCTCTTATCGACCATGTTTTGGCGCGCCTGCGCCCCCAGGTGGATGAGGTGCTGATCAACGCCAACCGCAGCCAGGCCCGCTATCAGACGCTGGCTCCGGTCATCAGCGATGACAACAACGACTATCTCGGCCCGCTGGCGGGCATGCAGGCGGGCCTTGCTGCCGCCCGTCACGACTGGGTGCTGTTTGTCCCCTGCGACGGCCCCGCCCTGCCGCTGGATCTGCTGAGCCGCTTTCGTGCCGCCCTGACCCCACAGACCGAGCTGGTAGTGGCCCACGACGGCGACTGGCTGCAACCCGTGGTGGCCCTGCTGCACAAATCCCTGCTCCCCTCCCTCACCGCCGCACTGGCAGAGGGGGAGCGCAAAATCGATATCTGGTTTGCCCGCCACAATATGGCGGTGGTGAGCTTTGCCGATCAGCCGGATGCCTTTATCAATCTCAACAGCCCTGCCGAGCTGGCCGCCTACGAGGCCCGTCTGCTCGCCACGGCTATCGACCCCCAACAAGGAGTCACCTCATGACCCCGGCCCCCACTCTTCCCCTGCTCGGCTTCGCCGCCTGGAGCGGCACCGGCAAGACCACCTTGCTGGAGCAGTTGATCCCCCTGCTGGTGGATCGCGGCCTGCGCATCGGGGTGCTCAAGCACGCCCACCACGACTTTGATATCGACCAGCCGGGCAAAGACAGCTACCGCCTGCGCAAGGCGGGTGCCCAGCAGATGATGGTTGCCTCCCGCCGTCGTCATGCTCGCATTACTGAAACAACGCACGGCGAGACCGAGCTGGCCGAAGCCGATTTTCGCCAGTTGCTGGCCAGCTTCGATCAGACAGAGCTCGATCTGCTCTTGGTCGAGGGGTTCAAGCACGAGCACTTCCCGAAAATCGAGCTGCACCGCGCCGAGATTGGCAAGCCGCTGCTCTTCCCCGAAGACAGCGACATCATCGCGCTGGCCAGCGATCAGCCCCAACAGAGTGGCGAACAACAGCAGACAAGCCTGCCCCGCCTCGATATCAACGATCTGGCGGCTATCGCCGACTTCGTCTGTAGCTGGCTTGACGGCTGCCAGAGTCGCGAGCAGGAGGCTGGCAACGGCTTTTTGTCGGTCGAGGCGGCCCGCAACGCCATTCTGGCGGCCCTCACCCCGAGCACGGCCTGCAGCGACAAACCGTTGGCCCAATGCCACGGCGCCGTGCTGGCCGCCGATTTGATAAGCCCCATCAATGTGCCGCCCCATGCCAACTCGGCGATGGATGGTATTGGCCTTCGCAGCGACGATCTCGCCGCCGGTCGCTGGCAACTGGTGGGGGAAGTGCTGGCGGGCCAGCAGCGCCACGAGCCTGTGCTGGCCGGTCAGACGGTGCAGATCATGACCGGCGCCCCGCTGCCCCCCGGAGTGGATACTGTGGTGATGCGGGAAGAGACGCATATTGAAGGTGAGTGGGTCACCGTCACCGCACCGATCCGCGCAGGACAGAATGTGCGCCTGGCCGGTGAAGATCTCGCCAAGGGGGCGGTCGCCATCCCGGCCGGTACCTGGCTGGGTGCCCCCCAGCTGGGGCTGGCGGCATCACTCGGTCAAGCCAGTCTCACAGTGCGCACCCCGCTGAAAGTGGCGCTGTTCAGTACCGGTGACGAGGTGCAGGCGCCGGGCGAGCAGCTCGCCCCCGGCCATATCTTCGACAGCAACCGCTTCACCCTGATGGCCCTTATCCGCGCCGCCGGTTGCGAGGTGATGGACCTTGGCATCATTCCCGATGACAAGACCATTCTGCGCCAGCAGCTGGAGCAGGCCGCCGCCAGCGCCGATCTGGTGCTGAGCTCCGGCGGGGTCTCGGTAGGCAACGCCGACTTTATCAAGCTGGTGCTGGCAGAGCTCGGCCAGATCGATTTCTGGCGCATCCAGATGCGCCCGGGCCGCCCGCTCGCCTTTGGCAAGCTGGGACAGACCCCCTTCTTCGGCCTGCCGGGCAATCCGGTGGCGGCGATGATCTGCGTGCTGCAGTTTGTCGAGCCCGCCATCGCCCGCCTACAGGGCAAGCGGTGGCAGCCGCTGCGCCTCTCGGCACTGGCGGACGAGAAGATGAAGAGCCGCCCGGGGCGCACCGAGTTTCTGCGCGGCATCTTCCATCAGGACCGTAACGGCCAGCTGCGGGTGCGCACCACGGGGCCGCAGGGCTCGGGCATTCTCAGCTCCATGGCCGATGCCAACTGCCTGATTGAAATCGTACCGGATCAACCCGGGATCGACGTTGGCGAGCGGGTCTGGATCCACCCCCTGCAGGGACGACTGGCCTAAATCCCGACGGGGCGTCGGCCGGATGCACGGCGCCCCGTCCCCCACCTGACAGGAGGCAGACCGTGCGTCTTGATGCCCCCCTCTCCCGACTCGATCTGCTGGTCTATGGCCGCTACCGGATCGTCCATGGCCTGCGCATTGCACTCGCCTTTATGCTCACCTTTCTGCTGACCCGCGAGCTGAAACTGCCGGAGAGCACCTGGCCGCTGATAACCTTGGTGGTGGTGATGGGCCCCATCTCGTTTTGGGGCAATGTGCTCTCCCGCGCCCTGCAGCGGGTGGTGGGCACCATCTTCGGCGCCAGTTGCGGGGTGGTGGCACTTTATCTCGAGATCTACTCGCTGCCACTCACCCTGATCTGGTGCGGGTGCATCATGTTTCTCTGCGGCTATCTGGCCCTCGGCAAGCGCCCCTATGTGGGGTTGCTGATCGGCATCACCCTGGGAGTCACCATGGGGGCCATGCCGGGAGATATAAAGACGGCGCTGTGGCGCAGTGCCGACGTGATAGTGGGCTCCCTGCTTGCGCTGCTCTTTTGCAGCATCTATCCCCAGCGGGCCTACAGCCACTGGCGCCTGCAGTTGCACCAGATCCTGCAGCAGTCGGGGAGGCTCTATCACACTCACCTCTCCCCCAATGTGCTGGAGCGCCCGCGCCTCAAGCACAATCTCTCCCAACTGCTGGCCCAGACCGGCAAACTGCGGGCCCTGCTGGCCCCTGCGGCCAAGGAGACACGCCACAGCGTCGCCCTGTTTGATGCAGTGCAGGTCACCATGCGCAATACCCTCTGCACTCTTGAGATGCTGGCCAACACCTACTGGAACGATCGGGAGAGCCACTTCCTGATGCAGAGCACGGCTGCGCTGCAAGCCTGCCATCTGGCCACCGAGGAGGCGATCAACCAGCTTGCCCTGATGATGCAAACCGGCGACGGTCGCGGCGCAGATGCCGCCATCGCCCGCCTGCACGAGGTGGCGACCCAGGTATCGCTGCCGCCCAACGCAGAGGCAGCCATCAATGGTTACCTCTGGCTCAACGTGCAGCTGACCGAGCAGCTCACCCACCTGCGCCGCCTGCTGGGGCTGATCCTCACCCCGCCCCATCGCAAGCAGCCGGACTAGACCCAATGCAAAACGCCCCGCAGTGGCGGGGCGTTTTGCTGTCTGACTGGCCGTTTGGGCCATGAAGGCAGCAAATCTTAACTGGCATTGGCCAGCGGCTGCTCGGTGGTGAGGTAGAGGGAGAAATCCTGAATACCCGCCTGCAGGGCGGCAAAACAGTCGGGGTCTATCGCGGTACCCAGATTCTCCGCCATCATCTCCAGCGCCTGCGGCACAGGGATAGCGCCGCGGTAGGGGCGCTTGGCGGTGATGGCATCGAAGATGTCGGCTGTGGTGATGATGCGCGTCTCAAGGGTAATCTCGTCCCCTTTCAGCCCCTTGGGGTAGCCCTTGCCATCGAGCCGCTCATGGTGGGCGCCCGCCACTTGTGCCAGCTCCTCGAAGGCGCCGATACGGCTCAGGATCTCCTCGGTATAGGCGGCATGCATCTGCACCGCCGCCCACTCCTGCGCATCGAGTTTGCCCGGCTTGTCGAGAATGGCGTTGCTCACCCCGAGCTTGCCCACATCATGGAGCAGGGCGCCCCGCTTGAGCCAGCGTCGACGCGGCTCGGACAAGCCCATCTGGGTGGCAAGAATGTCGGTATAGAGCGCAACCCTGCCGCTGTGACCCGCGGTGTAGGGACTTTTGGAGTCCACCACCTGCCCGAAGGCCGCCGCGATTTCGTCAAGATAATCCTCATCCAGCGCCACCTCGCCCTGTCCGGCCGGTTGGACCAGGACCCACTCGGTCAGTCGGGGATCGGCCAGCCCTTGCCAGAACTCCTCGTCGGCCAGCGCTTCAAATTCCCGAACCAGCGCCGGATCAAACCAGCTGCCACTGCGCTCGCGCAGCTCCTTGAGCGCCGCATTCGGGCCTGCGGCTGCGTGAAACACATCCACCACCTGACAGAGCAGGGCAATGCGCGAGAAGAGCGGGATTGCCTCGCCAGCCAGTTGCAGGGGCCGACCTTTGCCATTCCAGTGTTCATCAAGGGAGAGGATGCCATCAGCCACCTCGTCACTGAAACGGAGCTGGCGAGCGATATCCGCCCCCCGATGACAACGAGTCTGGATCAGTTCGTTGGCAATCTGGTCGCCGTTGCGAAAGATATGAAACAGGCTGCGAAAACGTCCCAGCAGATCCGCCTGCAAGCCGGTGTGTCCCAGCACAAAGTTGACTACCTCGGAGAGGGAGCCATCCACCAGTTTGAAATCGCGTTTGAAGTGAAGATCGTCGGTAAGATAGAGCTCGCAGATGCGGGCGGCATTGCTGCTGCACCCAAGATCCTTAAGCAGGAGTGTGTAGTAGAGATCATGGCGCAACCGGGCGTCCAGTCCCAACCGCTCTCCCAGGCGGGAACCTATCCAGCAGCAGCGAATGCAGTGTCCTCTTGGTTGCCCCTCAGTCATATCGAGCGCATGACTGAGGGAACCAATCAACTCCGCCAATCGCAATCCATTCACCGTCATAGTCTACTCCCTTAGACATCATGGCGATTTTGCCAGCAGATTAGGTATACCCCATCTGAAGCTGGATCGATCTGGATTCAGTTGAATTTAGGCAGCAGCCTTGCCCTGATTTGCCCGCTCTTCCAGCTCTGCGCGGCTCAGGGTAGAAACCAAGCGGCCATCGAAGTAGATATCCATCAGCTCGCCACGCTTCTCGCCACGCATCATGCTGCGGCGACCATCCAGATAGTGCACCTCCATCTGGGCGGTATGCTCGTCCGGGTAGCTGATCTCCACCTCACGCACCCCTTGTGGCAGCATGGCCAACGGCACCGTCTTGAGGGCCGGATCCAGATGCTGGTTCACCTTGATTACCGGATCGGCTTTCATGTCCACCACTGCCGGAGATTTGCCAGTGATGGGGTTTTTGCCAGACCAGAACTCGATGGTATTGAAGACGAACAGGTCAGCGGTCGCGGCCAGACCGTAAACAGGAGAGAGCAACATAAAGACCCCGGCACGAGCGTAGCGGTTATCCACCACGCTCAGGTTGCCCTTGGTGACCATGCCGGAAAGCCCCATCTGCCCCATACAGCCACCCAGCCCCATACTCGCGACCATAACCAGCAGGGCCATTGCCCGCCCCTTCTGTTGTAATGCCATCTTGTTCTGTTCCTGCTCTGAAATAAATAAGGCGGCAAGCCTAAGCAAGAGAGGGGGTGGGGACAATTCACAATGGCGGGACGATACAGGAGGGGTTCAGATTGGGGCACTGACTGCTCAAAGATGAGTCAATGCCCCGGCATGACAGGAAGTCAGGGGGTTCAGATTGCCAGATCAGAGACGGTGCTGGAGACGTTGTTCGCCTCCCGGCGGATGTCGCTCATCACCTCGTTCACCTCGCCCACCTGCTGTTTACCCAGCTCGGCGCTGCTGGCGACATCGGACATCTCGGAGGTGACCTTGGCGGTCAGCTCCCGGTTGTTCTGCACCACCTTGGCGATCTCGTCGGTAGAGAGGGAAGTGCGGGCTGCCAGCTGGCGAACCTCGTCGGCCACTACAGCAAAACCCCGCCCCTGATCCCCCGCCCGCGCCGCCTCGATGGCCGCGTTGAGAGCTAGCAAGTTAGTCTGGTCGGCGATACTGCTGATGGTGGAGACAATCGCCTCTATGCTGCGCGACTGCTCGTTCAACTGGTTGATAAGACTAATGCTGTGAGTCAGCTGGCTGGCAATCAGGCTGGAGGTATCGACCACCGAGGAGAGCAGACCCGCGCCGCGCTCGGCGCAGTTCAGGGTCTCCCGCGCCGCGTCGTGAGCCAGCATGGCCGCTTCGCGTACCGCATTGCTCTTGTTAATCCGCTCGGTGATGTCGCTGGCGAACTTGATCACCTTCACCACCTTGCGATTCTCATCAAGGATCGGGTTGTAGGTTGCCTCCAGCCACACCTTGCTGCCGTGGCTATTTTGACGGCAGAAGAGACCGGATTTGTACTGGCCGCGCCCCAGCTCATCCCAGAAGTGGGGATGTTCGCGATAGAACTGATCGTCGCAGAAGATACGGTGATGCTTGCCCTGCACCTGCGCCAGGGTATAGCCCATGGTATGAAGGAAGTTGCCGTTGGCAGTGAGCACTTCACCGGTCGGCGTGAATTCGATGACGGCCAAAGAACGATCAAGGGCCTTTACCACCGCTTGCTGGCTAAGCAGTTGCAGATGATGCTCGGTGATGTCGGCCGCAATCTTGATCACCTTGGTCACCACGCCCCGCAACTTGACAGGAAAATAGGTCGCCTCCAGCCAGATCGCCTCCCCCCGTTTGGTGAAGCGCTGAAACACACCGGTGCGGGAACGCCCCTGCTTCAAATCTGCCCAAAACTGCTGGTAAGCGCTGCTCTGGGCATACTGCTTGTCGCAGAAGAGGCGGTGATGCTGACCGATAACCTCTGGCGCACTGAAACCCACCACGTTGAGAAAGAGATCATTGGCGGCCAGCACAGTGCCATCTGGCGTAAAGGTGATGGTCGCTACGCTGCCGTGCACAGCGTCAAAAAATCCCTGCTGTTCCAGAAGTTGATCCTGGCACTGCTGCAACTCGGCTTTCAGTTTGCTATTGAACATCGAAACTTATCCTCCAGACTGGCACCCACCATGGCCAAACCACGCTGTGGATCAATAAGATAATGGTGGCGTGCTCCATCAGCATAGTTGGCCGCGTTGTCGCGCTCCCATCTGACGCCATATTTATTGCTATAAATCAAATTCACCGACCAGGCGCCACTCGTGCAGAGTTGCAACCCTTATTCCACAGCCGGTAGCCACTCCAGTTGGGCCGGATTGGCAACAAAGCCGATCCGCTCATAGATAGGGCGCCCCTGCTCGCTGGCATGGAGCCACACCTTGCCCAGCTGACGCGCTATGGCGAAGGCTGCAATGGTGTCGAGCAGCGCCGTGGCGATCCCCTGCAGGCGCCATTGCGGCCGCGTATACATATTGAGCAAATACCCCTCCACACCCGCCAGATTGCCGGGATAGGGTGGCCGCACAAACAGCGCCAGCGTTCCCGCAGCCACGATCTGCTTGCCGCCCTCCTGCTTATCGGCCTCGGCCAGCCAGGATAAAGCCCCCTCTTCACTCATCGCCCGGGTAAAGTAGTCAACCGTTGCCTGCCACAAGGCCGGGTCAGCCTGCGGCGTCGCCAGCTCACCCACCTCGCAAAACAGCTGCATGCGCAGAGCCACCAGCGCGGGAATATCCGCGGTCCTTGCCTGACGAATGATCATCGCATCTCCTTGCATCACAGAGCACGTCGAGAGAGGGGGGGCAAAGGGAAGTGGACCTGCTCGGCAAATCTGCACGACACAGGAACTATCGATGCCGACCATGTAACCGGAATGCGGATAATAGCAGAGCACATAATTAACTATGTGTTTTTAAACATATAAAAAAAGACAGCCGAAGCTGTCTTTTTCATCGAAATCACATTGCGGATTAGTAGAAGATCCGCTCGCCACGCTCGCTCATTTTGAGCCAGACAGGTTTGGTACTGGTTTTGTTCCAGATCCGGTGCAGATAGCTGTAGAAGCGGGCGCGATCGCTGCGAAACAGCATCACGGGGAAAGCCAGAATGCCCACCAGCAATACATAAATGCGACGAAGAATAATCTGAGTCAGGGAAAAGGGATGAAACATGATGTAACTCCTTACTGGTAAGACCACTGAGCAAAGATTACCCCACTCCATGTAGGATTACTACATCACCAACGCATTTTTTTATAAAAAAATGGTGAAAAACGGGAAATACTGAAAACGGGTTACGTCATTAACCAACAGTTAACAAACTTGCGAAAATCGTGCGCTTTGCCACAGTTATCAGGGGAAAAACATGCAGTAGGGAGACACGCATGAAACTGCCGGAAGTGGCACTGCTGGTGCTGATGGTTGCCCTGACACGGGCACAACTGGAGGAGTGGCAACTGAATCGGGAAGATGCCATTGTGCTGGCCGAACGGGGCGTGCCCACCGTCAGCCTGTGGCAATGCGGCACACTGAAGCAACGGATTGCGGATCTCAACCAGCACAGTGCCGAGGTGCAGTTTCAATATCGGGGGCAAAACATGGCGGATGTGAGCCACTATCTCGAGCGCGAGTGGAAACAGGCTGGCTGCGAACAGTTACTGGTACAGCAAGGATACTGACCAAGGCTCAGACTCGAAGAGTAATGATTGAGATAAATAGAGAAAAGATGGAGGCACGTTCCGGAGTCGAACCGGACTAAACGGATTTGCAATCCGCTGCATAACCGCTTTGCTAACGCGCCATGCTGACAAGACTGATAGTCTTGAAAGTGAGTTCCATCGTTGGTGTGATGGAAAATTGGAGCGGGAAACGAGACTCGAACTCGCGACCCCGACCTTGGCAAGGTCGTGCTCTACCAACTGAGCTATTCCCGCGTTACTGCTTTCGTGCCAGTTGCCTGACAACGAGGCGCATTATACGTACCACGAGCGCCAGCACAACCCCTTTTTCGCAATTTAAGCCCTGATGCAAACTGTTTGCTCAGGGTTTAAACGCCTTGCTGCATTTTTCTCCAGCCAGCTGTGACCCACCAAGCGAATTTGGGATAAAGTCGTTGAAATGATTACGCTTTCGTTCGAGACTTGAGCGGCTTAATAACCGGATTCTCAATTGAAAATCACAAGATGAAATGGATCTTCACGCTTCGTGGGCTCAGGCCGCAGTTAATGCTGGCTTTTTTCATGTTGGGCATGGTGCCCTTTTTGGTCATCACCCTCTTCTTCCTATACAGCCACGGCAAGGATCTCACCACCCAGACCTCCAACCATCTGGTCTCCGTTCGTAATATCAAGAAGAGTCAGCTCGAGGATTACTTCAACAACCTCAAAGAGCAGATCATCAACTTCTCCCAGCAGGATTTTGCCGGCAACAGTATCGGCCGTTTCTATGGCTTTACCGGCGCCTTCGAGAAGCTGGGTACCACGCCACAGGAGGCCCGCAGCCGCGCCCAGGCCCGCTATCTGCCCGGCTCCTGGGATCAACTGCGCAAACCGGACAGCCAAGTAGAGATCGAACCCTCCATCACGGCGCTTATCCTCGCCGACGAGATGTATGGCCGGGTGCACCAGCGCTTTCATCGCGGCTATGCCGACATGGTGCGCAAGTCCAACTACAGCGACATCTTTCTGGTGGACCTCAACGGCGATGTGGTCTATTCGGTCACCAAGCACCCTAACTTTGCCACCAATCTGCTCTCCGGCCCCTATCAGTCAAGCGGTCTGGGCCAGACCTTTGCCAAGATCAAGCGGCGCCTCGATGGCGGCCAGAAGCCGCAGCAGATCTTCGAATTCACCGATTTTGGCCGCAACGAGCTGACCGGGCAGGTGGTCGCCTACATGGCCGCCCCCGTGATGCAGTACGACTATGTGCGCGGTGTGGTGATTTTCGAGCTGCTGCCGGACAAGCTCAACCAGATCATGGCGGAGCGGGAGGGGCTGGGCGAGACCGGCGAGACCATCCTGATCGGCCCTGACAAGCGGATGCGCGCCGATGCCTGGCTGGCACCGGAGTTCAGCGTAGAGAACAGCTTCAGCCCCAACTTCCGTCCACTGCAAACGCCCCTCATCACCAAGACGCTCTCCGGCGAGCAGGGGGTCGGGCTGTTCCACTCCTATCAGGATGACGAGGTGCTGGCCGCCTACACCCAGGTGAAGGTGTTCGATACCGAGTGGGCCTTTATCGCCGAGATCTCTACCCGGGAAGCCTATGCCCCGATCCGCCAGCTGGAAACCCTAGTGATTGTGCTGGGAGCGGGCTCGGTACTGCTGCTGATCCTCTTCTCCCGCTGGCTCTCCCACTCCATCACGGCGCCGCTGCGATCGCTGACCGAAGCAGCCGAGCAGGTGGCCGACGGCGCGCTGGATCACCCCATCGCCATCGAGCGCACCGGCGATGATATCGACCGGCTGGCCGAGGCGTTTCGCCATATGCAGCGCTCGGTGAAGGACAAGATCGAACTGATCGAACAGCAGACCCAGGAGCTGCAACAGCAGGTCAAGCTGACCCACAGGCAGAACCTCAGCCTGCAGCAGGCGGACAAGCTCAAGGATGAACTGCTGGCCAACACCTCCCACGAGCTGCGCACCCCCATTCACGGTATCAAGGGAATGGCCGAGTCCATGCTCGCCAGCCAGCAGGATTTGACCGAAGGGCAGCAAAAGCAGCTCGGGCTCATCATCAAGAGCGCCGACGGCCTGGCCCGTCTGGTGGACGATCTGCTGGACTACCACCAGATGCGCTACGGCCAGCTGGAGATCCACTCCCAGCCCGTCTCATCCAAGGGGGTTATCCGGCTGGTGCTGGACCTCTGCCAGCATCTTGTGCAGGCCAAACCCCTCACTCTGGTGGATATCAGCCCGGCCGAACTGCCGCCGGTGCTGGCCGACGAGCAGCGGCTCGAACAGGTGCTCTACAACCTGGTGGGTAACGCCATCAAGTACACGCCGCAGGGCAAGGTGGTGCTCAGTGCCATCGTCGAGAACAACTTCCTGCGCATCAAGGTCACCGACACCGGCATCGGCATCGCCCCCGATCATCTGGAGCACATCTTCGAGCCGCTGGTGCAGATGAGCCCGGAGGTGAGCAAGCAGGGGGCCGGCCTTGGCCTCTCCATCACCCGCCAGCTGGTGCACCTGATGGGGGGCGAGCTGTTTGTCGAGAGCGAGCCGAGCGTTGGCTCTACCTTCGCCTTTACCCTGCCCCTTGCCACCGGCAAAGCGGCCAATCTGACCCTCGACAGCCGCCAGATCGAGCATCAGCTGGTGCGCCAGCAACCGCTGATCCTGCCGGACTGGGAGAGCGACGATCTGCCCCCTCCCCCCGAGGATGCGCCGCTCATTCTGGTGGTGGATGACGAGCCCATCAACCTGCACATCCTGCGCCATCTGCTGCAGCCCTGCGGCTACCGCATCCTGCCCAGCAGTGACGGCCACGATGCGCTGGCCAAGCTGGCCGAGGAGCCGGTGGACCTCATCCTGCTCGATGTGATGATGCCGACCCTTTCCGGTTTTGACGTCTGCCGTCGCCTGCGCCAGCAACACCCGAAAGATATGCTGCCGGTGCTGCTGCTCACCGCCCTCAACCAGCCCAAGGATATCGAGGAGGGCTTCGGGGCCGGTGCCAACGACTATCTGGTCAAACCCTTCTGCAAAGAAGAGCTGTTTGCCCGGGTCAAGGCACTGCTCGAGGCCAAGGCCGGACGCGCCTCGCTGGTAGAGAACCGGCTATTGAAGCAGGAGATCGAACATCGCCTCACCCTGCAGGATCGACTGCATCAGGATCAGCAGCGGCTGCTGGCCCTGCTCGGCGAAGGGGCCGACCCCATGATCTTTATCGACGAGCAGGGCACAGTGCTGTTTGCCTCTCGGGTGCTGGCGCGCCTGCTGGGGCAGGAGCCGGAAGCCATGGAGGGGCAGCCCCTCAATGAGTGGCTCGCCACCCCGCTGCAACAGCAGTGGCCCGACCTTGCCAGCGAGCGGGAACACAATCTGGAGTTTCTGGTGGCCGGGCAAAAAGATGTGCTCAACGCCCGCGCTCTGCCTATCACGCTCGGAGGACAGGCCGCTTTCGCCCTCACTCTGAGTACCGAGCTGCGTCAGGATGAGAACCGGGTAATGGCGCTGGAGAACGCCCTCAAGAACCTCTCGCGGCAAGCCATCATCGAAGATGAACAGCTGCTGGGCGAGCTGAGCCGCCTGGGTGGCGAGTTCCGTTCGCTGGCCGACGACCTCATTCGCCAGCAGGATGACGAGCCGCTGCGCCGGGCGCTGGTAGAGACCATGCAGCTCACCCTGGATGCCTGGCAGCAGGGGACCGGCAAGGGCAAAATTGTGCTGGCAGAGAAGAGCAAGCTGTGGCGGGTCTATATGGACAGATCCAGCCCGCAGACCCGTACCCTCGACAAATACCTGAGTCTGGACACCCTGCCCAAGTCACCACGCTGGAAGACGGTGGTGGCCACCACCGAGTATGTGCTGGGCCACTGCCCGCTCAATGACCACCAGCGCCAGCAGTTGCAGCACAGCGCACAGACCCTGCGTCAACTCGCCAACCGCAAACCGTGACACGGCGCCCTAAACGGGCGCCGGATCACAATTGGCCATCTGGTTTCTTTTTATGCAAAACAAAGCCCCGCCCGATCCCGAAACCGAGAGCAGATCCAATTCACAAATTTGTCATATACGCCATTTTCACAGCCACTTTTTACGCGAGAGCAAATAACGCAAACCAATGATTTTAAACAGATAAAAATCGATTTTGACGAGATTGACGTAACACCGTTAATTTTTACGAAAACAACGAAATCAATAGTTGTTGTTTTCCTGTTAATTCTGGTTTGCTTAGGGCGTTGGAAAACAGAACGACAAAGGTTAGACACCTGACCAACACAGAGGGCCGATTTCATCAGCATGCGAAACCGGTGCTCACACAAAACAAGGCGAACCCTCGGGAATGCCAAAAAATAAGAAAGGAAAACATATGCTTGCCAAAGTATCCAAAATCTCTACCGCTGTAATGCTGGGAACCATGATGCTTGCCGGTGCCGCCGGTAACGCCATGGCCGCAGAAAACAAAACCGTGCTGACCATGGTCGCACAGCAGGAAACCGCCTGGGTCAAGAACTTCAACCCCTTCCTGCAAGCGGGCTTGCTGCACACCACCCGTCACTTCATCTATGAACCGCTGGTGATCTTCAACGATATGCAAGGGGGCAAACCCGTCTATCGTCTGGCCACCAACTATGCGTTCAGCGATGACCTGAAATCCGTCACCTTCGATCTGCGTGACGGCGTGAAGTGGTCTGACGGCGAAGCCTTTGATGCCGATGACATCATCTTCTCCTTCAATCTGGTCAAGGCCAACAAGGCGCTGGATGAGCGCTCAATCTGGACCCAGATCAAGAGCGTCGAGAAGCTGGCCCCCAACAAGGTCAAATTCGACCTAACCGAGGTCAACACCAACGTGGTGAACGATCTGGTGCTGGTACCTATCGTGCCGGAGCATCAGTGGAAATCGGTGAAAGATCCGGTTGCCTTCACCAACGACAAGCCGGTTGGTACTGGCCCCTTCACCGAAGTGGACAACTTCTCCGCCCAGCTCTATACCCAGTGCCGCAACCCGCACTACTGGGATAACGCCAACCTCGCCATCGACTGTATCCGCATGCCGCAAATGGCCACCAACGATCAGGTGCTGGCTGCTGTCATGAAGGGTGACATCGACTGGTTCGGCTCCTTCGTGCCGGATATCGAGCGCCTCTACGTCGGCAACGATCCGAAGAACAACAAATACTGGTTCCCGGCCTCCGGTACCGTGGCGTTCAACGTCAACTTCCAGACCAAGAACCCGGGCAACCACGAAGCCTTCAACGACATCAACTTCCGCCGCGCCTTCTCCATGGCGATGGACCGCCAGTCCATGGTGGATATCGCGGGCTACGGCTACCCCACCGTCAACGAGTACCCGTCAGGTCTGGGCAAAGCCTTTGACTCCTGGAACAACCCGGAAGTGGACAAGAAGTACGGCAAGTACAACAAGTTCGATCTGGAAGGGGCCAAGGCCCTGCTGAAAGAGGCAGGCTACAAGGATTGTGACGGCGACAAGTTCCTCGACACCCCGAGCTGCAAAAAGATCGAGTTCAAGGTACTGGTACCGAACGGCTGGACCGACTGGGTCAACACAGTACAGATCGGTGTAGAAGGGCTGCAGGCACTGGGCCTGAACGCCAAGACCGCCACCCCGGAAGCAACCGTCTGGACCGAGAACCTGATCACCGGTGACTTCGACGTAGCCCTGCAGGGTTACTTTGCCGGTGCCAACCCGCACAAGTACTTCGAGACCGCGTTCCACTCCCGCAACATGGGTGAGCGTGGCAACCGCTTCGCCGCGCCCCGTTACAAGGACCCCGAGCTCGACAAGCTGATCGATGACTTCACCCAGACCGCCGATGCGGCCAAGCAGAAGGAGATCATGTTCGCCATCCAGGATCGTGTTGGTGCCAACCAGACCATCATTCCGGTCTTCAACAACCCGACCTGGTACGAGTACAGCACCAAGCGCTTCAACGGCTGGTTCAGTGCTGATAACCCGGTAGCCAAACCTCAGCTCCACCCGGACACCCCTGAGCGTCTGCTGCACGTGTTGTCCCTCAAGCCAAACAGCTAAACAATCCCGGCCCCCTGCGGGGGGCCATCTTCCCCGTTAATCCCCTTCTTGCCCGACTTTGCCGGGGTTGGGGTAGCTATACCCGACGCGGGGCAGACTTGCAGTAAAAGGTACTATCATGGGATTCATACTGAGACGCTTTTCCTTCTACCTGGTTGCCTTTCTGGTAGCCGCCACCATCAACTTCCTGTTACCCCGTGCCATGCCAGGGGATCCTGTCTCCGTGATGTTTGCCCGCGCTGGCGCCATGATGGAACCCGCCGCCCTAGAAGCCCTCAAAGCCACCTTCGGCTTTGTCGACGGCCCCATCGGCACCCAGTTTCTCACCTATGTGAAGAGTGTCTTCACCTGGGATCTCGGCACCTCGGTGCGCTTCTACCCGCAGCAGGTCTCTGACGTGCTGGGCCGTGCCATCGGCTGGACCCTGTTTCTGGTCGGCACCTCCACCATCCTGAGCTTCTCCATCGGTTCCATCGTCGGCATCTTCGCCGCCTGGTATCGCGGCGGCCGGATGGACAGCATTCTCTCCCCGCTCACCCTGGTGATGCAGGCCATTCCGCCGGTGGTGGTCTCCCTGCTCGCCCTGTTCCTGTTCGGGGTCAGCCTCGAGTGGCTGCCCATCGGCTACGCCTACAGCCCGGAGATCAAGGCTGACTGGGGTTGGGAGCACATCAAGAGCATCATGACCCACGCCATCATGCCGGTGCTGACCCTGGCCGTGGTGCAGGTGGGGGGCTTTCTCATCACCATGCGCAACAACATGATCAACCTGCTGGGCGAGGATTACATCACCATGGCCAAGGCCAAGGGGCTCTCCAGCAACCGGGTGATCTTCAACTACGGCGCCCGCAACGCCATTCTGCCCAGCGTCACCGCCCTCTCCATGGCGCTCGGCTTCGTCATCGGTGGCTCCCTCATCACCGAAGTGATCTTCAACTATCCCGGCCTGGGCCTGACCCTCTATCAGGGCATTCTGGCCCGCGACTACCCGCTCATTCAGGGGCAGCTGCTCATCATGACCATCACCATGCTCAGCTTCAACTTCCTGGCCGACGTGCTCTACGTCTTCCTGGATCCCCGTCTGCGTACAGGAGGCAAATAAGATGCGTATGCCGACCATTCTCAAAATCCTGCTGGGCAACAAGAAGGCTGCCTGTGGCCTCGCCATCGTGGTTGCCTTCGTACTGATGGCCATCTTTGCCCCCATTCTGGCCAGCAACGAGCCGACCAAACGGGTGGCTCGCCCGCACCAGCCACCCAGTGCCGAGTTCGTGATGGGTTCCACCCGCATGGGCCACGATATCTGGGCCCAGTTCACCAACGGCGCCCGTATCTCGCTGCTGGTGGGCTTCAGCGCAGGCCTGCTGGTCTGCACCCTGGCCGTCGCCATCGGCATCACCGCCGGTTACTTCGGTGGTCTGGTGGATGAATGCCTCACCTTCCTGATGAACGTGGTGCTGGTGATCCCCAACCTTCCCTTGCTACTGGTGCTGGCGAGCTTTATCGGGGAGGCGTCACCGGCGGTGATTGCCGTGATAATAGGGTTGACCTCGTGGGCCTATGGCGCGCGGGTCATCCGCGCCCAGACCCTGGCCCTGCGCGAGAAGGAGTTCGTCATCGCCGCCGAAGTGCTGGGGGAGCCGGCCTGGCGCATCATTCTGGTGGAGATCCTGCCCAACCTCATCTCCATCATCGGGGTGAGCTTTATCGGCTCCATCATCTACGCCATCGTCACCGAAGCGACCCTGGAGTTCCTGGGTCTCGGCGACCCGACCGTGGTGAGCTGGGGCATCATGCTCTACAACGCCCAGACCTCCAGCGCCATTCTGGTCGGCGCCTGGTGGGAGATCCTGGCGCCCTGCTTTGCCATCGCCACCCTGGGTGCCGGTCTGGCCCTGCTCAACTTCGCCATCGACGAGATTGCCAACCCGCAGCTGCGCTCCCACAAAGGGTTGAGCCGCTGGAAGAAACTTGCCACCCCGGTCGCCACACCACTCTCTGCCGCACAGGAGAAGACAGCATGAACAAGCATCCCCTGCTGTCAGTACGCAATCTTTGCGTCGACTACATCACCGAAAATGGCGACGTGCGCGCCGTCAACTCGGTGAGCTTCGATATCAGACAGGGCGAGATCTTCGGTCTCGCCGGTGAGTCGGGCTGCGGCAAATCCACCGTCGCCTTCTCGGTGGCCCGGCTGCACAAGCCGCCCGCCTACATCAGCGGTGGCGAGATCCTGTTCAAAGGGGAGAACATCCTCCATTACGGTGACGAGCGGCTGCGCTCCTACCGCTGGCAACAGGTGTCGGTGGTGTTCCAGTCCGCCATGAACGCCCTGAACCCTGTGTTGCGGATGGAGGAGCAGTTCTGCGACGTGCTGCTGGCCCACAACCCCGGCATGACCCGTTACGAGGCGATCAAGCGCGCCCAGGAGCTGCTCACCATCGTCGATATCCACCCGAGCCGGCTCAAGGACTACCCGCACCAGTTCTCCGGCGGCATGCGCCAGCGGCTGGTGATCGCCATCGCCATGGCGCTCAACCCCGAACTCCTGATCATGGATGAGCCAACCACGGCGCTCGATGTGGTGGTGCAGCGGGAGATCCTGCAGAAGGTCTATGCCCTGAAAGAGAAGTTCAACTTCTCCATTCTGTTCATCACCCACGACCTCTCCCTGATGGTGGAGTTCTGCGATCGCATCGGCATCATGTATGCCGGTGAGCTGGTGGAGGTGGCTCCTTCCAAGGCGATCCTGACCGCGCCGCTACACCCCTATACCAGAGGGCTCGGCAACTCCTTCCCGCCCCTGCACGGACCGAAGAAGGTGCTGGAGGGGATCCCGGGCACCCCGCTCAACCTGCTGGAGGTACCGGTCGGCTGCCGTTTTCAGGCCCGCTGCGGCAAGGTGCACGATCGCTGCCGTCAGGAGTACACCAGATTGGCCGAGATCCGCCCCGGGCAACAGACCGCCTGCCACCTCTATGAGGAGCAGGGACTGCAACAAGATTCCGTGATCTATCTGGACAAGGCCGCTGGCTGTTAAGGATGTCTGTCATGCAAATCGCCAAAACCGATGCACCCATCATCGAAGTCCAGCACCTCTACAAGGACTTCCCCATCAACTCCAATGCCATCAAGAGTGGCAAGATGCGGGCACTCTCCGACATCACCTTCAACCTGCACCGGGGCCGCGCCCTGGCGGTGGTCGGGGAGTCGGGCTCCGGCAAGAGTACCATCGCCAAGATCATCGCCAAGATGTACAAGCTCAGTGCCGGGCGCATTCTCTATCGCGGCCACGATCTGGAGGAGTTCAACAAGGGCACCGCCCTGCTGGACTATCGCCAGAGCGTGCAGATGGTGTGGCAAGATCCGTTCGGTTCGCTCAACCCGACCCACACCATCTATCACCATATCGCCCGCCCCCTGCTGCTGCACAGCAAGGTGATCGACAAAAAAGAGCTGCCCGACATGGTCTACGCCCTACTGGAAAAGGTCGGCCTGACCCCTGCCAAAGCAACGGCGGCCAAGTATCCGCACCAGCTCTCCGGCGGCCAGCGCCAGCGGGTCAACATCGCCCGCAATCTGGCGGTGGAGGCGGAAGTGGTGCTGGCGGACGAGCCGACTTCCATGCTCGACGTCTCCATTCGCATCGGCATCCTCAACCTGATGGAGCAGATGAAGAATGAGCTCGGCGTCTCCATGCTCTACATCACCCACGACATCGCCACCGCCCGCTATGTGGCGGAAGATCTGGCTGTCATGTATGTAGGGCACATGGTGGAGTGGGGTGAGGTGGACGAGATACTGCACCACCCGCAGCACCCCTACACCCAGCTGCTTATCTCGGCGGTGCCCGATCCGGAGAAGAGCATCCACGCCGAGTTGGAGGGTGGCCGCAAGGGGGAGATCCCGCTCTGGACGCCGGAGTCCTGCGGTTGCCCCTTTGCCGGGCGCTGCAATCAGGCAATGCCCCGCTGCAAGGAGGCGCTCCCCCCTATCACCAAGCTTGCCGACAACCACTTCGTGCGCTGCTACCTCTACGAGTGAAGGTGAACCCGATACCGGCCGGACAACCCTGTCCGGCCATGCCTCGATACGGGGCGGCCACAGCCCCGTGATGTGCCTCACCGCCCGGCGGTGAACCACAGGAGTAATACCTTGATGGAACTCTTGATCAATCAGGTGGGCTACGAGTGCGACGGACACAAGGTCGCCCTGTTGCAAACCTCCCCCGCCCCTGATCTCGGCGGCTATGTCAGGCTGCAACGCCTCGATGATGGCCAGATCCTGTTTGAAACCCCGCTGCAACCGGCTGGCAGCGTCCCAGGCTGGCAAGGGCGCGCTTACTGGCGCGCCGACTTCTCCGCCTTCAAGGAGCCCGGCCACTATCGGCTGGAGGCGATCACTGCCCAAGGCATAGTCCGCTCGACCCGTTTTGCCATCGGCCAGGATCTGCTGGCCAGCCGCTGCCTCTCCGATGTCATTCACTACTTCAAAGGGCAGCGCGCCAGCGGCACCTTCGATCGGGCCGACCGCAATGCCCGCCTGTTTGGCACCGACCAGCACAAAGATGTGCACGGCGGTTGGTTCGATGCCAGCGGCGACATGAGCAAGTACCTGAGCCACCTCTCCTACGCCAACTACCTCAACCCCCAGCAGACCCCCATGGTGGTGTGGTCACTGCTCAAGTGCCGGGAACTGCTGGCCCCACGCCGCGATATCGACGGGGTGAACCTCCGCAAGCGGCTCAATGACGAGGCGCTGCACGGCGCCGATTTCCTCTGCCGGATGCAGGATGAGTCGGGCTTCTTCTACATGACTTTGTTCGACAAGTGGAGCAAGGATCCCGCCCAGCGCGAGCTGTGCGCCTATGCCACCCAGCAGGGGCTCAAGTCCGCCAACTGGCAGGCGGGTTTTCGCCAAGGGGGCGGCATGGCCATCGCCGCGCTGGCCCGCGCCGCCCGCGAGAGCGTCAGCGGCGACTTCGATGCCAGCCGCTACGCCGAGGCAGCCAAACGCGGCTACCTGCATCTGTGCGAACACAACCTTGCCTACCTCGATGACGGGGTCGAGAACATCATCGACGACTACTGCGCCCTGCTGGCAGCGGTGGAGCTGACCCGCACTTTCGGCGCCGAGTGGCTGAATGAGGCGAGAGCCCGTGCCAGCAAACTCTGTGCCCGCCAGCGCCCTCATCCTGAGCTGGGTCACTACTGGTCGGCCAACGAGGATGGCTCGCGCCCCTACTACCACGCCGCTGAGGCGGGTCTGCCGGTGCTGGCACTGCTGGAATATCTGGGCGTAGAGCCGGATCAGGAATACAAGGCTAGGGTACAAACCGTGGTGGAGCAGGCGCTGGCCGCCGAGCTGGCGCTCTGTGCCCGCGCGGGCAACCCCTTCTCCCTCGCCCGCCAATATGTCAAAGGGGTGGATGAAGCGCCGCGCGTCAGCTTCTTTATGCCCCACAACAACGAATCCGGTTACTGGTGGCAGGGGGAGAACGCCCGCCTCGCCTCGCTGGCGGCCATGGCCTTTGCTGGCGCCCGCCACTTCCCCCGCCAGAGCCAGCCACTGCTCACTTATGGCCAGCGCCAACTCGACTGGATCCTCGGGCAAAACCCCTTCAACGCCTGCATGCTGGCGGGCCACGGCATCAACAACCCCGCCTATACCGCCGGGTATCCCAATGCGCAGGGGGGGATCTGCAACGGCATCACCTCAGGGTTTGATGACGAAAACGACGTGGCCTTTATTCCGGAGGAGTACAGGGAGCGGCTGGATCAGAACTGGCGCTGGGGCGAGCAGTGGATCCCCCACGCCGCCTGGTTTGCCCTTGCCATCAGCTGGCAGAGTGCGCAGAGTGATCGACATGAGCAGGGAGGTCGCCATGATTGAGTTCTGGGTCGGCGTCGATGGCGGGGGCACCCACACCCGCGCCCGCATTCGGGATCGGGCGGGCAAGCTGCTCGGAGAGGGGCGCGCGGCCGGCTCCAATCTGGAGCTGGGCATCCCCCATGCCCACGCCAATGTGCTGGCCGCCATCGCCAGCGCCCGTCTTGCCGCCGGGATCGCTATCGAAAGTGAACAGCAGATGGGGGTCGGGCTTGCGCTCGCCTCCGCCGAGCTGGCCGACTGCTATCACGCCCTGCTCGAGATGCCCTTCCCCTTTGCCAGCGTCAGACTCACCTCCGATGCCTTCGGTGCCTGCCTCGGCGCCTTTGGCGGCCGTGAGGGGGCCATCCTCATCGCCGGTACCGGCTCGGTGGGGCTGGTCTATCAGGAGGGGCGCATTCGCACCTGCTCCGGCCGCGGCTCCCCCATTTCAGACATAGGCAGCGGCGCCTGGCTGGGGCTGCGCGCCATCCAACAATCCCTGCTCTGCCACGACGGCATTCTGCCCCCCAGCACCCTCGCCATCCGCCTGATGGACCGCTTCAAGCGGGATCAGGCTGAAGTGGTACGCTGGGCCGCCCGCGCCATTCCGGCGGACTATGGCCACTTTGCCCCCTGGGTATTCGATGCCGCCAGCGATGGTGACGAGCTCGCCAATCAGCTGCTGGACGAAACCTGCGAACAACTGCGGATCCTGCTGGAGGGGATGACCCAGCTGGGTGCCAGACAGATCGCCCTGCTGGGGGGGATTGGCACCCGCCTCGCTCCCCGTCTCGGCCAGCTCAACCTGATCCCCCCCCAGGCAGATGCGCTCGATGGCGCCATCCTGTTTGCCCAATCAGAGGATTTTCCATGTCTACACCCCTGATCCACACCCAGGTCGCCCGACGTGACGGCGAGGATGTCTGGTTCACCTTCACCCTCTCCCACATACCGGATACCCGGTGGAAGCTGCACTTCTGTCTAGCTCGCCATATCGACCCCGACTCCTTGCAAGGGGGCGAGCTGGAGCGCCAGAGCGGCAGCTACAAGGTGCTGATCCCGAACGCTGGCAGCTGCGAGCTGCGCTTTTGCTGCCGCCAGACGCCCATCAAGAAGCTCTCCGACATGCCGCAGGGCTTTTTCCTCAGCTTGCCGGAGGCGACCACAGGTGCCCAGCTGCTGCCGGTGACACTGGCCGCTCAGGATCTTGGACTGGAAAACCCGCCGGTAACCCGACCCGATCTACCGGATGTCGAGCCCCTGCCCGGCATAGTGCCGCAACCGGCCCATCTGGTACTGCTGGAGGGGAACTTCCGGCTGGCCGAGCGGGCTCATGTCAGCGCCCCCCGCGATGTACCGAAGCTGCTGGCCCACTTCAACGAGCTGACGTCGCTGGCACTGGAGCAGGATCACGACGCAGAAATCCGGCTAACCGAGGCCAAGCTAGCCCCTGAAGCCTACCAACTCACCATCACGCCGCAGGAGGTGGTAATTGCCGCCGCCGACGAAACGGGCTGGCGCCATGGGCTGGTGACGCTAGCCCAGTGGTATCTGCAACATGGGGAGAGCCTGCCCTGCATCACACTGGAGGATGCCCCGCGCTTTGGCTTTCGCGGCATTTTTCTCGACTGCGCCCGCCACTTCCACACTCCGGCCACCATCAAGCGCCTGCTCAAGCTGATGAGCCTCTACAAGTTCAACCGCTTCCACTGGCATCTGACCGATGACGAGGGGTGGCGACTCGAGATCAAAGCCTTCCCGGCACTGACCGACGTGGGTGCCTGGCGCGGCCACGATCTGGCGATCGGCCCCCAGCTCAGCGGCGGCGCCGAACCCTATGGCGGCTACTACACCCAGAGCGAGGTGAAGGAGCTGGTGAACTATGCCAGTGAGCTCGGCATCACCGTCATTCCCGAGATCGACATCCCGGGCCACTGCCACGCCGCCATCAAGGCGCTGCCCGAGTTGCTGATCGAAACGGCGGATCACTCCCGCTACCGCTCGGTTCAGCATTTCGATGACAACGTGCTCAACCCCGCCCTGCCCGGCACCTACCGCTTCCTAGAGGCCGTGCTGGACGAGGTGTGCGAGCTCTTCCCCGGCCCGCAGATCCACATGGGGGGTGACGAGGTGCCGACCGGGGTCTGGACCGACAGCCCCGCCTGCCAGCAGCTGATGGCCGAACAGGGATACGCCGACTGTCGCGAGCTGCAGGGCCATCTGCTGCGCCACTGCCAGCGCTATCTGGCCGCCAGAGGCAAACAGATGATCGGCTGGGAGGAGATCCTGCATGGCGACAAGGTGAGCCGCAAAGCTGCCGTCTGTGCCTGGACCAGTTTTCAGGCGGGGCTGGACGCCGCCGCGGCCGGCTATCCGGTGGTGATGGCGCCCGCCCAGTTCCTCTATCTCGATCTCGCCTGGAGCGCCGATATTCATGAACCCGGCCTCTACTGGGCGGGAACCCTCAATCTGGAGCAGGTCTATGCTTGCGATCCTGCGCCAGCCGATTTCCATGCCAACGATAACATCCTCGGGGTACTGAGCCCCTTGTGGTCAGAATTGATCACCAGCCGCGATCGTCTCGACTACATGTTGTTCCCGCGCATGCTGGCCACGGCCGAGGTGGCCTGGAGCGAGCCCGCCCACAAGGGCTGGGAGCACTTCACCGCCCGCCTGCCGGGCCAGCTGCAGATCCTCGATCAGTTGCAGGTGCGCTACCGGATGCCACAGAGGTAATGTTGTCTCTACTTTGGCGGCCAATTGGCCGCCTTTTTTACAATTAGCCAACAAAATCTCACAACCCCCTACCATTCATCCGCCATTATTGGCAAAATTCAGCCCCCTATGAAACTGGTCTGGCGCCTGCTGGCGCGAGCCTGCGGCCACCTCCAGATCTGCCACAATAACAACGACAACATTGTCAACAAGAGCATCGGAGCGTATTCCTATGGCCCGCAGAGACGTCCATACCCTGGATAGCGAAGTGGAGTTTCCTGCCGACGTACAACTGGTCTCCACCACTGACCTGCGCGGGGTGATCACCTACGCCAATCCGGCCTTTTGCACCATCGCCGGCTATAGCGCCGACGAGCTGGTTGGCCACAATCACAACCTGGTGCGCCATCCCGACATGCCCAAGGCCGCCTTCGCCGATCTCTGGGCCCGCCTCAAGGAGGGGAAACCCTGGCGCGGCATCGTCAAAAATCGCTGCAAGGATGGTCGTTACTACTGGGTAGATGCCTACGTCACCCCCATCTACGAGGGGAACAGGATCAGCGGCTACCAGTCGGTACGCTGCAAGCCCGAGCCCCAATTCAAGCGCATCGCCGCTCAGACCTACCAAGCCCTGCTCAAGGCCGAGCGCGGCAACAGCAGCAACCTTCCCTCTCTTGCCAGAGTGCGCACCCCGGCCATTACCCTGTTGCTGCTCGGCATAATGGGCTGGGCCTTCGCCAGCCAAGGGGCCATGACCGTCCTGCTGATGCTGCTGCCCCTGTTGCTTCTTGGCGGAGCCTACTGGCGCGAGCTCTTCGCCTTGCCCCACTATCTGCAGCAACTGGGCCGCGAATATGACAGTCTGACCCGGCTGGTCTACTCCGGTGACAATCCCGGCGCCATTGCCGATTTTCATATCAAGATGCTGCAGGCCCGCATCCGAACCGTGTTGGGGCGGATCAATGATGCCACGGCACCTCTGCAAACCCTGGCCATCAATCTGAAGCAGGCCTCTCATCAAGCCTGTCTCGATATCAACGAGCAAGATGCCCAGACCCAGCAGATGGCTACGGCTATGACTCAGATGGCCAACACAGCTCACGAGATCGCCCGCAACATTCAGGACTCCAACGGTCAGGTCAACGAAGCTCGCAATCGTTGTGAACAAACCAACCAGCAGTTGAACCAGACCGAACAACAGATCGAACAGCTCGCCAAACAGGCAGAGCTGGCGTTCAACTCGGCGGTAGAGCTCGCCAGCGAATCCGAACGGATTGGCAGTGTGATGGGCGAGATCCAGGGCATCGCCGAGCAGACTAACCTGCTGGCCCTCAACGCTGCCATCGAAGCGGCTCGCGCCGGGGAGCAGGGCCGTGGTTTTGCAGTGGTGGCCGACGAGGTGCGAACTCTATCGACCCGCACCCACAAGGCGACCGAGCAGATCCAGGGCAGCATCAAGCAGATCCAGCACACGCTGGGACGTTGGAAGGGGATGATGCAGGAGAACCTGCAACAGACCCGCGCATGTGCCGAGATGACCCGCCAGGGCGCCAGCAGCCTCCATACCGTGCTGGCAGAGATAGAGCTGGTCACCGAACACTCCACTCAGATCGCCACCGCTGCTGAGCAGCAACAAGCGGTCGTGGAGGAGATCAGCCGCAGCATCCACCAGATCTCCGAGTACTCCCACGCCAACAGTCAGAAGATGCTGGATGTCGATCACTCAAGTCAGGCTCTGCTGGAACGGGCCAAGCAACTGAAGGGGCTTAGCCAGACCTTCGGCTGAATCATTGCCAGCCCCATGACAGAAGCGCCACAATGGCGCTTCTGTTGTTTTTGACGAATCGGGTCTATGAGCATTGAACCAAGTCCATCCCCATTGAACAAAACAGCCCGTATCGAAGCGATCATCGCCCTGATCCCTGCCGGCAAGGTGGCCAGTTACGGTCAGGTGGCCGATCTGGCGGGGTTGCCCGGACGGGCAAGACTGGTAGGCAAGGTGCTGCGGGAAACCGACAAGGTACTGCCGTGGCATCGGGTGCTGGGCGCAGCAGGCACCATCTCCTTACCAAAAGGGTCGGCTGGCTTCGACAGACAGGCGGGATTGCTGCAGGAAGAGGGCGTGCCCGTGATTGGTGGGCGGGTCAGAATGAAGGAGTGGCAATGGCAGCCCGACCTGGCCGAGCTGCTTTTTCTACTGCCGTTTTGAGGGGGGCACTGCCAGATCACTCCAGCGGTGCCAGGATCTCCTCACTGCGCACCTGCACCGGTATAGTCTCGTCCTCGCGCTGCAGCAGCACAAGCAGGCTCTGTCGGTCCACCTCCAGCACATAGGCAGCCCCTTCCCGGGTCATGCAGCTCATGCCCGGCCGGATCTCGTTAATCTCCATCTCAACCTCCTTGTCTACTTCGCGATTGACGACTGCTGCACTCCTTGCAGCTGTCTCAGTATACCCTTATCCATAAGCAAAGAGGCCCCTGGTCGGGGCCTCTTTGTCATCAGGCTTTCTTCGCCTTCGGCAAACTCTCTTGCCAGGTACCGTTGTCGTAGTGAGCGGTCCAACCGGTCGCCTTGCCGTTGACCTCGCTCATCACGTACTGCTCCTTGGTCTTTCGACTGAAGCGCACGATGGCGGGGTTGCCGTCCGGATCGGTGAGCGGGGCTCCCGCCAGATACTTGTGCTTGGCGGAGATGCGATCCTTGAAGCGCTTGAGCTCTTCCACCAGCGGCGCGCGAGTCTCGCGGGATTTGGGGAAGTTGCTGGCTGCCAGGAACAGACCGGCAGCACCGTCACGCAGCACAAAGTGAGCATCGGACTGGGTGCACTTGAGCTCCGGCAACGGTACCGGATCTTCTTTCGGCGGCGCGATGTCGCCGTTTTTCAGGATCTTGCGGGTGTTCTTGCAAGTCTCGTTGGTGCAGCCCATGTACTTGCCGAAACGACCGTTCTTGAGCTGCATCTCGCTGCCGCAGCGGTCGCACTCGATACTCGGCCCTTCGTAGCCCTTGAGCTTGAACTGGCCCTTCTCGATTTCGTAGCCATCGCAGTCCGGGTTGCGACCACAGACGTGCAGCTTGCGGCTGTCATCGATGATGTAGGCATCCATCGCTGTGCCACAGACACCGCAACGGTGCTTGGCACGCAGCGCTTCGGTTTCCGCCTCTTCACCGTCAGTGGCGGAGACAAACTCGTCGGCAGAGACCAGGTTGATGGTCTTCTTGCAGCGCTCTTTCGGCGGCAGGGCATAGCCGGAGCAGCCAAGGAAAACACCGGTGGTGGCAGTACGAATGCCCATCTTGCGGCCGCAATCCGGGCAGTCGATGTCAGTCATCACCATCTGGTTGGCACGCATGCCGCCCTCTTCGGGCGCCTTGTCAGCCTTCTCCAGCTCCTGGGTAAACTCGGCGTAGAAGGCATCCAGCACCTTCTTCCACTCCAGGCTCCCTTCAGCGATGCCATCGAGCTTGTCTTCCATCTTGGCGGTGAACTCGTAGTTCATCAGCTCGACGAAGTTCTCCACCAGACGATCGGTGACGATCTCACCCATCTTCTCGGCGAAGAAACGGCGGCTCTCGACCCGCACATAACCACGATCAACGATGGTGGAGATGATGGAGGCGTAGGTAGAGGGACGGCCGATGCCGCGTTTTTCCAGCTCGCGCACCAGCGCAGCTTCGGTGAAACGGGCAGGCGGCTTGGTAAAGTGCTGGCGCGGATCCAGCTTGACCAGTTTCAGCACCTCGCCCACGGTGACCGCAGGCAGCTGGCTATCTTCACCCTTGCGACCCATCGGCGGCAGCGCCTTGGTCCAACCGGCGAAGCGCAGGGTACGACCACGGGCCTTGAGCTCGAACTCACCCGCCTTGACGGTCAGGGTGGAAGAGTCGTACTGAGCGGGGGTCATCTGGCAGGCAACGAACTGACGCCAGATGAGATCGTACAGACGCATGGCATCCGGCTCCATCCCTTCCAGCATCTCGGCAGTCACCTGTACGTTGGAGGGACGGATCGCTTCGTGCGCTTCCTGGGCATTGGCCTTGGCGCCATACAGATTCGGCTCGGCTGGCAGATAGGCCGCGCCATAATGCTCGCCGATATATTCACGCACCGCTTCAACCGCCTCTTTGCTGAGGTTGGTGGAGTCGGTACGCATATAGGTGATGTAACCCGCTTCATAGAGACGCTGGGCCATCATCATGGTCTTCTTGACCCCGAAGCTCAGACGGGTAGAGGCCGCCTGCTGCAGGGTGGAGGTGATAAACGGCGCGGACGGCTTGGAGCCGGTCGGCTTGTCTTCCCGGTTAACGACCTTGTAGTCGACCCCTTCCAAGGCTGCGACAGCGGCAAAGGTCTCGGCCTGGGTCACCGGCTTGAAGTCAGCCCCGTTGCGGCTGACCACTTCCATACGCAGATCGCTCTTGTCGGCAGTCAGCAGGTCGGCATTGAGATCCCAGAACTCGACCGGTACGAACGCCTTGATTTCGCGCTCTTTATCGACGATAAGACGCACCGCAACGGATTGCACTCGACCGGCGGAAAGACCGCGCGCCAGCTTCTTCCACAGCAGTGGAGAGACCATATAACCCACCACTCGGTCGAGGAAACGACGAGCCTGCTGGGCATTAACGCGGTCAATATTGAGTTCGGACGGCTGGGCGAACGCCTCCTTGATGGCGCTCTTGGTGATCTCGTTGAACACCACGCGCTTGTAGCGGCTGTCGTCGCCACCAATGATCTCGCGCAGGTGCCAGGCGATCGCCTCTCCTTCTCTATCCAAGTCGGTTGCGAGATAGATGGTGTCGGCTTTCTCGGCCAGACTTTGCAACTCGCTGACCACCTTCTCCTTGCCGGGCAAAATCTGGTAGTTAGCCTGCCAGCCAGCGGTCGGATTGATACCCATCCGGGCAAACAGGGCCTTGCGATCCTTGGCTGCCTTTTCAGCTTCGCTCAACTTGATACCGCGAATGACGGGTTTCTTGGGCTCGGTGCTGGCGCTGCCGCTGGTGGGCAGATCGCGAACATGACCAACGCTGGATTTCACCACGTAGTCCTTGCCCAGATATTTGTTGATCGTCTTGGCCTTGGCCGGAGACTCCACTATGACCAGTGATTTGCCCATGCTGTAACTATTATCCTCATTGCACCCGACGGGGTTGGTGTGCGGTTTTGTGGGGCTGTATAAGAGATTTGGCGCGAAAAAGCAATCTTGTGAGCAAATTTGCCTGACCAGCCCGAACCACACGGCTTCTTTTATTGCTTCTTTATTTATTAATGCGAAGGCAACAGGCCGGACGCAACCGCTTTTTCAATTTTCTGCCATACCGCCCCTCTTTTTATATCTGAAACGACATAAAAACGTCTGCTGGTTACCGGCTTGTTACAAAAACATAAAATCTCTTTATAATGGCCCAACCCCGACGCATTGTGCGCGGAAGGAACCGCTACCCATCATAAAAATCGAAAGGATGTACTCAATGAAGCACTTCGAGGTCAATTTCGACGGTCTGGTCGGCCCGACTCATAACTATGCAGGCCTCTCCTACGGCAACGTTGCCTCCCAGAGCAATGCCCAGGAGGCTTCCAATCCGAAAGAGGCCGCCAAACAGGGGCTGCTCAAGATGAAGGCGCTGACCGAGCTTGGCATGACCCAGGGTGTACTGGCGCCACAAGAGCGCCCCGATCTTGCCACCCTGCGCCGCCTCGGCTTCACCGGCAACGATGCCCGGGTGCTGGAACAGGCCGCCAAACAGGCTCCCGCCGTACTGGCCGCCTGCTATTCGGCCTCCAGCATGTGGACCGCCAACGCCGCCACCGTCTCCCCGAGTGCCGATACCCGGGATGGCCGCATTCACTTCACACCCGCCAACCTGACCAACAAGTTTCACCGATCACTGGAGCCGGACGTCACTGGCCGTATCCTGCGCGCCGTGTTCAACAATGATCGCCACTTCAGCCACCACCTCCACCTGCCGGAAAATGATCACTTCGGTGACGAGGGGGCGGCCAACCACACCCGCCTCTGCCGCGCCTACGGCGAGGCGGGGGTCGAGCTGTTTGTCTATGGCCGCAGCGCCTTTGACTACTCCCGCCCGGCGCCGAAGCGCTATCCGGCCCGCCAGACTCTGGAGGCAAGCCAGGCCATTGCCCGCCTGCATGGCCTTGGCGAGGAGAGCGTGGTGTTTATTCAGCAAAACCCGGAGGTGATCGATCAGGGGGTATTCCACAACGACGTGATCGCAGTGGGCAACCAGAATGTGCTCTTCTTCCACCAGCAAGCGTTCCTCAACACCGAAGCCGTGCTATCAGAGATCAGCGACAAGTTTGGCGAGGGGGATTTGCACTTTATCGAAGTGCCGACTGCCGAGGTATCCGTGCTGGATGCGGTGAAATCCTACCTGTTCAACACCCAGATCCTCACCCTGCCGAGCGGCGAGATGGCCATTATCGCCCCCACCGAGTGCCGCGATAATCCGGCGGTGTCGGCCTATCTTGGCAAGCTGCTGACGCAGGAGACTCCGATCAAGGCGGTCCACTATATGGATGTGAAACAGAGCATGCGTAATGGTGGCGGCCCGGCCTGCCTGCGACTGCGGGTTGCCATGAACGATCAGGAACTCGCTGCGGTCAATCCGGCCTGCCTTATCAACGACAGCCAGTTTGCCCGCCTCGATGGCTGGGTAGATCGCCACTACCGCGACCGCCTGACCCTCGATGACCTGCGTGATCCGACCCTGGTGCAGGAGTCTCGCAGCGCGCTGGACGAGCTGACCCAAATCCTGAAACTGGGTTCCGTCTACCCGTTCCAGCGCTAGATGTGATGATCGGGAAGACTGCCGACACTGGCAGTCTTCTCTTATCTACCTCACCCCCTTGCACGGATGCTCTTTTGTGCAGAAAATCAGCATGCAACTTGCTGATAAGCTTGATTTTTGAGCTGGATGTATCAAAAAATCGACGAACAGTCATTTTTTGCTGCCAGAAACGCTTCAAGGGGTTCACAAAGAGCGAAGATCTGTTAGTATGCGCCTCGCACTTGGGGAGGGGTTCCCGAGCGGCCAAAGGGATCAGACTGTAAATCTGACGGCTCTGCCTTCGAAGGTTCGAATCCTTCTCC